>JAXJMO010000069.1:0-41243 GCA_036313175.1 Collinsella sp. | reverse complement strand
GGGTCTGATAAGATTTCCATAGCGGTCTTCGTCCTTTCCTAGAACCTGTTGTTGTGGTGATTTCAGATTCTAGGACGAAGGCCGTTCTTCGTTAAACGGGCGCTAGGGCGTCACCCTTACACCAACATTTTCGACGCGATCGGGTAGAGTATATCGATCGCGATATCGTTTTGGACAATCCCACGGCTGATGAGCTTGCGACCTGGATTGCTCGTTCGGGGCTGCCGGTGCGGCGCTTCTTTAATTCGTCGGGCATGAAATATCGAGAGCTGGGCCTGAAGGCGCGTCTGGATGCGGGCATGACGGATCAGGAGTGCTACGAGCTGCTGGCGACCGACGGCATGCTGGTCAAGCGTCCGCTACTGGTGGGCGACGACTTTGCGATTCCCGGGTTTAAGGAAGCGACCTGGACCGAGGTGCTGCTGTAGTGGCTGCGGAAAGTGCGTCCCGTTTTGAGCTCGGATTCCGGGACGCAGTTTCCGGTTGAAGGGGCTAGCGGAAACCGTATCCCAGTTTGAGCGCGAAATCTGGGATACGGTTTCCGTTTGGGGCCTCTAGGGGAAAGCGCGTCCCGTTCTGGACGTAAATTCCGGGATGAGCTTTCCGGTTGGCGGGCATGCGCACTATCCCGGCTGGCGGGCATATGCGCTAATCCTCAAGCTGTGCCCATTCGTGCGGATCGTAGACCTTTACGTGCTTGTTGGGCTTGCCGCTCCAGTACTCCTCGTCCATAAAGGGCAGATATGCCTGAACGCCGGGGCAGATAAAGGGAATCCGCTGCTGTTGCAGTCGCTCGCGCTGGCGCTGCTCCAGGTGCGCCTCGGATATGACAGTCGGCATACCGGACAGCTCGACGAGGCTTGCCTGGATTCGCTTAAGGTCGGGGAGTCCCGCGTGCCATGACACCCGCATGATCAAAAAGGATGCACGGCGGTATTTTGCCTGCATCACCGTGATGGCGGGGCGCAGTGTGGGATGGATTTTGTCCCGTTCGGGCCAAAGATCAGCAGCGATCTCGAGCCCCAGGGTCTCCCATAGGTAATCAAGCTCTTCGTCCATGGTGCCTCGATATCTACGTGATCATTGATACTTCGATTGTGTTGCCTGGTGCTATCGTTTTCACGGTAGAATCTGCCAACGGTTGACGGCTACCGCTCGCGGCGTTTTGCCCTTCGTGTACAGCGGTTGGCTTCACAGGTCCTTCACGGGTTGGACTAAATTAGGCCAATTTGACTGAATTTCAAAAAAGTCAAAATTGGGGCTTGCGTCACGGCGAGACTTCCCGTATATTTCTTTCTTGCGCAAAGGCACAGCCGAGCGCAGCGATGCAGTCATTGGGATGTCGTCTAATGGCAGGACAGCGGATTCTGGTTCCGTCAATGGGGGTTCGACTCCCTCCATCCCAGCCATTGCATTTGCTACATATGGCCCGTTCGTCTAGCGGTTTAGGACGCCGCCCTCTCAAGGCGGAGATCACCAGTTCGAATCTGGTACGGGCTACCAAAATTGAACGCCCGGGCCTCGTAAGAGACCCGGGTTTTGTGTATTGACCGTATATACGGCGCCTGCCGTGTTTCGCTCAGATCGAGGAGTAGCCATGGATCTGCCCATCAGCTTGCAAGACATCACGTATGCCGAGAACTATCTGGCGCAGGGCGACCTGGCTACGGCGACGCCGCTGCTGGAGCGTCTGGTGGAGCTCGCCGAGGAGTATATCGACGCTGAGTGCAAGACGGAGGAGAAGCGCCAATACTTTAGCTTCGATAGCAAGTTTGAGCGCTTGGCCTATCGCCGCGTGGAGAAGGATCCGCGCGAGCTCGTGCAGGTCGAGGTGCCGTTTGACCGCCTGTACTCTGATATGGCGTTTGCCTACATTCGCCAGCAGGATTATGTGAGCGCTCGTAATGCCCTGATGCAGGCTGTGCGTTGGGACCCCATGAACTGCAACTATCGCTTGGACTTGGCCGAGCTGTTCCGCGCTCTCGAGGACAAGCAGGAATGGGCATCGCTCTCGTTCTCGGTGCTGGAGCGCGCGAGCGATGGCAAGTGCGCCGCCCGCGCTTACGCCAATCTGGGTCAGTACTTCTTGGAGCCCGAGACCGAGAACGTTTCGGCTGCCGTGGGCTGCGCGCGTCTGGCGCTGCGCCTGGCGCCCAACGATGCGCATACGACGCGCCTGCTCAACAAGATCCATACTACCTATCCGGATGCCGCCGAGGAGAGCGACGAGCACGTGATGGGCGAGCTGGCGTTGCAGGGCGTTCCGACCTCACCTTCGGCCGAGATTGCCATCTGCCTGATTATGTGCGCGACCGATGCTGCAAGCGACGGCGACAAGCAGGAGGCGACGCGCCTGACGGTGCGTGCTCGCGACTTGGTGGGCGAGGAAGCCTGCGCGGCGATTATCAAACTGGTGCGCGAGAGCGACGCCGAGCTCAACGCCGAGCGCAAGGCAAAGCGCGAGGCTGCGGGCTCAAACGCCGATGGAGCCAAGGAGGCCGGCGATGCCCAGTAAGCGCGAGCGCAAGCTCATTTCCAAGAATCGCTCGGCGCATCACGAGTACTTTATCGATGAGACGTTCGAATGCGGTATTGAACTGAGTGGCACCGAGGTCAAGTCGATTCGCGAGCGCGCCTGCCAGATCACCGATACCTTCGCGCTGATTCGCGGCGGGGAGTGCTGGCTCGTCGGCCTGCATATCCACCCTTATAGCCATGGAGGCGTGTGGAATCGCGATCCCGACCGTCGGCGTCGTCTGCTGCTGCACCGCAAGGAGATTGACTTTCTTGACGGCAAACTTCGCAACCGTGGTTATGCGCTGGTTCCGTTGGAACTCTACTTTAATACCGACGGCCGCGTAAAGCTGCTGCTGGGTCTGGGTCGCGGCAAGAAGCTCTACGACAAGCGCGAGGACATGGCCAAGCGTGATGTCCAACGTGAGATCGATCGCGCCCTTAAGGAACGCAACCGCTAGGCACTCTGTATAAGTTGCGGTGGAATACGGACTGTTTTGCCTGTTTGAGGGGCTATTCAGTCCCTATTTCACCGCAACTGCGGGCGTCTCATCTTTCTTACTGTTCTGACACATATGTCTCAAAGGCGGCGTCCGTTATGGGCGTCGCCTTTTTTGTGGGTACATACATCCATGAGGTTCCAACCCGAGCTAGGGGAGTGATCGTTATGGACAAAACTGCGTTCTTTACCATGCCGAGTGGCCTGTACGTGGTGAGCGCCGCGGCGGACGGGCTGCGTGCCGGCTGCGTTATCAACACAGCGGTGCAGGTGACATCCGCCCCGCCGCGCATCTCGATTGCCGTGAACAAGGAAAATGTCACGTCCGGCGTAATCGCATCGGCTAAGGCTTTTGCGCTGACCGTGATTGACCAGACCGCCGACATGCTCTATATCGGCAATTTTGGCTTCCGCACCAGCAGCGATTACGACAAGTTTGCCAAGTATGAGACCCACGAGACCACTCTGGGCATGCCCTATGTGCCCGAGCACGCGGCGGCGCTGTTTAGCTGCCGTCTGATTGATACCGTGGATGTGGGCACGCACCTGCTCTTTATCGGTGAGGTCGAAGATGCCGAGCGTCTGAGCGGCGAGGCCCCGCTGACCTATGACTACTACCACAAGGTGTTAAAGGGCAAGACGCCGCCCAAGGCTTCGTCGTATCAAGGCTAGAAATGTTCTAAAAATACTTGCATTATATTATTGAGAATATATACTAATAAGCAAGTACACCAGCAGTCACGTTCGAGAGGAGAACATCATGGCTGAGGAGAAGAAGACGTATAAGTTTGTGTGCACCGTTTGCGGTTACGAGGTTGAGGTCGACACGCCCGAGCTGCCCGAGGACTACGTGTGCCCGGTGTGCGGCGTCGGTCCCGATCAGTTTGAGCTCGTCGAGGAGTAACTCGCAGGCACACGGCGAAAGCCGAACATAGCTCTGTCCAAGGGTCCCGGTCGAATTCTCGGCCGGGGCCCTTTTGATTTATCTGACGGTTTAAAACGGTCTCACGTGTTACAGATTAAGACGTTATATCTGGACAGTCACGCCATCCCAATTACATCCCCGTTAGCAGCACGATGTCGAGAATCGTCACGATGACGCCGATCCCTACGAGCAGCGCGTTGAGCGGGCGCGAGTTGGCGTATTTGCCCATGACGCGGGGCGAACTGGTGAGTCGTATGAGCACAAAGACCGTAATCGGCAGCTGAAGCGACAGCAGTGCCTGACTCCAAATGAGACCCTCAAAAGGATTCGGGACGACCAGGCACGCCGCCACTGCGCCGACGAAACAGGTCGCCACCCCGATTGAGGAATGTCGGTCGTGGATGTCGTATTCCTCATCGAACATGCCCGCGGTGATGGTTCCCGCCGCCATGCCCGCCGTCACACTACTCGATAGTCCCGCAAACAGCAGTGCCACCGCAAAGATGGTCGAGCTTGCCGGGCCCAGAATGGGGGAGAGTGTAGCCGCTGCGACGGCGAGGTCGTCAACGACAATGCCGTGCGCAAAGAAGGTCGTTGCGGCCAGGATGACCATGGCCGAGTTGATTGCCCAGCCCACGCCCATCGAAAAGAGCGTGTCGAAGAGCTCGTAGCGCAGACGTTCTTCGATAACCTGCTCGCCTTGGCCTTCGAAGTGCATGGATTGGATGACCTCGGAGTGCAGGAAGAGGTTGTGGGGCATAACGACCGCGCCTAGGACACTTACGATAATCGCGGCCGAGCCGGTGGGCATACTGGGTGTGATCCAGCTTGTGGCGGCTTGCGGCCAGTCGACCTTGACTAGTGCAAGCTCGGCTAAAAACGAGAGTCCCACCACGCCCACGAAGGCGATGATCCATCGCTCGGCGCGTTTGTAGGAGCTTGTCATGAGCATGGCAATCGATACTGCCGCGACGATGATGCAGCCGGCGCGTACGGGCAGGCCAAAGAGCATTTGAAGCGCGATCGCACCGCCCAGGACTTCGGCCATGGCGGTGGCGATGGTCGCGAGATAGGCACTGGCGAGCACCGTGCGCCCAACGAAGCGGGGGAGATAACGTGTCGTGGCCTCGGCAAGACACATGCCCGTGGCGATGCCCAGGTGCGCCGCGTTGTGCTGCAGCACGATGAGCATGATCGTGGACAGCGTGACGATCCACAGCAGCGCGTAGCCAAACTGCGAGCCGGCGGCCATATTGGAGGCCCAATTGCCCGGGTCGATAAAGCCAACGGTCACGAGCAGCCCAGGGCCGATATGCCGTGCAATGTCTAGGCCTCCGTGACCGCCGGTGCGCCGGGAACCAAAGTGTTGTTTGAGATGGTTGATCATGGTGCGCTCCTGCGTGCCGTTTGCTTGACGCCGCAAAGGATACCCGTTTTAGGCTCGAAGTTAACCAAGACTAACAAAATAGCTGTATTTGAATAGGATGAGGAAGGGGGCTGCCGAAATGTCTTGATCTGTAACAACTAGGGATGGAAGTTGGGCCTAGGTGTTACAGATCGAGACAGGAAGAAATGGCCCTATGGAATGTCTCGATCTGTAACAGCTGACCGCCAAAACCGGCCCTTCGTGTTACAGACTGAGACATTCGGAGCCGTCTCTCAAAAACATCTCAATCTGTAACAGTAAGTCGTCGAAATGGGGTCTTCCTGTTACAGATTGAGATGTTTGAAGCGGTGAGCTTACGGGCCGAACTTGGGGCCCTTGCTGTCGCCCTTGAGGTCGGTGGTGTCCACTCGCAGGGCGCGCGTTACGCGATTGTTTCGAAACGGGCGGGAAACACAACGGGCCGGCGATGCTCCTAGTATGCCTATTCAACTGACTGTCTAATATCTAGGGGAGGATCGCGATGCAGGCAGATTCCGCTCAGCAGCAGGGCCTTTATCGCCCCGAATTCGACCACGACGCATGTGGCATCGGCGCGCTTGCCGATATCAACGGTGAGCGCCATCACCAGATTCTGGACGATGCGCTGTCCATTCTGGTCAACTTGGAGCACCGCGGCGGCACGGGACTCGAGAAGAACACTGGCGACGGCGCTGGCATCCTGTTCCAGGTTCCGCATCACTTTTTCCGTAAAGAGGCTCAAAAGTGCGGCCAGATTCTGCCGGCAGAGGGCGACTATGGCGTGGCCATGCTGTTCTTTCCGCAGGACGACAAGGGCGTAGAGGATGCCCGCCGCGTGTTTGAGGAGGGCTGCGCCGAGGCCGGCGTGCCGCTGCTCTTTTGGCGCGAGGTGCCGGTCGACCCGCACGACCTGGGCGAGACGGCCCGCGCCTGCATGCCCACTATCCTGCAGGCCTTCCTGGGCCGTCCGGACGACACGCCCGCCGGCGATGCCTTCGAGCGCCGCCTGTACGTGTGCCGCCGCACCATCGAAAAGAAGGCCGACGCCGAGTTTGCCCTGCGCGACAAGATCTTCTACGTGTGCTCCATGAGCTCGCGCACCATCGTGTACAAGGGCATGCTGGTCGCCACGCAGATGCGCCGCTTCTTCATCGACCTCAACGACGCCGCCGTCAAGACGGCCGTGGCGCTCGTCCACTCGCGCTACTCCACCAACACCACGCCCAGCTGGGAGCGCGCGCACCCCAACCGCTTTATCGTCCACAACGGCGAGATCAATACCCTCAAGGGCAACGTCAACTGGATCCGCGCCCGCGAGCCCAACCTGTACAGCCCCGTGCTGCAGCACGATCTTGAGCGCGTGATGCCCATCATCAACCGCGAGGGTTCCGACTCCGCGATTCTGGACAACGTGCTCGAGTTCTTGGTCATGAACGGTCGCCCGCTTACGCGTGCCGCGTCCATGTTGCTGCCCGAGCCGTGGGACCATAACGACAGTCTGAGTGAGGAGCGCCGCGCCTACGACGCTTACCAGTCCATGCTCATGGAGCCGTGGGACGGCCCTGCCGCCATCGCCTTTACCGACGGCCGTACCCTGGGTGCTGCTCTCGACCGCAACGGCCTGCGTCCCGCCCGCTACTATGTGACGCGCGACGGTCGCTTTATGCTGGCAAGCGAGGTGGGTACCATCGAGGTGCGCCCCGAGAACATTCTGACGAGCGGCTGTCTGGGGCCGGGCCAGATGCTCGAGGTCGATTTTGCCCGCGGTCGCGTCGTCTACAACGACGAGCTGCGCGCCCGTTACGCCAAGGAAAAGCCCTACCGTGATTGGATTGCCGAGGAGACGCTGACCGTTGACGCGCTCGATGAGCCCGTTGCGACAATGCCCGCCGAGGACGCCGAGGTGCCCGCCGCCGTGCGTATGGCCAAGCTCGGCTACCACTGGGATGACGTTGACGAGGTCGTGCGTCCCATGGCCCGGCAGGGCAAGGCGCCGCTCGCCTCGATGGGCATCGATGCGCCGCTGGCCTGCCTGTCCAAGAAGACGCGTTCGTTCTTTGACTATTTCTATCAGCTGTTCGCCCAGGTCACGAATCCGCCGATCGATGCCCTGCGCGAGCACATGGTGACTTCGACCACGCTCTACCTGGGCAACCACGGCAACTTGCTCGAGGATTCCCGCACGGCCTGCCAGCTGGTGCGCTTGGAGCGCCCGTTGCTCAACGAGGAGGAGTTCGAGCGTATCTGTGCCATCGACCGCGTGGGCTTTAAGACTCGCCGCTTCCGTGCCGTCTACCGCCGCGATGCCGGCGAGGGCGCGCTGCAGGCTGCGCTCAAGCAGCTTGCAGAGGACGTTGAGGCTGCGGTCCGCGACGGCGTGAACATCGTGGTATTGAGCGACCGCGCTGCCGCAGGCGAGGTACCCGTACCGTCACTGCTCGCCGTGGGCTGCGTGCACAACCACCTGATCCGCGCCGGCGTGCGTACCTTTGCCGACATCGTGGTGGAGTGCGGCGATGCCGTGTCCCCGCACGACTTTGCGGCGCTGGTGGGCTACTCCGCGAGCGGCATCTATCCGTACAACGCGCATGCGTGCATTCGCGACTTGGCGGCGCACGGCGATCTGGACGTGACAGCCGAGCAGGGCATCGCCAACTACAACAAGGCTGCGACCGCCGGCATCGTTTCCATCATGTCCAAGATGGGCATCTCCACGGTGCAGAGCTACCATTCGGCGCAGATCTTCGAGGCCGTGGGCTTTACGCCGGAGTTCGTCAATGCGTACTTCGCTGGCACGGTGAGCCGTGTGGGCGGTATGGGTGTCGAGGACGTTGAGCGCGAGCAAAACGAGCGCTACGACGCCGCGCTCGCTATCCTTAAGAGCCCGGCTCCCGATCAACTGCCCACGCTGGGCCTGACCAAGTGGCGCCCGCTTGGCGGCGAGGATCACCTCATCGATCCGCAGACTGTCTACTTGCTGCAGACCGCCTGCCGTGAGGACAGCTACGACACCTTTAAGGAGTACAGCGCCCGCCTGCACCGCACCGGCCGTGCCGTGCGCCTGCGTGACCTGCTGGACTTTAATGCCAACGGTCGCACGCCGGTTTCGCTCGACGAGGTGGAGCCCGCGCTCAACATCGTCCGCCGCTTTAACACCGGCGCCATGTCGTACGGTTCCATCAGCAAAGAGGCGCACGAGTGCATGGCCATCGCCATGAACCGTCTGCACGGCCGTTCCAACTCGGGCGAGGGCGGTGAGGATCCGCGTCGCGAGACCCCGCTGGCCAACGGCGACTCCAAGAACTCCGCGATCAAGCAGGTGGCAAGTGCGCGCTTTGGCGTGACGAGCCGTTACCTGTGCAGCGCCTTCGAGATTCAGATCAAGATGGCCCAGGGCGCCAAGCCCGGCGAGGGCGGACACCTGCCTGGCAAGAAGGTCTACCCCTGGATCGCCGAGGTCCGTCAGTCCACGCCCGGTATCGGCCTGATCTCGCCTCCGCCGCACCACGACATCTACTCCATCGAGGACCTGGCGGAGCTGATCTTTGACCTTAAGAACGCCAACCCCGGTGCGCGCGTGTCGGTCAAGCTGGTCAGCGAGGCCGGCGTCGGCACCATCGCCACGGGTGTAGCCAAGGGTGCCGCCGACAAGATCTTGATCAGTGGCCACAATGGCGGTTCGGGTGCCGCGGCGCGCGATTCCATTTGGCACGCTGGCCTGCCGCTGGAGCTTGGCCTTGCCGAGGCTCAGCAGACGTTGCTGCAAAACGGCCTGCGCTCCCGCGTGGTGCTCGAGGCCGACGGCAAGCTCATGGACGGCACCGATGTTGCCGTCGCCTGCCTGTTGGGTGCCGAGGAGTTTGGTTTTGCGACCATGCCGCTCATCTCCATGGGCTGCCTCATGCAGCGCGACTGCCAGCAGGATACCTGCCCGGCCGGCATCGCCACGCAAAACTGTCGCCTGCGTCGCGGCTTCCGCGGCAAGCCCGAGCACGTCGAGCACTTTATGCTCTTTGTTGCCGAGCAGCTGCGCGAGGTCATGGCGAGCCTGGGCTTCCGCACCGTCGACGAGATGGTCGGCCATCCCGAGTGCTTGCGCCAGATCGAGGTCCCGGGCAACCGCAAGGCAAACCTGCTCGATCTGTCGCCCGTGCTGGCGAGCGCGACCTGCGAGTTCGGTGCCCATATCCCGGGTGCCGACGGTCGCCACTTCCTGCCGCAGATGGCAGCGGACAGCGAGCTTGACAAGACGCTCGACTCCACGTTGTTTGTGCCCTATACGGCCGATGCCCGTGCGCACCTGCGTCCGATTCGCTTCCGCGCCGATATCGCCAACGTCAACCGCTGCGTGGGCACTATCCTGGGCAACGCGGTGACCAAGGCACGTCCCGAGGGTCTGCCCGCCGGCTCCATTACCATCGATTGCGACGGTTCGGCCGGTCAGAGTTTTGGCGCGTTCCTGCCGCGCGGCATTACGCTCAACGTGTGCGGTGACGCCAACGACTACTTTGGCAAGGGCCTTTCGGGCGGCGAGGTGTCGGTGCGCCCCAACCCGCATGCGACCTACAAGTTCGACGAGAACATCATCGTGGGCAACGTTGCGTTCTTTGGCGCCACGAGCGGCCGCGGCTTCATTAACGGCCTGGCCGGCCAGCGCTTTGGCGTGCGCAACTCCGGCGCCACCGTGGTGGTCGAGGGCTGCGGCAACCATGGCTGCGAGTACATGACGGGCGGTCTGGCGCTCATCCTGGGCGAGGTCGGGCAGAACTTCGCCGCCGGCATGACGGGTGGCGTGGCCTATGTCTTTGACCAGTACGGTACGCTCGATGCCCGTGTGAACCACGAGAGCGTTGAGCTCAAGGCCCCGACGGCCGACGAGCTGGTGCAGATTCGTGCGCTCATCCAAGAGCACGTGGACGCGACGCAGAGCCCGCGCGGCATTAAGCTGCTCTACAGCTTTGAGACGATGAGCAAGCACTTTGTGAAGGTCATTCCGACTGAGTACGAACGCGTGCTGGCGATTGTCGCGGCGGGCGAGGCTGCCGGCAAGACGCATGCGCAGGCAGAGGAGCTGGCGTTTGACATTGTGACCGGTCGCGCGAGCGCTGCGGATGTCGCTCGCTTCGATGTCGCAGGCGGCGCTGCGGGCGCTGCGCCCGTGGTCGCTACCGGTTCTGTTGCTTCGACCAAGAAGGAGGCGTAAGTGCCATGGGTAAGCCCGGTGCTTTTCTTGATATCGATCGCGTGACTCACGAGCTGCGCCCCGTGGAGGAGCGCAGCCATGATTTTGATCCGCTGTACGTGGAGCTCGATGACGACGCACGTCGCGCCCAGGCGAGCCGCTGCATGATGTGTGGCGTGGCGTTTTGCCAGATGGACGCGAGCTTTGGCAAGGCACGCCCGAGCGGCTGCCCGCTGCACAACCTGATTCCCGAGTGGAACGAGCTGGTGTACCGCGGTCGCTGGGATGAGGCTGCCGAGCGCCTGTCGCTCACCTCGCCCATGCCCGAGTTCACGAGTCGCGTGTGCCCGGCGCTGTGCGAGGCCGCGTGCAACCTAGGTTCGGTCGACGGTCAGCCCACGACGATTCACGATAACGAGCGCGCGATCAGCGACCACGAATGGGCGAACGGTGGTCCGCATCGCTTTGAGCCGGCAGGGGAGGGCGCACCCACGGTTGCCGTGGTGGGCTCCGGTCCTGCTGGTCTGGTGGCAGCATGGGAGCTTGCGCGTCGCGGCGCCCGCGTGACGGTGTTTGAGCGCGACGATCGCCCGGGCGGTCTGCTCATGTACGGCATTCCCAACATGAAGCTCGAGAAGTCCGTGGTCGAGCGTCGCGTGGCGCTCATGCGCGAGCTGGGTATCGTCTTTGAGCTGGGCACTGACGCTACGAACCCTGCGGTGGCGGCCAAGCTCAATGGTTTTGACGCTGTCGTGGTGGCAGCTGGTGCCCGTGCCCCGCGCGGGCTTTCGGCTGCGAACATTGACGCTCCCGGCGTGGTGTATGCCGTGGACTACCTGACGGCTTCGACCGTCTCGGTGCTCGATGGCGGCGAGCCCGCAGTGAACGCGCGCGGCCTGGACGTTGTGGTCATTGGCGGCGGCGATACCGGCAACGACTGCGTGGGTACCGCGGTGCGCCAGGGCGCGCGCAGCGTGCGCCAGTTTGAGTTTTTGCCGGCCGCGCCTGATGCGCGCGCAGCGAGCAACCCCTGGCCGCAGTGGCCCAACGTTAAGAAGACCGATTACGGCCAGCAGGAGGCCATCGCTGCCATGGGCGGCGAGATGCGTGCCTGGGGTGTGGATACGCTTGAGGTGCTGCTGGACAAGAAGGGCGCGGCCGCGGGCCTGCGCGTGGTCGACCTGGATTGGTCGGCCGGCAAGCCCGAACGCATTGCGGGCTCCGAGCGCGAAGTGCCGGCGCAGCTGGTGCTCATCGCCTGCGGCTTTACGGGTCCGGAGCACAGCGTGTTCGAAGCCGTCGGCGTGCCCGCTGCCACGGCGGGCCGCCCGCTGCCCGTGATGGCCTCCGAAGGCTCGCACCTTGCGGCCCGCGTGGATGGCGTTGCTGCGGATGCCGCGCCGGTGTATGTGGCCGGTGATGCCCGCAACGGCAGCTCGCTCGTGGTAAGCGCCATGGCGGACTCCCTGGCCTGCGCTGCCGAGGTTGCCGAGGCCTTGGGGCTGTAAGGTAGTCATTCAAGAGCGTCCCCAACGACTACAAGAGCGTCCCCAACGACTGGTCATTGGGGACGCTCTTGATGTCTGACTGCTCATTTGCTGACGTGCGGTCTCGCGGCGCCTTGCTGTTTTCGTGATGGCTGCGGCTGGCAAGCTCGAAATCTCTGTTTATTTGTCTATGTTTAACTGGGCTTTTGCTTCGGTATAACGTATCGGTCAAGCGTTCCGTCAAGTATTCGGTCAGCATCTGGTTTGCAGCCTGATACCCATTTCGCCCGTGCTGGCGGCGACCACCGGCCCTCCTCGTAAGCTCAAATTGAGGTTCATCAGTTTGAGGAGGATGCCATGGCTGATCATGTTTTGGACCGGGGACGTCTGGCCGAGGCTGTCGGTAACGATATTGCCGACATGGCCCAGTTTTGGATGCTGCGCAAGTTTCAGTTTTTGGAGTCGGCGCGTACACAGTTCGAAGTGATAGTCGATCCATGGCTCAGCTATTGCGAGGAACCATCGCAAAGTGAAATCATGGCCTATAACATGGCATTTGCCGATTGGCTGCTGTTCGAGCGTCCCTATTACCATGGCAAGACGCTGCTTGAGCTGTATGTTGACGAGCCGCCGGCGTCGCTTTCGCCTGCTTCGCTCAGGCGGCTCGAGCAGGTGCGCGACACACACTATTTCTCGCGCTTTGGCATTTTGGACAAGGATCCTGCGACTGGTATGGTCGCGCTGCGCGACACGCGCACCGACCGTCGTTTTGATGTTTACGACCCACATATCGTGCAAAAAGAGCACTGGCGCGATGGTGCGATTGCGGTGCGCATCGCGTGCGTTGACGATATTTGGCTGACGGCGGGGCAGCTCTACCTCTACGACATTGCACGTCTGAGCGATACGGCGGTCGACGGGCCTGGCGCCGTTCATCCGGAAGATCTGGAAGATGGTTTCGACACCTCGTATATCAGCTTCTTTCTGAGGCTGGTCCGCGACATCATGGGTGCCCAGGGGCGCTACGTGAAGTCGCTCAACATCTACGAACAGGAATGGGAGTAGGGGATGGGCAGTTGTTGCCTGCCTTGCCCTCTGCCTTTTGTCTCGATCTGTAACGTTCAGGGACAAAAAACCGGTCTACCTGTTACAGATCGAGACAAATGCTTGGGCGCCGCTGATTTGTCTAAATCTGTAACGTTTAGGGGCCTGGAGAACGTCTAACTGTTACAGATCGAGATGTTTGGAACCTGGCAGGGGGAATGTCTCAATCTGTAACATCTACAGGCCAAAACTCGACCTAACTGTTACAGATCGAGACAAAGGTTGGACGCGATACCGAAAGATCTCGATCTGTAACATCTAGAGGCTCAAAGACGGTCTACCTGTTACAGATCGAGACAAAGAGGTGCAATGCTGCGCGAACGTCTCGATCTGTAACGTTTGGCGGCTGCTTGTGCCCGTAACTGTTACAGGTCGAGACGTTTGTCGGCGGCGGCAACAGCGGCGATGGCCCATTTCTCCGATGTGGTGGTGATAGAAGTGTCTAATACCGTTCTTAAACACAAGCAGGCAACACGTAACACCTTGGCGCGGAATAGGATGCTTGCCAGGCTCACGGAGGCGACCGAGCAAGGTGCACTGCTCGCAACGCATGACAATGCCGAGCTCATGTGGTTGCGGCGCCATGTGGGCACAGACGATATTACGGAGCCCGAATCGCACCTATTCTGTTTTCAGCATGAATGGGATGCGTTGACGCCGGCGGAGCGAGCGCTGCGTACCATCAAAGGGCTTGCAGAGTTTCATCCCGATTGGGCGTTTTGGGGGTATGACGCCGCGCTGATATGGGGCCTAGAGGTGCCGAATGATCTGCTCGGGTCGCGTTACTTGGTCAAGACGGGTTGTTCGGTGGCGTTGAGTGTGGGGTGTAGGCTTCTGCGTCCGCAGGCGGCGGGTGCGCTTGAGCGCGTCGACGGCGTGCGGGTGACGCCGTTTTGGCGCACGGTGGAGGATTGCCTGCTACGCGCCCCGTTTTCGTATGGTCTGGCGATCGCCGATTCTGCATTGCGGGCGAAGGACATGTCGCGCGACGACCTCCGCGAACGGCTTCAGGCCGATTGCGAGAGCAGGCGAGGGTATCGCAGAGCTCAGGTGATTGCATCGCATGCGGACGGCCTGTCCGAAAACGGTGGCGAGTCTCGGTTCCGAGCGTTCTTTATTGCATACGGTTTTCCGGTGCCAGAGTTGCAGGTGGAGTTTCGCGACCCGCTTGATCTGAGCCAAGTGTTTCGGGTCGATTATTTCTGGAGGCTCGAGGACGGGACGTGCGTGATTGGCGAGCTCGACGGAAAGGGGAAGTATGCCCTGCAGAACGGCGAGGGTCGGGAGTCGATCGACCCGTTCGTGGCAGAGCGTCAGCGGGAGTCCCATCTGACAATGCTCGGGCACAAGGTGCTTCGGTTCACGTTTGATGAGCTCAAGAACTCGGGAAAGCTGGTTGAAAAGATGAGGCTAGCGGGTATTCCGCAGCGGGCCGATTTGGCTGAGGGATGGAAGCGGCAGTGGTATGGGCACTGAAGCGGACTGTCTCAATCTGTAACAACAGGGGACCGTTTGGCCTCATAACTGTTACAGATCAAGACAAAAGGTTGGCTACCGCTAAAAGATCTCAATCTGTAACATCTAGAGGCCGAAAACCTGTCTACCTGTTACAGATTTAGACGTTTGACGATGGGGCTGGAGAATGTCTCGATCTGTAACAACAAAGGACTGTTTTACCTTCTAACTGTTACAGATCGAGACGGAAGGTTGGCGGCTGACGAAAAATCTCAATCTGTAACATCTGGCGGCTGAAAACTGGTTTACCTGTTACAGATTGAGATAAAGGCTGGGCGTGTGACTGAAAATCTTAATCTGTAACATATGGGGGGGTGTTTGGGGCCGTATCTGTTACAGATTGAGATGTTTCGTCAGCACGGCCAGAGCAACGCCGCGCTGTCTCCGTTTGCCCCTACATCTCTCTCTTCCCTCCGTTAACCGATATGTTTGACTTTAGTTCGCTGCATTAGGTGATAATGGACAAATGTTCAAGTTAATCGTGAGGGAGGAGCTCGATATGGCGTCTGCCGATCGTTCCACGTTGTTTATCAATGCGACCGTCCTGGATGGTTCGGAACATATGGAGCCGCAGCCCGATATGGCCGTGGTCGTTGAGCGTGGTCTCATCACGTGGATGGGGCCGAGTGCCGTGGCGCAGGCGCCTGCAGGTGCCGAGGTCATCGACCTGGCAGGGGCGTATCTCATGCCAGGCCTCATCAATATGCATGTGCATCTATGCGGTTCGGGCAAGCCGGTTTCGGCGGGCGATGCGGGCGCGCTTATGAAAAAGCTCGATAATCCCGTGGGGCGCGCCATCGTGCGCCACATTCTTAAGGGCAGCGCCCAACAACAGCTGGCAAGCGGCGTGACCACGGTGCGCGGTGCGGGTGACCCGCTGTTTGCCGATCTTGCCGTGCGCGATGCTATCGATGCCGGCAGGTATCAGGGTCCTCGCCTGGTGGCGCCGGGAACGGGTGTCACGGTGCCGGGCGGCCATGGTGCAGGCTTGTTCGCCCAGGTGGCCAACAGTCCCGCCGAGGCGGCCGAACAGGTGCGCGACTTGTACGCGCGTGGTGCCGACGTCATCAAGCTGTTCGTGACGGGCGGCGTGTTCGACGCAACCGAAGTAGGCGAGCCAGGCGTGCTGCGTATGCCCGTGGAGGTTGCCGCAGCGGCGTGCAAGGCGGCACACGATATGGGCCTTCCGGTTATGGCCCATGTCGAGAGCACTGAGGGCGTAAAGGCCGCGCTTGAGGCCGGCGTCGACACAATCGAGCACGGCGCTCCGATGACCCCCGAGATCCTGGAGCTGTATCACGGTGCCGCGGGTACGCAGCTTGAGGGGCGTGCGCCCAGCGTTACCTGTACGATCAGCCCGGCGCTGCCGTTTGTGTTGCTCGACCCGGAAAAGACCCATTCGACCGATACGCAAAAGAAGAATGGCGACATCGTGTGCTCGGGCATTATCGAGAGCGCTCGCGCCGCCCTGGATGCCGGCGTTAAGGTGGGCCTGGGCACGGACTCGAGCTGCCCGTTCGTGACGCAGTACGACATGTGGCGCGAGGTGGCCTATTTTGCCAAGTACGTGGGCGTGAGCAACGCCTTCGCGCTGCATACGGCCACGCAAGTCAATGCCGAGCTGCTGGGGCTGGGCGGCGAGACCGGTACGATCGAGTGCGGCAAGGCGGCCGACATTTTGGTGACGCGCGAGAACCCGCTCGATGATCTGTGCGCTCTGCGTGAGCCGATGCACGTGATGTGTCGCGGTGATCTGGTGCGCAAGCTGAAGGTCAAGCACATCCCCGAGGTTGACGCCGAGCTCGACGCGATTATGGCCATGCCGGCAGAAGCCCTGGCAGAGGAGCTCGCCCGCGACGGCGTAGCTTAGGCGCTGGCGCGACGGCTTCATCGAATGATGTCGCCCCATGCAAAAAAGCCGAGGTCTCAACACGAGGCCTCGGCTTTTATTTTGTCCTATGGTGTGGCGGCTACGAGCGCGTCTCCATCTTAGCGTGGCACTTGGGGCAGGTGACGCGGATCTTGCCCTTGCCCTTGGGGACGGAGAGCATCTGGCCGCAGTTGGGGCACTTGAGGTATGCCGTGGTCTTGCGACCCTTCCACATCTTCTTGGCCGTGCGCTTGGCGCGCTCAAAGTCTTCCTTACTGGTGCCGGCCGCGCGTGAGGTGCTGGCCGCTGCGGCCCCGCCGCCCAAGCTGGTGACGAACTTGCCCAAGCCGGGAACATTGGCAGTCGCGGTGACAAAGGCCTCGTTCTCCTTGCGACGTGCATCGATGTTTTTGGACAGGCCGCGCAGCACGCCAATCACGATAACGGCGATGGCGATCCAGCTGAGCCACTGGATGCGGGCTATCGATCCGATCATCGCGATGACGATGCCGGCAAAACCCATCACGATGGTGAGCTCGTCGGCGCCATTGCGTCCTCTCATAAAGTCATTCATGCAAATTGCCTTTCGTTCGATATACTGCACGCCTTTATACCCGATTTAGAGCAAGGGGGACAGGTTAATCTGCACCAAGGTGGTGCAAACATTCCTGTCCCCGGAACACCAAGACGGTGCAAAGTAGTCTGTCCCCCTTGCACCAATTACTTGGAGAGCTTGTCGACGACGCGTTCGATCTCGGCGAGCTTGGCGGCTTTGAGGTCTTCGTCGCCCGATTCGATTGCCGAAGTCACGCAGCCCTCGATATGCGCCTTGAGCACGTCGGCGTTAATGCGCGCGAGGAGCGCCTGCGTGGCCATGAGCTGCGTGGAAATATCGACGCAATAGCGGTCCTCATCGACCATCCGCAAGATGCCGTCGATCTGGCCGCGTGCCGTCTTGAGCATGCGGGTCACCGATTTATGGTCTGCCATCATGGCGAGTCCTCGTTTCTGGTCGATCTTTCGGATGCCCCCGTCAGTTGCGGTGAAATAGTTCTTGTTTGCAGGCTTGAAGCGCTAAAACAGGAACTATTTCACCGCAACTTCTGAAGGGTTGGTTGAGTGGCGGTTGCCGAGCGGCTATGTCAGCCGGCAGTGGTGCCTGTTGGTGCGGCAGCTGCTACGCGGCGGTCACCGAAAGGGCGTGGAACTTCTCGCCCGCGGCCTCGACGGCGGCGGCGAGCTGCTCGGCAGTCACGGTGTCGGCGCACTCCACCTGGACGGTCTGGGTCTCGTGATCGGCGTCGGCGTCGGTCACGCCGGCCACGTTGAGCAGTGCCGTCTCGACAGTGGCGTCGCAGTGGCCGCACATGAGGCCGGAAGTTTTGATTGTGTAACGCATGGGTATCCCTCTCTGTCGTGTTGGCTTTCTCAACCACCCGACCTTGACCTTCAAGCCGTCGCTCGCGTACCAAAGTACGCGTCGCTCCTCTTTCAGGTCAATCTCGGGCACCTGGAAAACCCGTTCTAAATGGACGTAATGGTGAGCCTATTTTGCCACTTTAGGCTTAAAGGATTTTAGGCGCAGCGCATTGCTTACGACGCAGACGCTCGACAGGCTCATGGCCGCGGCGCCAAACATCGGCGAGAGTTGCCAACCGGTGAGGGGGAAGAACACGCCCGCGGCGAGCGGAATGCCGATGCCGTTGTAGAACAGCGCCCAGAACAGGTCTTGCTTGATGTTGCGAATCGTGGCGCGCGAAAGCTCGATGGCTCGCGCAACATCCATGAGGTCGCTGCGCATGAGCACCACATCCGCCCCTTCCTTGGCGATGTCGGCGCCGGTGCCGATCGCAAGGCCCACGTCGGCGCGCGCCAGGGCGGGGGAGTCGTTGATGCCGTCTCCCACCATGGCGACCTTGCTGCCCGCATCCTGCAACTCGCGCACGTGGCGCTCCTTGTCGGCGGGGAGGACGTCGGCGATGACCTGCTTACTGCTCAGTCCCACGCGGCGGGCGATTGCCTCGGCCGTCACGCGGTTGTCGCCGGTGAGCATGCGCACGTCGACGCCGAGCTTGCGGAGCGCGGCGATGGCCTCGGCGCTCGTCTCTTTGACCTCGTCAGCCACGGCGATGGTACCGACGAACTCGCCGTTCTTGGCAAAGAACAGCGGCGTCTTGCCTTCGGCGGCAAATTGCTCGGCAAGACCCGCGGGCACGGTAACGCCCAGCTCGTCCATCAGGCGTACGTTGCCGGCTGCAATGACGTTTTGCCCCTCGCGCGCCGTCACGCCACGACCGGGCACGGCGGCAAAGTCCTCGACCATGCGCGCGACAATTCCGCGCGCCTCGCACTCGGCCATAATCGCCTCGGCCAGTGGGTGCTCGCTTGAGCGCTCCAGCGCAGCGGCCAGCTTGAGCAGCGCCTTTTCGCTCATGGCGGGCGAGCCGTCGGCGCGCGTGGCCACCACGATATCGGTCACGGCAGGCTTGCCGCGGGTGACCGTGCCCGTCTTATCGAGCACCACGGTGCCCACGCTGCGCAGGCTCTCCAGCGCCTCGGCGCTCTTGAACAGAATGCCCATCTCGGCGCCCTTGCCGGTGCCTACCATAATGGCGACGGGCGTGGCCAGGCCGAGCGCGCACGGACAGCTGATCACCAGCACGGCCACGGCAGAAGTGAGTGCCTCGTTCACGCTGCCGGTCAGTGCCATCCACACCACAAAGGTCACGGCCGAGATCGCGAACACCACGGGCACGAATACGCCGGCGACCTTGTCGGCCATGCGGGCGATGGGCGCCTTGGTGGCGTTGGCGTCCTCGACGAGCTTGATAATCTTGGCGAGCGATGTCTCGGCGCCCACACGCGTGGCACGGAAGGTAAACGAACCGGTGCGGTTGACGGTGGCGGCGTTGACGGTGTCGCCGGCGGTCTTTTCCACGGGGATGGACTCGCCGGTGAGCGCGCTCTCGTCCACGGCCGAGCTGCCTTCGAGCACCACGCCATCGACGGGGATGGACTCGCCGGGGCGCACGCGCAGGACCTGGCCGGGAAGGATGCTGTCGACGTCGACGGTGGTCCCGCTGCCGTCCTCTGCCACGATGATCGCGGTCTTGGGCGCTAGGTCGATGAGCGCCTCGATGGCGCCGCCGGTTTTTGACTTGCTGCGCGTCTCGAGGTATTTGCCCACGGTGACGAGCGACAGGATCGTGCCTGCGCTCTCAAAATAGAGGTTGTCCATGCTCGTCATCATTGCCTCGTGCACCTGACCCGCGGCTAATTGGTCGGCCATGATGAACATGGCGTAGAGCGACCAGGCGATGGAGGCGGTGGCGCCCACGGCAATAAGGGCGTCCATGGTGGGCGCGCCGTGTGCGAGCGATTTAAACCCGTTTATAAAGTACGCGTCGTTGACATAGACGATGGGGATGAGCAGGACGAGCTCGGTGAGGGCGAGCGTCATGCTGTGGGTATGGTCGGTGAAAATGCCGGGCAGCGGCCAACCAAGCATGTGTCCCATGCCTATGTAGAACAGTGGGATGAGGAATACGATCGAGGCGATGAGGCGGGTGCGCATGGCAGAGGCGGCGGCCTCCAATTTTTTGGTGGGCGACTCCATGTGGGCGGCGCCGGACCTGGCTTGCGTGCTGCCGCTTGAGCTGGCGGCACCGGTGCCCGCATCGACGGGTGAGGCCGAGTAGCCCGCGCGGTCGACGGCGGTGCAGATATCGTCGGGGGAGACCTGCGCGGGGTCGTAGTCGACCATCATGGAACCGGCGAGCAGGTTGACCGCGACGTTCTCGACGCCGTCGAGCTTGCTCACAGCACGGTCCACGTGCGCCTGGCAGGCGGCGCACGTCATGCCGCCCACGTCAAACTTATCTTGGGCCATGGCTTCTCCTTTCTGTGGCGTGGTGTTGGAAATGTTAACCTGCCGATACTATACACCCATACCCCCTGGGGGTGTCTAGTACAGAATAAATGTATGACATCTCGCTACAGATGAGGGTAGTTGGTTGACCGATGGTCCGCCCCAACAAATCATCTCAATCTGTAACATCTGGACCGGTTTTTGAACCATAGCTGTTACAGATTTAGACAAACATTTCAGCCGAAAACTAACGTCTCGATCTGTAACAACTGGACCCCGTTTTACCGAGTATTTGTTACAGATCAAG
Organism: Collinsella sp.; assembly: GCA_036313175.1. Taxonomy (GTDB): domain Bacteria; phylum Actinomycetota; class Coriobacteriia; order Coriobacteriales; family Coriobacteriaceae; genus Collinsella. The sequence goes on along the minus strand of JAXJMO010000069.1, from coordinate 20,567 downwards.
ACAAACAGTTGGCAGCAAACTCAATGTCTCAATCTGTAACATCTGGCGGGAAATATGACCTCTAACTGTTACAGATTGAGACAGACTGCCCGGGGTCAACTCAAATGTCTTGATCTGTAACATCTAGAGAGGTTTTTAACCCCTTACTGTTACAGATTGAGATGTTGTCTCGCGGGGCTGGGGTTTTGTCTCGATCTGTAACATTTAGACCGGTTTTTGGGTTCTAACTGTTACAGATCAAGACAATTGCCGGGGTGGGGTCCCGTCACGGCAAGACGCCCGCTGCTTAGATGCAGAATCCAGGAATCACACAGGTTCGCTTGTTTGGCTTTTCCGCAGGCGTTGCGTACGTAAAGACGTCGCCGTCGCGTCCCACGCGGTTCATATAGAGTATGCCTTCGCTCTCCGATGTGTCGGGACTCGCCGTTCGTTCCCACCAACAGGTGTCCTTGCCCTTCCACTGGCGAACCAACGTCTCGTTCGTGGTATACGGACTTACCTTGAGCTCGCGGAAGAGCTGATACTCCTTGCCCTCGCCGTTGTAGATGTCTGCCAGGTACTGAAAGTTCTCGGCAAATGACTCGGGCGGCTGCACTCCGCACAGCTCGACCATGGCGGGCAGCCAAAGGGTCGCGGGCAGCTCGCTCAGACACGACGCGCTTCTGGTGGCGCCAACGTTATTCGAGATCTTTTTGACAGATTTAATGAGTGCGCGCAACTCGTTGGGCAGCAGCTTAAGGCCGTCGCCGTCGAGCCATTCCCGCAGCTCGCAATCTGCCCAGCCGGCGCTCGGCGGTTCAACCGCAGCGTTGCGCTCGGCAATACCCGCATCGAACATAAACGTCAGTCCGGCCTTGCCCGTACCGTCTAGAAGCTCGTCGTGGCGGATGCCCACAAGCTGCGCGCCGACGTGCAGCCCGTTGGTGAGCCTCACGCGCTTGGTACACGGATAGGGGATATGCCCGTTGTCATCGAGCAGATGGTAGCGCTTTGCAATCTCGCGTGCCTCGCTACGGGTCTCGGCGGCCTTAATCTTGAGCGAAATCTCCTGCAGCTGATCCCAGGTGTAGTCGTCAAGTGAACCGCGGATGCCGTCCAGGTAGTCGGGGATGCCAAAGCCATGGGTTGCCGCCCCGATAACGCCGAGCCCCGCAACGGCCGCGACAACGCCACCGATAATAAAGCGGCGGCGGGTCATGGCGTCGCGCCGGGCCTGCTCCAGGATTTCTCGCGCGCGCTCGCCGGCGACGTCGACCTGCAGGTGCGTGCCAGAATCGATGTCAATCGCGGCCTCGTCTCCTGCGCCTTCGCGGCCCTCGGATTCGGCATCGGTGAGGTATGCCGAGAGCACCTCGAGCATCTGCTGCTCGGTGGGACGATCGCACTGCTCGACTGAGATGCCTTTCATGATGATCTGGACGAGCGCTTCGTCGTCATTGCATCGCGGCTCGAGCGGTGCCGGCTTGGTCTTGGTCTTTATGAGGTAGAACGAGCCGGTTGCCGCGGCACCCGTCGACTCGACATCAAACGGCTTGCGACCGCTGTAGAGCTGGTACAGAATGCTCGATAGCGCGTAGACGTCGATGGCGGGCGAGCGGCGAAGGGCCGCGATGCCTTCGATATCCTGCGTGAGCATCTCGGGCGCGGCGTATGCGGGCGTGGCAAAGCGCCAGATGTCGGCGCGCCGGGTGATCGTGTCGTCGCCGAGGGCAATGGTCGCGGAGCCCATGTCGATGAGACAGGGGTCAAAGGAGCAATCGGCAATCTGCTGCTCGAGCGTTCGGCTGGTGGTACGGAACATGATATTGGCGGGCGACAGGTCGCGATGAACGACCGGATTCACGAGCCCCTGGGTCATCAGGAGTGCGCGAAGCACGGCGCTTCCAACGGCGGCCACCATCTGGGTGGTTAGCCCGCCCGAGGCATGGTGCGGAAGCAAGAGCAGCGCCTGCTTGAGCGAGGTACCCTCGACCCACTCCATGAGGATGAGCGGGTCGTCCTCGCACGATCCATAGCCATAGACGCGTGGAAATCCGCGCAGGTGCGAGACGGTGCACAGATGACGGTACTCCTCGAACAGCGCGGCGGTGTTGGCCAGGTGCGCAGCCGCTTGCTCGGCGGAGCGATCGGGGGCTTGGCCGGAAAGGATGGCGTTGTCCTTGAGCAGCTTGACGGCAAAGACCTCGCCGCTTGTGTTGGTCGCACGAAGCACGTGTCCGATATTGCCGCCGTCGCGGTATGCCGTCTGAAGAATAAGCGTCATAAACCGTCGCTTGGCGTCGTCCTCGGCGCTGGGGTCGACCGCCACGGCGGTGTCGAACGTGTCGAGACGGATGAGTTTGTCGCCAGGGGCGGTGTTGGTGGTATCCAAGGCGTTCCTTCGTTTGGTGGGGCCGCGTGCTCACACCGAGAACGCGATTATCGATTAAAGCCCATGATAGACGTGTTTGCCGATAAGCTGACTCGTATTGCTATTTATAGTGCAGCGTGCAACGTAAATGATATAAGACGAGTGACACCTGTTTTCCCACGTCTCTACGCGCTAGTCCACAATAACGAGAAACGTTGTATAGAGACCCAAATGAAGTCTGTCGCTGTTGGCGATTTCCACGGGGGGATAGACTTTGCCGGGCTCTCGTTGGTCGCGGGGCGGCTCGATTACGGTATCGCCGTCGCCTGCACCCGATTCGAGCACCGTGCCATTGGTCGATCCAAGGCCCTGGGCGTACCAGCGCTCACCCTCAAGCCAAATGCGAAGATGCTCGCGCGATGCGTCGGCGCCCACATCGGTGATGCTGGGCGAGGTTTTGGGCAAAGAACCAATCACGGTGCCGCGCGGATCGCGTGTGAGGGGATGGATTTGCATGTCGACGCAGTTGTCGGCATGTGTCCTGAGCAGACCGAGGTTGGGGGCAACGGTGCGCGGCTGCTCCAGGCTGCCCATAAAGCCACGTCCGACGGTAGTTTCGGTGGTGCCAAAGTGCCCGCCCGTCTTGCTGTCGCAAAAGCGCTCGACGGTGGCCACGCCTTGAACGGGATCGGCAAGTGCACCCGTTGCCACAAAGAGCATCAAGAAGAGCGTGCTTTTTTCGCGGGGGCTGTGGTCATCGGAGCTGTTGATACGCCCCAAGGCATTGGCGTAGAGGCGGTCGTCAAGGTCATAATCGGCGAGAATCGACATCATGCCTTGGGCCGCCGGGCCGCTGTAATGCTCGGATATTTCCTGATAGGCGTGATCGCCTCCGCCGAGCTTGTTGCTAATGGCGGCAGCAAGGTTGAGTGTGGAGACGGTAAGGTCATTGTAGATACCTGGCGCACACTGATCGGGCTCGCGGTGGACGATGTAGCGAGTGAGGTACGAGCGGTTGGTAGAGCATTTGTCGAGCAGGGTACTGCCTGCATACGAATTGCCGTTAATGAGCATACGCGCAATCTCGAGATGCTTGAGACCGCCGAACGATCGGATGTCGTTGTAGAGGACCGAGCACGGTGTTTCCGCCGCCATGGCTGCCTCCCCAGATAACTTTAATGACGTACTGCAAACATGATAGGAAATGGCTACGCTCAAAGCGTACCGACTCGAAAAATGTTGCGCAACGCTTTGCATAACTATTGAGACATTATAGGGCAGATACGCCAAGTTGCAGGATGGCTGCAAACGACACATTTTGAGAGGTCGTGCCCTATGGAATGCCCTTATTGCGGTGCATTGTTGCCCGATGACGCTAGTTTTTGCTCTGAGTGTGGATCGCCTCTTGCCGCGCCCTCGTCGACCGCGCCCGTTTCCGAAGATCCCTATACTACGCCCCAGACCGTGTCACAGAGCCCTGCCTTTTCTTGGCGCGACGGCGAGGCCGCTACGGCGGCAACGGTGGAGTTGCCTAAGGCGGATGCTGCCTCGAAAGCAGACGAGCAGCCGGTGGCGGCACCCGGCGCGTTTGAGCCCGCTGTGCCCGAATCCGATTCGGACGCCACGCGTGTAGTCGATCCCTTGTCAGACTTTGGCACTACGATCGAGGACGTGGAAACTGAGCCTGCCTGCCATGCCGATTTTGGTTCTACGCCGCTCAGTGAGGAAGAGCAGCTCGAGCAGGACCGCGAGAGCCTCAAGACGGCCAAGGCCGAGTACAAGCTAGCACGCAAGCGCCTGGGCAAGTCGTATGCGCCCGCCATCGCCGCCGGCGTTATTGTCGTTGCCGCCTTGTGCGCGGGAACCGGCTGGGTGGGCTACTCATATGGTTTGGCTCATCCGCAAAATACGGAGCAGATTCAAAAGCTCAAGAAGCAGCTTGAATCTTCCAAGGACGAACTCACAAAAACGCAAGACGAGCTCGATCAGACAAAGTCCGACCTTAAGGATGCTAAGGCGGAGCTCAAGACCGCAAGCAAGAACGGCGAGGACGCCAGCTCCGATGCCGAGGACTCCTCCACGACGGGCAATGCGACCTCGTCGACCGCCACGACCTCCGGTAGCACAGCGAAGCTCAACATCGATAAGCCTACGAGCTTTGCCAACACCACGTGGCGCGGAGCACTTAAGGAGACGGGCAACTCTTGGGGCCATACTTGCTACGGCGCGAGCAAAAACGACCTTGTGATTGTGTTTAAGAGCATCAGCGATTCCGGCGAAGTGGTTGCAGACATCTCGGCCACGCTGCATGCCCACGATACCTACAACGCCGAAAAAACCGTCGCCCAATCCGATGGCGACGACTATCGCACCTACACGGACGTCACTGGTACGTTTGTCAGGAATAAGGGCTTTGAGTTCTCGCTTCCCGTCGAGGAGGAGGACTGCGACCTTACGGTTTCGGGTGTTCCTAAAAAGAAGAACGGCAAGTACTACCTGAATACCACGGTCGAATCGGGAGACGGCGCCGTTACCATGGGAACGCGCATCACGGATTCCTTTGAGCTTTTGATTTCCTAGTACCTCGTATTGTCAGCGCGCGATGCATGGCGGCGGTGGCGGGCGCGGCTTTATTGAGAGTTGCGCCCGCCACCGCTTTTTGCAAATGGGTCTATTTGCTGACTTGGGTTTTACTGCCGGCTAAAGTATGCCGGCAGATGCGAGGAAGAGTATAACCACGATTGCTACCAGGGCAGCAATCACCATCGTGAGTGCCATCGTGCGTTGACGTTTGACGGCAAGGCGCGCACGACGCATGGACTCGGCGCTGCGGACGGTCTCGGTGGATGGGGTTGGCCGAGACGCGGGCTGCGCCCGTGCAGCCGTGCGGGTGGGGACGGTGGCGTCCACCAAGACGGTAGCGCTGCCGCGGTCCGCCACGGGCCGGCGCTCTCGCGGGGCGCCCGTACGGGCGAAAGGCTCAAGGCGCGCCGCGAGTTCATTTGCCGAAGGGCGTGCGTCTTGCGAGACTGCCAAACAAGCCATAATCGCGTTGACCAAGCCCTGTTCGCGGGGAGTTGCGGGCGCAAGGGGTTGCGGTTGCACGGCGCGCTTGAGGCGCGCGTGATCTCCAGAGCGCCTGAGCTCTGCCTCAAAGGGCGCGTGTCCGCAATAAAGCTCGTAGAGGATGCTTCCCAGCGCATAGATGTCGACGGCGGGATTGTCGCGCGCACCGGGGTCGGCCTTAAACCGCTCCAGCATTTCGGGCGCCGCGTATGCCGGCGTGGCACCGCGAAAAGCGTTGACGTCGACGGTAAAGGAAAAGTCCGGTTTAACGAGCTTGGCACTGCCCATATCGATCAGGCAGATGTCAAAATAGCCGCTCGACACCTGCTCCTCGAGCGGGATGCGATCGTGACGCAGCATGATGTTGCGCATGGAGAGGTCACGGTGGACAAAGGGCGTGTCGAGCGATTGCGTGGACAAGATGATCTTGAGCACGCTCAGACCCAGCGCGGCGACGATATCACCGGGGCAGGTTTCAGCGCCATCACTCAGAGCTGGCCGTGCATCAAGAAGCGAGACACCGTCAACCCACTCCATGAGCAGCGCCGGGGTTCCGTCTGCCGTGTAGCCAAATCCGTAGACATCGGGAAAACCCCTTAGATTGGATACGACGGAGAGGGTGCGGTACTCCTCTTCCAAAGTTTCTCGGTTGAGCTGTTCCTGCTCGGGCTGGGCATCGGGGCGCGGCATCTTAAGCGCGAGCTCAAAAGCGCGATCGCCGCTCTGGACGCGGCGGACATAGGCATTGCCGCCAAAGCCGCCCTTTTGCGGCGGAACGAGAAGCGTGCAAAAGCGACGCCGTGCCGCTGCCTGCTCACGCTCGGAGAGCAACGCTGGCGTATGAAACTTGACGAGTCGAACTTCTTCGTAGGATCCGGTCATGGCGCGCTTTCATCCTTTCTTCCATTAGCAGGATATGCGCTGACCGCTGCCTTCTGTTGCGCAACATCGACAAATCTGCCGCTCGCCAATGTTGCGCAACAGAATCGCGCAAGACGGCGGTAGAAATGAGGCAATAAAACGATTGGTGACTGGGAAAGCCCTGTTATCCATGGAGAAGGGAACTAATAATGAGCGGCTCGGTGGGAGATAATTTTGTAGTCGCTGCCGGAATAGCCACTGCACCGCTGGCAATGCCATTGGCCCCTGCTGCAATTGTTGCCGGGGCAGCGGCGCTGCGCATTGAGGCGGAGCGCGCCGAGGCTGAAAGCGCCGTCAAGGACTACAGACATGGGCTTTTGGATATCAAGTCGCAGATACTCCTTGAGTTTCCCGATATGGATGAGTCGACACGCGCCGCGTTGGATAGCGTAATCGACGAATATTCGAGAAAAAACGTGACGGGACCGCTTGTGGGCGAAGAGATCGTCATGGGTCGAGGCACGGTGACGCGGATTCGAACTGAGTCGGCGTTGGCTCAGCTGGCGGCGACGCTTCACACTCTGATTCCGACGTTAACTTTCGATGCCCATACCCATCGCAGGGCAGAGATGGGCCAGAGCCGTATCGATGCCGCGCAGACGTCCGAAAAGCTCAGGGCTCAGGGTCTCCTAAAGGCAATCGATTACGACGTTGCCCGCGACGGTTCCATCGACCTCGAGAAAGCGCTCTTGCATATTGCGGACACCGCCGCAAGCTCCTCGGCGGGTTCCTTTGAGGATGCAGCGCGCGCGTTTGAAGAGTGGGCGGCGCGCATTATCCCGCTTATGCAGGATGAGGTGCTCGATATGACGTTGCGAAATCGCCTAAGTGCAAAATTCGAGACCGCCCGTGCTTCGTTTAGCGCGCTTGGTCCGGATTCGAGCGAGGAACAGCGCCTTGCCGCCATGAAGATTCTCAAGGACTTCGAGCATGTGATGAAAAGCGCCCAGCATGAGTCGAATGAGCTTCATGAGCAGTATGAGGAATACCGCCTGCGCGTTGATCTTCTTAATGAACGCTATCATCGTCCGACGGTGCTCAGGCGGCCTCATGAGATTGAGGATTTGTACGCTGCCGTGGATGCCGCAGACGCCGCGCTTGCTTCGGCGGCTAAAGACGAATACATCGAGCGCTGCGTTAACGAGGTTATGGCCGAACACGGGGCTGACGTTGTCCGTTATGCGGTTATGGATGGGTCTGGCAAGCCGTGGCGCCTTATCTTCGACACGAACAAGCGCAAGGCGGTTGCTGTCCTTAAGGGATCGCACGAACAGCAGCTTGTGATGCGAGTTGTCGAGGCCGATCCATCCGAGTTTTCGGAAGATCCGGTTAATCCCACCGTCATCAAAGATATGAAAGCCCAAGACCAAGCGACGGTCGACAAAGTCGTTCAGGACCAAGTTGAGTTCTGCGATTTTTATCAGCAGTTTAAGGAAGACCTTAAAGAACGCGGCGTTGTTGTCGCGTCCGACGCCCCTGGCCATTTTGTTCGACCCGCTGATCCTCAGACCGCCGTCGAGATTCACCCGCACGATTACGTGCCGCCCACACCTTCCGCAGATGCGGAACGTCGTCTGCGTAATCGCCGTCAAGCAAGTCAGCTCAAGCAGAGGGAAATGAGGTAAACCATGACATGGGAATGCCCTATCTGTGGTCTTATGAACGATGATGCCCGCGATATGTGCGAGGACTGTGGGACGCCGCGTCCCGCTGGTGCGGTCCCCGCGCCTTCGGCCCCTGCGCCCGCGGTCTCGGCACCCGAGGCGCCAGTCACCTCGGCGTCCGGCTTTGCCGCTGCGGTCGCTGAGCGTCCGGCTCCCGCCGTCTATCCTGCAACATCATCGATGGGCGGTGCTTCGCGGCCTCAGCGTCCCGCACCCCAGCAGGCACATCAGACTGCTCCTGCTCCCACGCCGCAGCCTACCCCCATGCCCGTTCCGCAACCTGCTCCGGTTCCTGCGCCGCAGCCCGCGCCTGCGCCAAGGCCGCAGCCGACGCCTGCTCCAATGCCGCAGCCCGCGCCGCAACCCATGGCGAATGCTGCAGCTACTCCTGCGGTTCCTACGCTTACGCTTGCCGATCCAGTAATGGGTGAGCAGCTTCGTCTCACGGACGCTGCCGTGCTTGGACGCAACGTGTTTCCTTTTATGGCTTCGAACTTTGCCATGTCCCGGCAGCATGCCAGCGTTCGTTTTGAGCGGGGCACATGGATGGTTGCCGATGAGGGGTCCAATAACGGAACGGCTCTTATGCGTGGCGGCCAGATCCTCAACTTGGTTCCCGGCGTGGCCCAGCCGATTCATACCGGCGATACGCTACTCATTCCGGCTGCGTCTGGCGAATTTGCCCAATTGCGTCTGACGGTTACTGTGGAGGAACCGCCTGCGGCGCAACCCGTGCAGACCCAGGCTTGGTCTGCGCCTCAGCCCGCGTCTGCTGCGGCACCGGTTGTTTCTGCTGCTGGTGAGTCTGCGGGTGTCGAGGGCTGGTTTGTCGAGTGCCCCGAGTGCGGTCGTTTGCATCTCGTTGCTGATGAGCGTGCAAAGGTTGGGGATGGCTGTGAGGAATGCGGTTGCTCGCTTGCACGTACCTCGGCCGTGTACCGTACACTCGATCCGGGCGAGGATTACGCCGATGTTCGTTAGCCATGTGCTTGCCCCCGTCGTCTCGCTGGGTCCGGGAGAACGTATTGTTGTCTGGACCGCTGGTTGTTCAAAGCGTTGTGTCGGATGTATTTCGCCCCAATGGCGCAACCAGCTGCCCGAGCAGGATGTCGATGTTGATGAGCTTGCGCAGATGTTGCTCGATACCGCGCGCGAGCACGGCGTACATCGGCTGACGGTTTCGGGTGGAGATCCGCTCGAGCAGGCATCAGAGCTCGTGAAGCTACTGGCAACGATCCGCTGCGCTTACGATGACATTCTCGTTTACACCGGATTTACGCTCGAAGAGTTGCCGCAGGTGATCGGTGCGGATACGTGGGAGACGCTTAAGTCTCTTATCGATGTGCTGATTGACGGTCCGTACGTAGACGAGCTCAACGTACCCGATTGTGCGCTGCGCGGCTCGACTAACCAGCGCGTAATCTACCTGAGCGACCGCCCACACGATGATTACGACCAGTATCTTCAACAGCCTCGTCAGCTTCAAAACTATGTCCAGGACGGCACGGTTATCACCGTTGGTATTGCCGACCGTTACCACCATGATTTTTCTGCCAAGGAGGTATAGCACATGGCAACTGATTTCGAGCGCCAATCCTGGCAGCGCGAGATGCTCAACTTTAAAGGAGTGAAGAGCCTCTTTATCCTTGAGGGCAACGTGAACGACAAGTATCCCGATGTGGTCGATGGCGGGCTCCAGTTTTCGGAGCTTGCCGAGGTCGTGCGCGGCCTTTTTGAAGACGCAAATGGCTCAGTTGAGTACAACGTGGCATATTTCGATCCCATCCAGCTGTTCTCGAGCAGCATGGGCAACGTCGATTGCAAGCGCCTGGTGTCGCTGGCTCATGACGAGGCTTCCAAGAGCGACGACCGCATGATGGAGGCGAACGCCTGCATCGCCGATGGCCGCCAGGCGTATGCCACCGAGCAGTCGAGCCTGCCATCATACGGCGAGGTTATCCGCTCAATGTTGCGCCTTAAATACAACGACAACCCCGATGGCGGCACCGAGGCCAAGCCGCTTTGTGTGATCGTCAACATGGCGTCGCGCCTGCTTGCATCCTCGACTGGCCTTATGCCCGACGAGACGCAGTTCTTCCTCAACCTGTACCTTGGCGCCAGCAAAGCACGCCTTATTAACCGCACGGCTGTCAACACGCTCATTCTGGTAACGGATAACGTGCGCAACCTGCCTGTGTGGTTTATCGAGGAGAACCCCTTCTTGCGTACCATCACGCTGCCGCACCCCGATCGTGATATGCGTGAGGCCTATATCCAAAGCAAGTTTGGCTTTGGCGAGGCGCTGTCCGATTCCGATGACCGCGCGGTACGTCGCTTTATCGACACCACCGACGGCATGAGCGTTAAGGAGCTCGAGGGGCTGCAGCGCATGTATCAGCGCGATATGCAAGCCCCCGATGCTTCCATTGAGGCCATCCTTCCCAAGCTCGTCGACGTCTACAAGTACGGTTTTCGCGAGAACAAATGGCAGCAGATGTTCGAGAAGCTCGAAGAGGATCCCGAGGCAAAGATCAAACGCCGTGTGAAGGGGCAGGACGAGGCTGTTGAGAAGGCCGTCACCGTGCTCAAGCGCTCCGTCATGGGTCTTTCGGGCGCCACCCATTCATCTGGCTCTAAGCCCAAGGGTGTGCTGTTTTTGAGCGGTCCCACCGGTACCGGTAAGACCGAGATCGTTAAGGCCATTACGGAGCTTCTCTTTGGCGACGAGCGCAGCATGCTGCGTTTTGATATGTCCGAGTACGGTGCCGAGAACTCCGATCAAAAGCTCTTTGGCGCTCCTCCGGGATATGTGGGCTATGCCGAGGGCGGTCAGCTGACCAATGCGGTCAAGGCCAATCCGTTCTCGGTGGTTCTTTTCGACGAGATTGAGAAGGCCGCGCCCAGCATTATGGACAAGTTCCTGCAGATCCTCGAAGATGGCCGCCTGACCGATGGCCAGGGTAATACCGTGTACTTCTCTGAGACGGTCATCTTCTTTACGAGCAACATCGGCTTTTCCAAGATTGAGATCGATGCGCAGGGCAACGAAGTTCGTAATACCATCGCGCCCAACACGCCCTATGACGAGATTTGCGAGCGCGTGCGTACCGAGATGGATCGCGAGTTTAAGCCCGAGTTCTTGGGTCGTATCGGCGACAACGTGGTGATCTTCAACTTTATCGACGATGCCGTGGCACTTCAGATCCTCAATTCCAAGATTGATGCCGTTAACCGCAACGTGCATAAGGCACAGCCCGATATTACGGTTGAGGCGACCGATGCCGCCCGCGAGCTGCTGCACTCCATTGCCATGACGGACGCCGTCAAGGCTAAGGGTGGCCGCGGCATTGGCAACTTGGTAGAGAGCGGTTACCTTAACGGGCTTTCCGATTTTCTGTTTGAACACCGCGCCGAGTGGCGCGGTCGTCCCGGCATGGTGGCACGCGCCGTGCCGCAGGGCGAGGGCGAGGATGCGCATATCGCATTTGAACTCGTGCCCGGATCGATGGGAGGCGATTGGCGATGACGAAGTTTATCGCTGCAGCAAAAACTCAAGCGGGAACCAATCACCCCGTCAACGAGGACCGCTTGCTTCTTGACGGCAACGTCCTTTGCTATGGTCTGGTGGGCGATTGCGAGCGCGAGATGGGCTGCATGGCAGTCTTTGACGGTGTGAGCGAAGGCGGGCACGGAGCGGCCGCCTCGACGCTTGCTGCTCAGGCGTTTGCGCAGGCCGTGCGCGTCTTTGATACCGATGCTGTCAACGCGTTACAGGAGCGCCTACGCATGGCGGGCGAGCGAGCCGAGAACGATGTTGAGACGTATGCGGCTCGCTATGGACTGTCTGTTGCCGCATCCACGGTTGCCGGTCTCGTGGTTGCTCCTGACGGGCACGGTGCTGTTTTTAATGCCGGCGATTCTCGCGTGTACAGACTGCGTGGCGGTGTGCTTGCCGTGCTTAGCTGTGACCACACGCCTGAGCGGCGCGTGGGCGGCGTTGGCGCTGAATACAGAGACGACGCCGTTTCGCATTGTATTGAGCTCGCGATTGGACTCAATCAGGGCGGTCGCAATCTTGAGGTCAAGACGACCGTGATGCTTCCGGGCGATCGCTATCTGATCTGTTCCGATGGTATCGATGGGCAGATTGCGCAGGAGCGTTTGCAGCAGATGCTTGCGAGCGATTCGACATGTGCGCAGCTGTGCGAAGAGCTATATGCCGAGGCTCGGGTGAACGGCTCGACGGACGATGCGACGCTGATTGTAATTGAGGTAGGGGAGTAGTCATGTCTGATGAAACGATTACGGTACGCCGAGATGGCGGCAATGACAATGATGAGACCGTAACGGTGCGCCGCGGGAATGCGCCCGTAGGGGGAGAGACGGTTACTGTGAACCGTGGTGGCCAGACTTCTGCACCTGGAGAGACCGCGACGGTGCGTCGAGCCGACGCTCCGGCATCTGGTGAAACGGTCACCGTCCGCCGCGACGGTACGCCATCGACAAACGAAACCGTAACGGTGCATCGTCCGATGACTGAATCGAATGGTGAAACAGTAACGGTTGCGAGGCCGTCTGTTGGTGCTTCCGACGACGGCAAGACCGTTACTGTTTCACGCCCTGGTACTTCTGCGGCAGGCGAAACTGTCACGGTGCCGCGCGCTGCGAGCCCCGACGGCCAGACGGTAACTGTCTCGCGCGGCGCCACAGCCAGTCCCAACGGTGAAACGGTGACCGTTTCTCGTGGGGGCGCACATGCTGCCGCTGCATCTGCCTCGCCTTTTGTTGCGGAGGATGCGACGGTTGTCTCGAATGACGGGCAGCAGTTTATTATTCATTTGGGACAGGTCATTGGCCATGGCGGTCAATCTAGCATTGTTGCCGCCGAGCGGGTGAGCGATGGTTTGGCATGCGTTGCCAAGGTCTTTAAGCCTCTTGTGGGCGCCGAGCGTTCGGCATATCAAAAGGTGGTAAGCGCCGTAATGGGGCTCAATGGCCGCCCCGTGTCTCAGACGCATCTGCTGCCCATCTTTGCCTATCTGCACCAGGGCCTGAGCGCGACCGAAGTGGGGGCTGCGGCTCCTCAGCTGTGGGATGTTTCCATTACGCCGCTGGCCACATGCCTTTTTGATCGTCCCCGTAGCAAGAATATGGTTAAGAGCCGCGTGATTCCCGAGCTCAGCCAGGCAATCGAGTTGCTTCATACCGAGCTTGGCATTGTCCATCGTGACATTAAGCCGCAGAATGTCTACCTGTACGACAAGCAGATCGTGCTCGGAGATTATGGCTCCGCCCGCTCGCTTGCCGGATTTGACAGCCGACTGACGAACACCATGACGCGCTCCGACGGCTACACGCCCGGTCGTGGTGGCATGGTCGACCCTCGAAACGACTGGTATTCGTTTGGCTACACGATCTGGACGCTCTACGAAAACAATGTCCATCCGCTGCAGGAGTTCATAAACGACAATACGCTTTCCGATCGCCAAGAGACGGGCGAGCCTGCAGACTTCAACCATCCGGAAGATGCGACCTTGGGGAACCTGCTCAAGGGTTTGACGTTTGAGCTATCGGGCGAGCGCTTTGGCTACGAAGAGGTCAAAGACTGGATGGCCGACCCAGAACATTTCTATCGCAAACTTCCCACCATGGATGCCGGTAGCGCACGCAAACCTTACGAGTTTGCCGGCAAGCTGTATAGCGATCCGGTGTTGCTCGCTCGCACGCTGTCCTCCAATTGGGACGAAGCCAAGCTTCGCATGAGCCAGCAGCATCTCGAAAACCTGATGGGCGACTGGGGTGAAAATGACCTGCAGACCAGGATTCACCAGTTGGTCGAAGAGGATATCCAGACAGCGTCCAATCCCGACCTGGCCCTTGCTTGCGTCATCTATGAGATGTCCAACGGCAAGATTATGTCGTGGCGCGGCGAGGATGTCTCGCTCACCGATGCGAGCGATGCCCTCCCGGCACGCATCGCCAAGATGGATGTCACCGAAATTGATCGCTACGCCGTTCTGTCCGGTCTCGACGGGTCAAAATCGTCAGGCGTGCTGCCTTCGGGATTTTTATCTCGCATTCTTTCTCAAGAAAACGATCTCAACGATGAACGCGCAAAGCTTGCTGCCGATATTCATGAGCTCGAAAAGTTGGCGCTGCACTCGAGTGATCCTCATTTCGCTGCTTGTTTATTCAAGGGGTTGCTGACGCGCAACGAGGAGAAAAGTTCTGCTGCTCAGACGGCGCTTATGTCGGTTGTTAATCGTCCGGCGGCGTTTTTTGGCGTTTGTTCGTCGGCTCACAAGCTGGATGAATTCTTGCTCAATTTTGCGGGCGTTTCTGAGATGGCGGCAATTATCTCGGCTCGAGATGCGGCAACTTCGCACGGAGCCGTCGATATAGATGTCGTGATCGATTATATGGATAAGGTCGCGGTCAATAAGAAAGCGGTGCGCACGTTTTATCGTAAGTTTGGTAGCTATGCTGCTTGGCTGTGGCTTGCCGCCCACACCGACCTCTACGACTCGGCCCAAGGCTCCGCGGGCGAGGCGGTTAAAATTGCCCTGCTCGGATTGAATCCGCCGGCAAACACTGCCGTTTCCATGCTCATCCAGGCGGGTTCCAACGCGCGTCTTGAGGGAATCAAGCTTCGGGAAGATATGGAGCTCACGCCTGTTCCGTATGTGAACGGCTGGGAAGTCGACGGAAAGCACGGAACGCGTCCCTGTACGCGCAATGCGCTGTTTTGCGCTCAGGTCGGCGACGATGCCGTGCCACGCGGCTATGTTGCCGAGCTTATATCTCAGGGTGTTGACGAGCGGTTGCTCGCGGCTCGCGGCGTAAGGCTTCTTGCAGATGAAAGCTTGATCTCCTCTGCCGAATATGCTGAGTTCCTCGAGGATAGTCGCGGTGTTGCAGACGGCTCCCTAAAGGCCGCTATCGAGCAGGATACACGCGATTACGGTGTTGTTGAGGGTATTGCCGATAGCGATGCTCGCGCCGCTGCGATAAAGAAGGAGCAGCGGGGTGTTTTGATGTATACCGTTCTTGTGGCGCTTCTTTACTGCATCCTTATCATGTGCTCCCGTGGTGCCTTTGGTCAGCTGATTGTTTCGTGGGGTTCGTTTGGTCCGCTTGCGGGCATTTTCCTGGCGGTTGCGTTTATTGGCTGCTTTGGTTTTCTCGCCCTCAATCTTCTGCGCTCTTATTCGGCCACCGATCGTGTTAGCGCGCTTAGGAACGATATTGATGCCAATTCGGATGCGCTTGAACGATATTTGCTCCAGCTCGTTGAGTTTGCCGATCGTAAGGGGCAAGTTTTTGAGGAGCTTGCGATGTCGGCAGACGACAAGCCTCTTACTCAGGTCGGTTCGCTTGCATTTTCAAGTGGTCGTGCGCCGGCGGCGTTTTACATGGATCCGCAGCTGATGGACAGACTGGGACGCTATGCTGGCCGCTTGGTCGTTTTCGTTCCGCTTGTCACCAGCGCCTTTGGGTTTATGGGAACGATGTTTGTTGATGGCGACACGTTTACCAAGCTTGACGTAGTAATGGCGATTCTCATTGGCGGCATGGCGGTCATGCTTCTCTTTGGAGACGATGCTCACCCCGGTAGTGCAAAGTCGATTCGCACTTGGCTTTTCTCTTGGATCTTGCCGATTGTCATCGAGTTTTTCCTCTGGGGTATCGTGACCATTGCGCAGCTGCTTAGTATCTTCGGATTTATTGTGATGCTGATTGGCTTTGGTATCTGCGCATTCTTCTTCTACCTTTTCCTTTCCGCCTAATAGAGCGGGCCGCTCTTTTCATGAACCGTTTTGGGTCGCCAAGGAGGGTTTCTGACTCCTTGGTGACCTGTTAATTTTGATAAACGATAGGAGAATGGTATGCCCACGCTACGACTGGGGAATCTTTTCTCGGATTCCAATAATGGTCGCCAACAGCGACCGGTGGTGCCTCGACCGCAGGTTCCCAATACACCGCAACGCAATGACGGCCTCCATGGCACCGAGCGACGCGCCATGGCTGCCTTTGATGACATGTTGGGTATTGAGAATGTGGCGTCTCAACGCGGCTCTCAAACAAATACACACTTGCGTTCGAACATGGCTCAGCGTGAGATTCGAAACGACGTGGTGATTAATGAAGGTTTGGGTTCGTACGATGGACGTCCGTGTTCCATTAGAATCTACGAGAACCACCTTGAGATTATCGCCAAGCGTGAGTGGTCAACGCTCGATAACCATTCTGTGGTCAAGTCACTCGTTCCAGGCCTGGGTCATAGCAAGGCAGTGGCGGGCAGGCTTTTCGCTCCGGGCAATTCCAATCCGCCGATTATCATCCCCTTTAATTCTCTGAGCGGGTTTCAAGAAGTGAGCGGCTTTATGCCCACGTTCGTCTTTAACCGGCGTAATCCTCAGACCAGAAAGATGGAGACGCACACTATCAAGACGGTGACCAGGGAGTTTGGGTATGCGCTTAACCGCTATGCCCAGACGCACTTCCATTACTAATAGGTAAAGGCAAAACATATGGCAAACGATGAACAGCAAGAGGGCCTGTCGGCGCAAGAGCGTCTCGCCCGTCTTTATAGTGCTCGTGCTGAGGGGCAGCAAGAGGACGCGACGTCGTTCGCGGGTGAGACTGCGGGAGTGTCCATTTCGTCAGAAGTACCGCAGGCTCAAACGGTTTCTACTCAGGAACGTCTCGACCGCCTGCGTGCGCGACGCGCCGGCGTGCCTCTTCCGGGCGATCCGGAGGCAGCTACTCCGGTAAACAACGAGGGTGCGAATCGCCCTCGCTTTAACATCAATCTTTCGCGCATCGTGGACGCGATTCCCACCATTGTTCGGTTTTTCCCACTGCGTATTTTTACGGTTTGGGGGCTCTGCTCGGTCTGGTACCGCATGTACTTGAACACTGGCGGAGACGATGTGCTGCATACGGGGCTTCCGGCGCCGGGGTATAGCGCATTCAATCCATTCGCTCTGGGTGCTGTTGTATTCATTGGTCTTCTCGTAGTTTTGACAGAAATCATTGCCGGCCCTTTGAGCATGATCATTAAGCAGCTGATCATCGGCGTCACGTATTTCTTCCGCGGTTCCGCCGCCACCCGCGAGGCCCGCGACCGTGCGCACGCGAACTCCAGCCTGCGCCGGCTCGTCACCGAGACGGTTCGCGGCTACCACAGCGGCTACTCCGTCTTCGGCTCCATGGCCCGCGCCGCCCGCGGCGCCCGCAACAGCGCCTCCACGCTCGATTACGGCGTCGGGGCCTTCACTGGGGAGGATCCCAACGCGCCCGTCTACGATGACGGCCTGGGCGACCGCCCCTCGCAGATGGAGCTCACCGACGACGCGGCGTCGAGGATCTGGGACCTGTACTACCCGGCCTACGGCGCCGAGGGCCCCATGTCCAACCTGCACGAGGCGCTCGCCGCGGGCGACCCGCAGGACTACACGACCCTGATGAGCCTCGCCCTCAACGTGGCGGAGTGGTGCGAGCAAAACGGCACGCCCGACACCCACGGCTGGTTCGACGACCCCGCCTACCCGGGCGACTATGTCGATGCCGGCACGTTCTACCTCATGGCGTACTCGTTCTGGGAGCATGCGGCCGAGGCGCGGCGCGTGGGGCCGATCGAGCCGCTCGCGGACGACATGAGCCGCTTCATCCTGCGCCACCTGAGCGACTGGTCGCGCGAGAACGCCCACGCCTACCGCTGGCGCGGCGACTGGCGCGACGCGGATTACTTCGACAAGGACCGCCTGTAGGCGCCGGAAGGGGAAACACAGATGGCAATTAATCAGAACGGGTCTGGCCGCGGGGGCGCCGGGTCCAACGGATCGGATATTAACGATATCGTGAACCGCTTGGGCGGTCCGCGCGTGGTGATCGTTCTTGCCGTGGTGGTAATCATTGCCATTGTGGCGGTCACGTCCATCACAAGCGGCATTTCCGACACAAATCGACAGACCGAGCAGCGTGCCGAGGCCAAACAGCAGCAAGAAGACGAGGCGGCGCGCGCTCAGCGTAAAAAGGAAAAAGAAGAGCGCCACCAGGAAGAAGCGAAAAAGGCCACAGTGCTCACGCTCGATGAAATTACGGACGAGGCACTGCGCTCGGACTTAGCGCTCGATGCAGATGAGGATGGTAATATTTCGCAAGAGACTGCGGATGAAGCTAGCTCAATCGATGTCGAGTCGTTTGATTCGCTTCCGCTGTTGGCCAGCTTCCACAACATCACGACGTTTGGCATCGGCGACTACGACAGCGAAAACTACGACATAAGCTCCATTAGCAATATCACTCATCTGTCCATTGGCGACTGCTCGGTGCCTCAGGTTGATCTCACGCGTTTTCCTCAGCTACAGCGCGTTACCATAAACAGGCTCGAGAGCCCCGTCGATACCTTGAATGCCAAAAACATGTCCTCGTTGACGAACGTCCAGATCGAAGGCCTTGATGGCAGTATGGGGACGCTTGACCTGTCGGGTGATGTGAACCTCAAGGTCCTGAAGATCAGTAGCAGAGTCGAAACGCTCAATCTGTGCGGGGCAGGCAGGGAAGATGCCTTCCATTTCACTTTTACACCCAATTGTGTTGGCAAGATCTTGTACGACAGCGACACGAGCAGCAGCCTGGTCGAGTATTTGCAAAAAATGAGCAGTGACTACGGTTACACCATGGAGCAGCAGTAGCGATGCGCTCAAGTGAGGAGAAGCGATATGGCGAATTTTAAGCCCGACATGTCTTGGCGGGATGACGAACGGGTTCAGCGTGTGACCGAGCAGCCTTCGGGCGGGGCTAATGAGCAGGCTGCCGAGACGTCGGATGTGCGGGTGAATATGCGTCCGAACGGGCAGGCAACCGAACAGCCTGCTGGGCAGGCGCAGCAGATGCCGGGGCGTTCGACAAGTCGGATCCCTCGCCCTGCCGGGCAGCCGAATGGACAGGCGGCTGAACGTGCAAATGAAGCCGTCTCTCGCTTGGGCGGCGTTCGCGCCCTGGTAGTGCTTGCGGCGGTTGTGGTCATAGGCGCGGTTGCCGCCTTCTCCGTGATTGGCGGCGTCGGTGACGTGCAAGGCGGCGGAGGAGCCTCGTCGAGCGCCTCTAAAGAGTCGAGCTCAACTGACGCCTCTGGCTCCGAGACCAAGAAAGAAAAAGGTCTCGTCGATGTTGATGCGATCACGGATGATACCCTGCACGGGCTGCTTGCCGACTACGATAACGATGACGATGGCCAGCTGACCGCCAAGGAGACCCAGCGCATCACAGAGCTGGTCGTGAGTGACGAGGTGACGGACTTCACGCCCATTAGCAAGCTGGACAAGCTCGACACGCTCGGCATCAATACCCTGAGCGCCAAGAGTGCAGACTTTAGCGAGCTCGAGGCACTCGAGGTGCTCAAGTTTGGCGACATGACGACCCAGGACCTCGACCTGAGCGTCTGTCCCAAGCTTAATTCCTTTAAGATCGAGGGCCTTAAGGGTGCTGTCAGTTCCATCAACGCCTCGGGTCTTAAGAACCTGATGTTCTTTACCGTTGACCAAGGCCTTCAGGGCGACGTCGAGAAGATTGATCTTTCGAACGATGACATTCTTGGCGCACTCGAGATTACCTGCAACGTCGGTGAGCTCAACCTGTCGGGTTGCAGCCACTCGTTCCCCAAGCTCAACATTGCCGCTGATCACATCGACAAGATCGTGGTCGACAGCAACACCAACGCGGACCTCGTGGCTACCCTGCGTGACCTCTGCGCTCAGAAAGGCTGGACGCTAGAGGAGCGGTAGGATTCTCCAAAGGGATGGATCAGTGTTTGTCGCAAAGCCATAGCTAAATGAAAAGGGGGCTCGGTTTTGAACCGAGCCCCCTTTATTTCTATTTCTGAACAGCAGCTGCCTTCTTTTTTTCCTCCTCGAGCAGCTCGCCAAGCTGCTTGCCGTCCTTGGTCTTCCAGTCAGCCATGCCACTACTGCAGCGACCGATAACAAACGCAGATGCAGCAGAGGGGGTTGGGAATACCAGATCATCGCTTAGGATGTTGTCCTCATTGATGAGGTGCTGGTATTTTTGACGGCTTTCATATGTGGGCTTGCGGGCAGATGCAGTGGTGCCTTCGGCAATTTTTGAGCCGCCCATTACAACGAAGCCATCGCTTTTGAAATATCCGATTGCATCGGATCCACGACCGAACGTATGAAGCTCGATTTTCGATATGTCTTGTGGGACGTTGATCTTAACGGGGATATCTTCGATTTCTTCAGTAGCGTCTTCTTGCATATGATCGATGGCAGCTTTGACTTTATTGGCAAGCCATTGAACAATACAGTCTCTAACAAAGAAATAATCAGGACCTTGGGCTTCGTTCTTGAGCAAGTCGATCAGTTTTGGCAATATGCCCTCTACGCCATTGACCTCTTTGATTCAAGACTTTAGTCCGCTGGCCGCGCAGCGGCCAGCTTTAAACCACCCGCTACGCGGGTGGAGACAAACGGCTTTACAAAGCCACCCCTCCGACCGATATTGACGATTGTTCAGGCCGTCAAGAATTCGAGTCGAAGGGG
>JAXJMO010000068.1:0-18574 GCA_036313175.1 Collinsella sp. | reverse complement strand
CTGGACATGCCGGCCTCCCTCCATCGCGGGCCGGGGGATTCCGGCCCCTCTGGGGTTGCCTACCCGGATTCGCGCCTCAGGACTCAGCGCAACGCGTTGCGCTGAGTCCTGAGGCTGTTGCAATGAAAATGAGAATCAAGGGGCGAGTGTCGCAAAGAGGTTGATTTCCCCGCACTCTTTGCCCCTTCGACAAAGTGGGGTATACTGTCCGCAGTGTGAAAAGCCTTCGTGCTTTTAGCGGCTGCGGGTACCTGTACCTACAGCCGCATTTTTCGTTTTGGAGGCTCGACTATGAAGGAGCGCCCGCTCATCCCGGCAGAACAACAGGTCGCCCACCTCGCAGAGCGGGGCGTCCGCTTCGGCATAATGAGCCCCGAGGATGCGGTTGCGTTCCTCCGCGACAAAAACTTCTTTTTCAAGGTCAAGGCGTTTGCGAAGTGCTTCTCAACGTATCGTAGCTCCGCGTCAGAGGGCTACGGACGCTACGTCAACCTAGACTTCGCCTACCTCGCCGAGCTCACCAGACTCGACCACCACCTCCGCGAGCACATCCTCTCGATGACGCTTGACATCGAGCACTACATGAAGGTCCATCTAAACCGGACGATGATGGACGACGGCGCCGACGGGAAGGAGATCCTCGACCTCCTCTTCGCCCACGAGAGGGTGCGTAAGGAGAGGATGCTGGAGGAGCGGTTCGATCCAAGCGGGTCAGAAACAGCCGTCGAGAAGATGAAAGCCATCGCCGACCGGCTAGATGGAGTGGGCGGCAGCGAGCGAGCGACGCTCTTCCTCGAGATGCTCCACATCGCCGAGGACCAGACTTTGGGGATAGACCCGGAGCACCTTGAGCGCAGCGTCTCGTACCTCGGAGACTCGAACTACACCCGGAACCTCGCGAATAAGTATGGCAGACGCGAGGACATGTACGTCTGGAACTACCTGGAACTCGTCTCCTTCGGGGGAATCATCGCGCTTTACAAGTTCTACTTCTACGACCTCAGGAGGGAACGCAGCCAGGAGGCCGAATCCGTCAAGCAGCTCCTGTTCCCCGTGAAGGCCCTGCGCAACGCGGCCGCTCATAACGGCAACGTTCTGAACACGATCGGGCAGCGCCTACAGAAGCCCGTCGGCTCCATCGCGACGGCCGCGCGGGAGGAGCTCAGAATCGACCAGGAGCTCGTCGCCCTTACAAAGCGCTTCCCCGTCATCCACGACTTCACCGCACTCGTACTCTGCTTCGATAGAATCGTCAGCGATGCGGACGCGAGGTCGGAAAAGGCAGCAGGCCTGCGCACCCTGCGCGAGCGCTTCCTTGAGCACGCCGACTACTTCGAAAAGCAGATCGAGCTTGACCGAGGAATCAGGATGCTGGGGGAAGTCATGCGCTCGGGAGCCGATGCCATCTCCTCGAGCTCCCTATAGCTCTTCAGTCCCCTAATAGCCCCTTGCCACTTGGGCCCCGCTCGGACAGAGTGGGTTCGAGTAGGTTCGAGCAACTCAGCAGCAATCCGACTACCCGCTGCATGAAAACCGCAGCTCAGACGCATGACATGCCGTCCCATGAAGCAGCGGGTTCGGGTAAGAGTACGTCCGAGTGGTCAGAGTAGGGCCCGACTTCCCCCTCTTGGCGACGTGCAAAATCGCGAATATTCAGCATCTCTCGATAGCCCCGCTGTGCCTCAGAGAGCCATAAAAGCAAAAACGGCCCCCGTTTTAGCGTCAATTAGAGCCAAAACGGGGGCCGTTCCGTGCTTTATCTAGCTGGTAAAAGCCTTTACCTTGCTGAATACTCGCGATTTTGCACGTCGCTACAGGGGGTACCCTTGCTCACGGCAGGATGTGGAACCCGAGCGAGGCGATATCCTTGGCAAAGCCACGGACGGTATCGAGCGAGACCTCGTACGGGTCGCGGCCGATGTTCTTGCGCTTGGCCAGGATGCTGTTGGGCACCGTGATGATCTGGCAACCGCATCCTTCCGCCTGGTAAATGTTGATAAGCTCACGCGTGGACGCCCACAGGACCTCGCAGTTGGGCTTGGCGGCGGCCTTCTTGACCGACTCCGTCACAAACGGAATGGGGTCGACGCCGGTGTCGGCGATACGGCCGGCAAAGAGCGAGATGATGGACGGCGTCTCGGCGTCAACGGCCTCGACCATCTCGTCGACCTGCTCGGGCGTAAAGATGGTGGTGACGTTGACCTTGATGCCGTCGGCCGAAAGCTTGCGGACCAGCTCGGCGGTGGACTCGCCCTTGGTGGTCACGAACGGAATCTTGACGTAGACGTTCTCGGCCCAGGTAGCAATCTCGCGCGCCTCGACCTCCATGGTCTCGACGTCATCGGCAAAGACCTCAAACGAGACGGACACATCGGTGATGTGGGCCAGGACCTCCTTGGCAAATGCGCGGTAGTCCGTCACGCCGCCCTTCTTCATAAGGGACGGGTTGGTCGTGAAACCCTGAACGTTGCCGTTCTCGTACATGTCGAGCATGCCCTCGAGGTTTGCACCGTCAGCGAACACCTTGATTGCCATCTGCCTGATTCCTTTCGTTAGCATACGGCCGATAAACTGCTAAACACTTTACCTATGTTTATCAAGGCGTGAGCTGCGGGTTTTTATCTTCTCGGCGAACGGTATAAACGCTTTAGTGTTTGGTTTGATAAATCGATTGAGCATGCAAAAGCAAAGAGCCGCAGTTTAGGCAAACGTCAGAATGCGGGATTCATTAGATGAGGCCGAAATGCTGCATGGCGGTGACGGTGCCGTCGTGTGCGACATCGTCAGTCACGTAGTCGGCGACCGCTTTGACCTCGGACATGGCGTTGCCCATGGCGACAGCCGTCTCGACGGCAGCGAGCATGCCCAGGTCGTTGCCCGAATCGCCAAAGCCAAAGGTGCGCGCATTTCCCTCGCGGCCCAGATACGCCAGCGCTCGCGCCACGCCCACGCCCTTGTTGATGCCCTTGGGGCTCAGCTCGCGATTCCGACCACCGGTATTGCACAGCTCAAACTCGCGATCGATAAAGCCGTCATCGTTGGCAACGCGAGCCAAACTGGGCACATTGAGGCATACCTTGCCCACGCGCAGACTGCCGTCGACGCGCATTTCCTCGGCGCTGTGCACCACAGAAGTGCCGATCAGAGACGACTGCTCAACACCCGCGGGTTCCAGGGCAAAAGTAGCCACGTTGGTCTCGAAAAAGGCCTCAATCCCTGCCGCGGCCATACGGCGTGCAAGCTCCTCGATAACGTCCTCGCCAAAGCAGTCCTCATGCACCACGCGGCCCTCGACCTCGAGCGTGGCTCCCGCCATGGCAACGATGCCCGCGGGGTCGAGCGCACGCAGGCTATCGGCGATAAGCCACAGGGGGCGGCCCGTGCAGATAAATGCCTTGTGCCCTGCATCGCGCAGTGCACGGAACGCCTCAACCACCGTCTGCGAGGGACGAACCGCCGAAAAGTCCTTATCGGTCATATCGTCGGGATCGAACGACGTCAGCGTGCCGTCCACGTCAAAAAAGAGCACGGCGGAATCGGGGCACGCATCAATCATATGGGTTCCTTTCGAGGATAAGGGCAAACGAAGCATCCATCATATAATGGAGCGACGCAACCAGAGAGGTCACCCATGGAATTTTACGCAAGCTGCCCCGAGGGCTTTGAGTCCGCACTCGCCGATGAGCTTAAACGCCTCGGACTTTCGCATGTCCGCCGCCTGAAAGGCCGCGCTACATTTGAGGGCGAGCTCGAAGAAGGCTACCGCGCCTGTCTGTGGTCGCGCCTGGCGAGCCGCGTGTTCGTGGTACTCGGGCGCTTTGAGGCGCAGGATGCCGATGGGCTGTACGACGGCGTTTACGACATCGCTTGGGAGACCATCATCCGCCCCGGCGCCACCATCGCCATTATCGCCCGCGGCGTGACCGAGCAGCTGCGCAACACGCGTTTCTCGGCCCTGCGCGCCAAGGACGCGCTGTGCGACCGTCTGGCCGAGACCACAGGACGTCGCGCCGATGTCGACGCCGCCGATCCCGACGTTCACCTGCTGCTTTCGCTGCGTCAGCGCCGCGCGAGCATAAGCCTGGACCTTTCGGGCGACCCGCTGTTCAAGCGCCTGCCGCCCGCCGCGACCCGCGCCGGCGAGGGCACTCACGTGCTGCGCCCCGACTACGCCGCCCTGGTGCTGGCGCAAGTCGGCTGGACCGCACTGTGCGAGCGCGAGCTGACGTCCGATGATTACGAGAACGAAGCCCTGCCCACGCTGGTCGACGCCTCGTGCGCCGGCGGCGGCCTGCTGTTGGAGGCCGTGAACATTCTGACCGACCGCGCCCCGGGCACTGCACGAGAGCGCTGGGGCTTTGAGGGCTGGCAGCTGCACGACGCCGCCCTGTGGGAGCAGTTGCTTGCCGAGGCACGCGAGCGCGAGGCGGCAGCACGCGAGCGCCAGGCACGCATCGTTGCCGCGGATGTTGACCCCGCCGCCCGCAAGACCGCTGAGCGCATGGTCAAGTGCGCCGGCTACAAGCGCTTTGTCGATTTTTGCGCCGCCAAGTCCGCCACCGTGCTGGACCACGCGGGCGCCGTCGCCGGTGCCGCCGTGGTCGCGGATACGACCGAGACACCGCTTTCGCTCATGCACGACGCCATGACGCTGGTCGGCGAGCTGCGCCGCGCGCCCGAGCTTGCCGCGGCGCCGGTCGCCGCACTCACCCGCGACGGATTGCTGGCCCGCGCGCTCCACGCCGAGCCCGAGCGCTCGATTGCCGTCATGCCCAACAACGAGGAAGCAGCTATTGAGGTCTGGCCTTCGCTCGACCAGGCCGCCGCGGCGTTTGAGGCTTCGACCAGTGCGGATGCCGAGGCCAAGGTTGCGAATACCAACGAAGTCAACGACGAAGCCGCCGCCCCCGCCATGCCCGAACCTGCCGCCATGCTCGACCTGGGCGACGGCAAGCCGCTGCCCGTGCTCATCCCGGAGTCGGAGCAGTTCGCCAACCGCCTGCGCAAGAACGCACGCCTGCGTCGCAAGTGGGCAAAGCGCGAGGGCGTGAGCTGCTACCGCGTCTACGATGCCGACCTGCCCGACTACTCCGCCGCCATCGATCTGTACGAGGGCTGCCCGCAGACGCCGGGCCGCTGGCTCGTCATCGCCGAATACGCCGCGCCCAAGACCATCGACCCCGCACTGGCCCAGGCCCGCATGCTCGACATCTTGGCCATCGCGCCGCGCATCCTAGATGTTCCGGCCGAGCATGTGCACGCCAAGGCCCGCATGCGTTCGCGCGGCGGCTCGCAGTACGGCAAGCAGGGCGCCGGCAAGGGCGCATCGGGCGAGCGCGCCAACATCGCACGCCGCCGTCTGCCGCTCATCGAAGAGGACGGCCTTACCTTTGCCGTCAACTTTGACGACTACCTGGATGTGGGCATCTTCCTGGATCACCGCGTCACCCGCAACCTGGTGCGCGAGCACGCCAAGCAGGCGCGCCGCTTCCTCAACCTGTTCGCCTATACCGGCACCGCCACCTGCTACGCGGCAGACGGCGGCGTCGAGGAAACCGTGACGGTCGACCTATCCAACACCTATCTGGACTGGGCCGAGCGCAATATGCGTCAGAACGGCTTTGTTGGCCCGCAGCATCATTTTGTGCGCGATGACGTGCTCTCCTGGATTCGTGACCAGCGCCAGACGCGCAACCGCTGGGACCTGATCTTTGTCGACCCGCCCACGTTCTCGAACTCGTCCAAGATGGGCCGTCGCACCTGGGATGTCCAGCGTGACCATGTTGAGCTTTTGGCCGGCGTGTCGCGCCTGCTCGCACAGGGCGGCCATGCCATCTTTAGCTGCAACCTGCGCGGCTTCCGTCCCGAGACGCGCAAGCTCGCACGCGCGGGCGTGGTGCTACAGGACATTACGGCGCAGACCATCCCCGAGGACTTCGCACGCAACCAGAAGGTGCACCACTGCTATATCGTGCGCCGCCTGCCCATCGAGGACGCCATGGCCGAGGTCGGCTTTAGCGCCGAGGAAATTGCCGAGCGAACCGAGGAGCTGCGTAACCCCGAGGCCCGCAAGCCTCGCGCGGCAGCACCCGCGCACGCGCAGGCCGGCAACGGCAAGTCCAACTTTGCCGGCAAACCCTCCCCTGCCGGCAAGCCCAAAAAGAAGAAGTTCTACGCCAGCAAGCCCAAGGGCAAATAACAAAGTTGCGGTGGAATAGTTCCTAAAAATGCCTGGTAAAGGACTAAACAGGAACTATTTCACCGCAACTCATATTGGATGGTGGTTGGCGATCTAGCCTTGGGTGACCAGTCGGTAACCGATGCCCACGTGCGTTTGGATATAGCGCGGATGCGCGGGGTCGGACTCGATCTTCTTGCGCAGCGTGCCCATAAAGACACGCAGGCTCGCCAGGTCGCTCTTAGTTGCCGTACCCCAAATCTCGTGCAAAATAAACTGGTGCGTCAGCACCTTGTCGGCGTTGTGCGCCAGCAGGCACAAGAGCTTGTACTCGATCGGCGTCAGATGCAGTTCCTCGCCATCCATCGTGGCGATGCCGGCATCAAAATCAATATGCAGCTCACCGGTATTGAACGAACCTTCGGAGGCAACGCCGCCCGTTTGCGCATACGAGAGACGCCTGAGCGTCGTGCGAATGCGCGCGAGCAGCTCCTCGACCGAAAACGGCTTGGTCAGGTAGTCGTCGGCACCAGCATCGAGCGCGCGGATCTTGTCCGCATCCTCGCTGCGCGCCGAGACCACAATGATCGGCACGCCCGACCATGTGCGCACCGACTCCACCACCTTGACGCCGTCCATATCGGGCAGGCCCAAATCGAGAAGCACGATGCTCGGCGTCTGCGATGAGGCGGCAGCGATGGCGGCATGGGCGGTCTCCACGGCCATATGGCGCAAGCCGTGCGCCTCGAGCGCGGCAACGATTAAGTTGCGAACGGCGGGGTCGTCCTCAACGACCAAGATGAGCGGTTTTACGGCAGAGTTCGGCACGGCGCTACTCCTTATCAAACGAAACGTCAGCGACGGGAAGCTCAATCGTAAAGACCGAGCCGTGCGGGTCCGCCGCGGCAACCTCTATGCTACCGCCATGCGCTAACGCAATGGAGCGGCAGAGCGAAAGTCCCAGGCCCACGCTGCGGTGGCTGTCGGCCAAACCGTGGTTGGCGGTGTAGAACGACTCAAAGATCCGCTCACGGTCCTCGGGCGCGATGCCCGTGCCATCATCGGCCACCGAGCACGTCACGTGCCCATCGTCGACGCCAATCGAAATCACGATATGCGAGCCTGCGGGCGTATAGGTGATGGCATTGTTCACCAGGTTCACTACGAGCTGCACCATCAGACGCGCGTCGACGTTAACGAGCGCCGGCTCATCGCACGCCACCACCTTAAGGTCGTGCTCGCGCACGGCCGGATTTACGTGGCGCAGTGCCTCCTCGACGATATCATCCATGAGCTCGAGCGTGGTCGACAGATGCATGCCGCCGCCCTCGAGCTTGGTGATGGCGAGCAGGTTCTCGACGGTAGCGTTGAGCCATTGCGCATCCGAGCGAATGGATAGAAGCAGGCCGCGGCGCGTCTGGGCATCGAGCACCGCGGTGCCGGTCGAGCCCTGATCGAGCAGCACATCGGCATTGCCCGAAATACTGGTGAGCGGCGTGCGCAGGTCGTGCGAAATGGAACGCAGCAGGTTGGCGCGCAGCTGCTCGTTTTTGGCGAGCACCGCCGCCTCCTCGCGGGCCTCCATGGCACGGGCGCGGTCGAGTGCCAGCTCGCCTTCGCTCACGATGGCATCGGCAAGTGTCCGCTCCTCGTGCGTCAGCACGTCGGGCTCGGCAGCAATAGCCAGCACGCCCACCACCGAGGCGGGGTCGCCCGAGCGCACGAAGCCGTCGCCTGTGCGAACCGTCAGGTAGATACCATAAAACGCCGAGCCACCATAGGTGGCATCGAGCGGCGTACCCACATAGGCGGACGCCGAGAGTCGCGGCGGCATCTGCGGCGCCAGCTCGTGCACCGGCGCGGCATCGCCCACGGCCGTGTATGTCGCACGCGGCAGCAGGTCATCGCCCTCGGCGTCGGCGCCGTACCACACGACCGGACGGCCCGAAAGACGCGCCAGCTGCGTGGCCATGGCGTGGACGATCTGCTGTTCGTCGGCGCAGCGCTGCAACATGCGGTTGGTCTCGAGCACCATATGCGTGCGGCGATCGCTGGCGGCAGCCTGTGCCAGGGCACGGCGCAGGGCCAACGCAATCGAGCTCGACACAAGCGAGACCACGAACATGATGAAGAACATGCCGGGATAGACGCGGTCGATAAGCGACAGCGAGTAGCGCGGGTCGATAAACAAGAAGTTGTAGAGCGCCACGGCGGCAGCCGAGCTCAACAGGCAATACAGGCGACTCCAGGTAAAGAATGCGCACAGCTGAACGGCGAACACATAGACGATCATGATGCTCGGCGCGAGACCCGGATGGTCGAGCAGCGCGCCCACAATCGTCGCCGCGACCAGCAGCCCCACCGATACGCAGGCGTCATACAGAGGGCCGCGGCGCGTCAGCGTTGTGCGCCGCCACCAAAAGCTATCGGCAATATCGCCGTCCGTACGGACGTCCATCAGCGCCCCACCCCTCTCTCAAAAACAAAAACCACCACAAAGGGGACAGGCACCTTTGTGGTGGTTTCCCTTGTGGTGGTTCCAAGTGTATAGCCTTTGCAACCTGCGGTCGTTAGACAAACAGCACGTGCGCGAGCAGTGCGCACACGCACACCGCTCCAAATACCAGTGCCACGATCGAGATCACGCGGTCGGCCATGTCCATGTTGGCGCGATTCGTAAAGAACCGATCTTCGGCGGCGTCGACGCGCGCCTCACGCACCATTTCGACCACCGCCTCACGGCCATCGAGCGCCTTTGTATCCATGCTTACCTCCCCGGCCTCATGCTTATCCATCAAAAGCCAACTCCGTGTAGCCGCCGACGTCTACGGTCGCTCGTTGGGAGCCAGGCGCTGCATCTTGTTCACGGCTTTGAACTTGGTGAACAGCGGCACGTACTCAAAGCTCACGTTGGAGTTCTCCAGGCCGTACCAACGTGCGGGCGTGCCGGCGGCGCGGCGGATGATGTACTTGAGCGTGATGGCCGTGCGCTCGCTGGGCTCCACGTCGCTCTCGGGCGCCAGAAGCTTACGGATCAGGACGAACTTGAACGTGCCGATGTTACCCGGATCCTTGTAGACCGAGTAGTCATGCGTCTGCGGCGGCAGCTCGCCGGTGGCAGCCAGGTCCTGAACAACCTGGCGCAGGTAGGCGTTGACGCGCTGGTTGATCTTGTAGCCCAGATACAGATGCACGCGGAACACGTAGTCGGTGCCGAATGTCTCGACCGAATAGGCAAAGGTGTGCGGTTCGTCCATGGTCT
The DNA here is from genome assembly GCA_036313175.1 of Collinsella sp. Lineage (GTDB taxonomy): Bacteria > Actinomycetota > Coriobacteriia > Coriobacteriales > Coriobacteriaceae > Collinsella. Next base: position 9,134 of record JAXJMO010000068.1, on the reverse strand, counting down.
CGACATTCACAAACCACCAGGCGTGGGCACGCTTGGGATGCTTGTCCAAGATCGAGTAGACGATATCGCGGTCGATGTAGTCGGTATGGGTGTCCTTGGTCAGGTACACGACGTTGTCGCTCATGCGCTCGTAACGGTCGTCGTCGCGCAGGCGCTTGAGCTGCGGCAGGTAGCTGCGCAGCGGCAGCAGCGTAAACTGGCGCTGCTCGACCGCCGTGCCGTTGTACCAGCACACCATAATGCCCATGATGAGTGCAGCCATGAGGATGGTGAAGTAGCCGCCGTGGAAGAACTTGGTGAGCGAGCTCACGAAGAAGAAGCCTTCGAGCAAAAGGAAGAAGGCCGCGAAGATCCACGGAGCAACCTTGAGCTTGCGCTCCTCGTGCAGGTAGAAGAAGAGCAGCAGCGTGGTGCACATCATAGTCAGCGTAATGGCAAGGCCGTAGGCGGCTTCCATATGCGCCGAGTTCTGGAACAGCAGCACCACGATGACGCAGCCGACAAGCATGACGTTGTTGACCATGGGGATGTAGAGCTGGCCCTTGGTCTCGGCAGGGTAGAAGACCTGCATGTGCGGCATAAGGTCCAGGCGGCTGGCCTCGGACACCAGCGAGAATGCGCCGGTGATGAGCGCCTGCGAGGCAATGATGGCCGCGACGGTGGAAAGGCCGACGGCAAACGGGCGCAGGCCCGGGGCGAGCATCTGGTAGAACGGGTTGAGGTCGGCAATGCCCATGAGCTCGGGGTTGGCAGCGTTGTTCATAAGCCAAGCACCCTGGCCCATATAGGAAAGCAGCAGGCAGCACTTAACGAACGGCCAGGTGGCGTAGATGTTGCCGCGGCCGACGTGGCCCATGTCGGAGTAGAGCGCCTCGGCACCGGTGGTGGCGAGGAAGCAGCTGCCCAGAATCATAATGCCCGCGTGGTTGTTGGGGCTTAGCAAAAAGGCGATGCCGCGCACCGGGTTGAGGCACAGCAGCACGGCGGGGTGCTGGAAGACAAAGAACAGACCCGTGCCGCCCAGGAACAGAAACCACAGCGTCATGATGGGGCCAAAGGCGTGACCGATCTTGGCCGTACCGATACGTTGCACCAAGAAGAGCGCGATGATGATGGCAAGCGTGATGGCCACGACACGGCCCTGATCGTCACCCAACACAGCATGGACCGCCGGGATGGTGCGCAGGCCCTCGATGGCCGTGGTAACGGTAACGGCCGGCGTCAGGATGCCGTCGGCGAGCAGCGCGGCGCCACCCAGCATGGCGGGGATGATGAGCCACTTGCCGCAGCGCTTGACCAGGCTGTACAGGGCAAAGATACCGCCCTCACCATGGTTATCGGCGCGCAGCGAGATGAGCACATACTTGATGGTGGTCAGCAGCGTGACCGTCCACACGACAAGGGAGAGCGCGCCGAGCACGAACTCCTCCGTGACGCTTCCGATGCCGCCGTTGCCGGCAACGAGTGCCTTGGTTACATACATGGGGCTGGTGCCGATATCGCCATACACCACGCCCAGCGTGACGAGCATCGCCGAGATGCTCACAGGAATCGCAGCGTGCGAGGCTGCCTCCTTGGCCTTTTGTTCCATAAGCCGGTTTCCTCCCAACTTTAACGTTCGAAAGGATTATAGGTAATCGGCCATGTTTTAATGCACTGTTTTCCCAGCTAGATAAAGATTTATACAGTCTTTAGGCTACCGCGGCGATATATGATGTGACAAAGGGACCGTCCCTTTGTCACATTCGTCATTTTCCAAGCCAGTTTTTGAACCACCACTCCATGGAGCGGCTCATCTCGGCCATAAAGGGGCTGGTGTGCTTGCGGGTATAGATGTCCACGACGCGCTCCCCCACCTCGCGGGCGTGCGGACGGAACATCGCGTCCATCTCGTCCACCTGCGCGTCCATGGTCGCGGCATCCGCACGGCAGTAGCGCTCCTCGTGTACCAGGTTCACCACGGGGTGTGCGATCGCCGGACGCTCCTTACGGGGCGTGCCGATGATGAGCATCGATAGCGGCATGGTATAGGGCGGCAGATCGAGCAGCTCGGCGACTTCCTCGGCATTCTCGACGATATCACCGATGTAGCAGCTCCCCAGCCCCAGGGCCTCGGCGGCAACCACGGCGTTTTGTGCGGCGATCACGGCGTCCTGGGCCGCGATGGCAAAGTCGCCCAAACCCGGCGCGCGGCGGGGCGCCTTGCCCGTACGCTCGACAAACTCGGGCTCAAAGCAGCCCACGTGCTCAAACAGATCGATCCACTTGGCATAGTCGACCACAAATATTAGTGCCCAGGGCGCCTTGGCGATCATGGGCTGATGGTCGCACAGATCGGCCAGACGGTCGAGCGTGGCCTGCTCGCGAATGCTTACGATGGAATACATCATCATGGCGCCCGCCGACGGCGCGCGACTCGCCGCGTGCAAGATCGCTGCGCGCTGCTCGTCGGTCACCGCTACGGGACGGTCGTCGTCATCACGCGCGAAGGCACGCGTAGACGAGCGATGCTCCAAGATGTCCAGCACCGCGTTGCCCGTAGTCTCGACCGGATAGCCGCACATATCCACGCCCGCAGCTCCGTCGCCGCCCATGTCCGCCTTGCAAACCTGCTCGCTCATCGCCCTGCCCTCGCCATTTCTTTAAGAAGCCTTTACGTTTCCGTGTAATTCCCGTCCATTATCGCGCAGGTCGCCACTACATTGCGCCACACCGCCGCACGTGCGCGTTAATATGGCTGGTTGTTGTGCGCAGCCACCAATTGCAGCGCATATCTTGGTAACAATCGGGTAAACCCCCGCTTTCGTAGGTTTTAGTTTGTGAGGAGTCTCAGCATGTTCGCTGCCGCCATCTCGCTCGTCGGTCTTGCGGCGACCGTCTACCTTGTCTTGCGCGAGGCCAAGGCCATTCGCGCTCAGTCGGGCACCGTCACCAAGAGCGCCTTCGCCTGGAGCGTCGCCTTTGGCCTGTTCCAGCTCTTTTTGACCGTCTGGGGCGCTATTGGTCTCGTCGCGCAAAACGAGCCGCTCGCCTTTGTGATGCTCATCCTGACCAACGCCATCCTCACCGGCTGCGCTTGGGCCAGCATCGCCCGCGACCGCATCGCCCCGCGCGTCTTTGCGTTCGCCGGGCCCGACGCCCCCGCCCCCACCGGCAAGCTCGCCCACCTGCGCGGAGCCTTTGTGGGTAAACCGCTCGTCGCCGCCGTCCTGTGCCTGCTGCTCGCCGGCGTCTTTGCGCTGCTGGGCATGGAGGTCTCGTCCAACCACGACTTTACCTGGGTCTACCCCCTGTGCATCCTGCTCGAGTGGGCCATCATCACCACGCTCATGGTCGGCCTGTTCTTCCTGTTCCAGCGCCACGGCGCAGCCCCCGCGGTCTTGGCCTTTGCCCTCTTTGTCCTGGGCATTGCCGAGTTCTTCGTCATCACGTTTAAATCCATGCCCATCCAGCCGGGCGACCTTTCGGCCATCTCCACCGCCGCCGCGGTCGCCGGCACCGGCTACACCTTCTCGATCTCACTGTTCTGCGTGCTGTCCATGGGCTTTACCGCCATCGCCATGCTGCTATGCGAGTACGCCGGCCTGGTGGCACCGCACCGTCAGAAGGGCGCCGCCAACGCCAAGCGTATGCTGCTCACCAACCTGCTCGTGGCGGTGCTGTGCCTGGGCGGCGTGACCGCGCATGTCACGCTCATCGACTACTACAACACCCTCGGCATCACCGTCTACACCTGGCGCCCGCTCGAGAGCTACTGGCGCGAGGGCTACCTGCCCGCTTTCATTAGCGCAGCGCAGTCCATCAAGCCGCCCAAACCCGCCGACTACTCCGTCGACGATGCCAAGGCCACGCTCAAAAAGTACGCCAAGGCCTACGACAAGTCCGACGCCGCCAAGAGTGACGAGCGCACCGCCGCAAAGGAGCAGTTCGACAGCGAGAAGCCCACGGTCATCGCCATCATGAACGAGACCTTCTCGGATCTGTCGATCTACCAGAACATGCGCGCCGGCTACGAGGGTCCGCAGTACTTTAAGAACCTGTCCAACTGCCTCAGCCGCGGCAAGCTCTACGTGAGCGCCTACGGCGGCGGCACCGCCAATACCGAGTTTGAGTTTATGACCGGCAACTCCATGGCCAACCTGGGCTCGGGCGTGTACCCCTACACCATCTACAACATGGAAACGACCGGGAATCTGGCAGAGCAGTTCAAGTCGCTCGGCTATTCCACCACCGCCATGCACCCCAACCACGCGACCAACTGGAACCGCGAGAACGTGTACAAGGACTTTGGCTTTGACCAGTTCCTGTCCATCAACGATTTCCAGGGCGCCGATACCCTGCGCGGTATGGTGACCGACCAGGCGACCTACGACAAGATTCTTGAGCTGCTCGACCAGAACGCCGATCCGCAGTTTATCTTCGACGTGACCATGCAGAACCACTCGGGCTACGACACGGGCCTGCTGCCGGCCGACAAGCAAATGCACCTGAACATCGACACGACCGACCTGGACGCTAAGACCGTCGAGGACGGCACGCTCTCCGATGTCGACGAGTATGTCTCGTGCATCGAGCAGTCCGACCAGGCGCTTCGCTACTTCCTCAACGCCCTGAGCAAGCTCGACCGTAAGGTAGTCGTGGTGTTCTGGGGCGACCACCAGCCGTTCTTCCCGTCCAAGTTCAACGACAAGTGGTTTACCGGCGAGGACGATGCCACGCACCAGGAACGTCTGTGGCAGACCGACTACATCATCTGGGCCAACTACGACGTTGCCGGCTGCGACCAGACGAGCGAGGTCGACGACCTGTCCACCAACTACCTGTCCACCCAGCTGATGCAGCTGATCGGTGCCCCGCTTTCCGACTATCAGAAGGCGCACATGACGCTGCGCGAGTCGCTGCCCGCCATCAACTCGGTGGGCTACGAGGACGCCAGCCTGCGCTGGGCGCTCTCCTCCAACGTCACCGGTGACGACGCCGCCGCGGCAGCCGCCACCAAGGCGCGCGAGGATTACGCCAAGATGCAGTACTACGAGATGTTCCGCGACGGCAAGAACGTGTACACCGAGCACTTCCAGACCGAGGCCAACGAGACCGACCCCAACCTGGCGCCGGGCACGACCAAGATCAAGTAACGGCGCGTCTTAACTGGTTCGTCTGCCCGGCGGCGCGGAATGTAAGGTTCCCTGCTCGGACAGTCCTGCGCAAGACGGAGGCTACATTAAGTGGCCTCCTTTGCGTGCGGAACTCGCGATGAACCTTACATACCTCCGCCCGGACAGACGCCCTGTTGTTGGAGCGTGGCTTGTCTTGGGTGTATCGCCGAACATATATAAGTTGAAGGCCACGTTATGTGGCCTTCTTTGTTTGCGGAAAGTGTGTCCCGGAATTCTTGTCTGGAATGGGATGCAGTTTCCGCTTGGGACCCGATTGGGAAAGTGTGTCCCACTATTCAGCTGGATTCCGGGATGTATTCCGTTCCGGGCGCTAATTGTGGGATGCAGTTTCCGCTTGCGGAGTCTCCACTCAACAGAAAACCCGGGTGGCCTGTTTTTTGGCTACCCGGGTTTTTGGGTTGTCGATATGTTCGACTGGCTACTAGTGGGTCTTGCGGCGCTTGATCAGCATGATGAGGGCTATCACTACGAGCGTTGCGCCCGCTGCTGCTGCGGTAGCGACTATTGCTAGCGTTTGGTCACCGGTGCCTGCGAGGTTCTTGGCTGAGGTTGTGGCCTTCGGCTTGGTTTCGGTGCTGCCGTCCGCCTTAGGCTTGTCCGGGTTCGTCGGGGTCTCGGGCATCTCCGGAGTTGTCGGAGTCTCGGGGTCCTTCGAGCCTTCGGAATCGGTTGGGCCGGCGGTGTTCACCAGGGTATGGTCCAGGAACTTCTTGGCGCCCGCGCTTGCCTGCGAGAACAGGCGGCGTGTGCGGATCGGAGCGGCGTTCACCGTCTCAGGAGCCTTCTCCTCGGCCGCGATGTTCACCAGTGTCACACCGGTATCAAGGCCGACGTTGTTGTATCCCACGTGGCAGTAGTACTGCGCGCCGTCATCGTTTGTAGTCAGGTCAAGCTCAAGCGTTGAGGCCGTTCCGGCTGGGAGGTTGCCATCGGCACCCACGCGCTGGAACGCGGTCTCGCCACGGCCCTTGCGGTACCAGATATATGACGGCGCCAGCTCCGTTTCACTGCCGTCGGCATTGCGCTGCGTCACATGGCCGATCGCCGAGAGTGTCAGCTTGTCTCCCGCCGAGCACTCGACCGAAGAGTCATACTCGAGGGCCGACCTCTCCGCTGTATCCGCCGCAGGTCCGCTCACGGTCATCGTCATGCCATCGGGCATGGTCTTGACCGTGATGATCGCCGAGCGAATACCCGTTTCGGCCGTTGAATCATTCTTAACGGCGGCGATGGCGAATCGATACTCCGTATTCGGCAACAGCCCATCCCACTTAAGCGAGGCCTGCGTGTTGTCGGCGATCTTCCAGCTGTTCACAACCGCGTCCGCTGCATTACTCTGCAGCATGCCCACGCCGTAGCTAAAGCCGTCCTTCTTTGAGAGCACATCGTCCCAGCTAAAGGTAATGCTTGTCGAATCAACAGCGTTTGCCGTAAAGCCCGTCACGGCCGGCGCGTCGGGCATCTCGACGTCCTTAACGTCATAGCCCACGATCCAGAACTGGTCGGTGTCCTTGGTGCCGAGCTTGTCGCCCGAGTCTGCCTCGAACTTGTCGACATCCACCGCGTTGACGCCCAGACGCCACACAAAACCGTACTTGCCCTGCGCGGCCTCGGGCAGGTTGTCGACGGTGCCGCCGTATTCGGTCGATTCACTCGAGGAGTTACCCGTAGTAAAGCCGGCGTTGGCACCAAAGCACAGGCCGCCAAACAACTCGTGCTTTGCGAGCTTCGCGCCCATGACAACGCTGCCGTTCAGCGTCAAGCCGAGCTCGAGCTCCTGCTCCTTGCCCTCTTCGACTTCGATGGTCTGCTCAATGCTCGCCCCCGACTGCGCGGCGGCGCCGTTAAACCCATCGTGCGTGTAGGCGCGCGTTACGCCAGGCTTGCCCAGGCCAAAGGAATCCCCAACGGGAGTCTCGCCGTTGAGCGTCGTTTGATAGGTTCCGGGTTCTCCCGACCGGTTGGTCAAAAAGTAGCTGAGCGGCGTCATATTGTGCTGTTTGGCAATGCGGTCATAGGCCTCGACATTAACGACCGAGGTCTGCGCGCCGAGCGACACGGGCGCCGCCATCACGCCCTTGCCACCAGTTTCCTCATTTTCGATCTCATACTCGTAATAGACCATCGGAATCGTGTAGAGCACGGCCTTGTCACCCTCGCCGGCATGCGACTCATAGCTTACGCTTGCGCTGACCGTGCGCTCGCTCCGGTAGTCATAGCATCCCTCGGCGGCAAAATCGACTGAAGCATTCATCGCGACCAGGGGCGGACCGGTCTGCACCTCGACGGCAACGCCCAACTCGGCGCCAATGGTATAGCCCTGGGATGTCCCCGTGCCCTTTTCCTCTCCGTATGACGTGCCGCCCAACACCAGATAGCCGTATGCCTGCTCCAGATCCTCAACATAGGGCGCATCCTGCAGCACGGCAAGCACGCGCGGGTTGGTATAGACCTTGTAGCGGTCCTTGTACGTGATCTTGACGCTGTCGTTGTCGACATCGGGCAGCGCGAGCGAGATAAATGTGCCGTAGGTAGTGCCGCGACGGTTGCTCTCGCTAATCACCTGCTCCTCGCCGCGGCGCACCTTTCCGTTCTCGTCGAGCGAAAAATGCGAGGCGGTCATCCAATAGTAGTCATCGTTCTTGCGCAGGTCCTCGTCGCGGTGTTTGCCCACCACAGCGATAAAGCTCTCGTTATAGCGGTCCGAACCCGAGACGCTGCCCGCTTTGACGTCGCTGATCCACACCTGCTCTATACCCTTGTGGTCATGCTTGTTGCTGCTGTTGTATTGCTGACCGCTCATGCTCATGGTTCCGACCATGGACCCCAAGCCCTGAGCCCCGCTCTGTGCCGTGTTGCAGGCAAAGTCGCGGAACACATCGCCGCCCACGAGCACCTCGTCGACCGCCAGCTGCTCGGACAGGCCGTCAAGGTTGGCAGTGGCAAGGGCAATAGGCGCCAAGGTGCACGGATAGCGCTTATCCTGAGCGCTATCCTTCCATGCGCTGTTGGGCACATGCATCAGCCCATAGGAGGCGAGGAGCCCGTCTCTGTATTCCTTGCAATCGGAAAGCTTGAACTCGCCAGACTCCGAGTCAAAATACGCGTAGCGGTACAGCACGCCGTACAGCCCCTTGCTGCCGTCAGAAGCGCCGTAATCAAAAGCGCTGCGTTGCCAGTCATAGCCCGCAAGAATAAGGCCCGTGACGGTTTCACCCGTCTTCTTTCCTTCTTCATCGTAGGCGGCAAACGTGCCGAACGTCGCATTCGCAGCGACCATGGTCTTGCCGTTCGCGGAGAGGGAGATTGCGCCCGCGTCGCCCAGAGCATCGACATGGACGAGCGCACCCTTGGATGCATCCCACGAAAACAGCTCGCAATGCGTCGACTTATCAATATTCTTCTTGCCGTAGGGTGCCGAGACCACGATGGCGAGGTCATCGCAAAAATCGCGATCGAGGTCGCCGGCCGCTAGCGAAACGACAGGAGCTGACTGAAGCTGCGTCCAGGAGTCGTTCCCGCCCTTGTTGTGCGTGGTGTAGTCCGCGGCGTTACCGGCATCGATCTTGACGACGCTTTGCTTCCAGTTGCCGCCCTCCAAGTCATACATGTCGACTACAGCCTTGCGCACGCCGTTCTCGTCGACATAGCAGCCCGCGTAGACAAAAAGCTCGTCGACGCCGTCGCCATCGACATCGCCCGCCTCGACATCAAAGACGGCGTCGTGCTCTTGCAGGTAACCGGCATCCAGGTACTTAAAACGGCCTTCGTACATCATATTAGTGTTGACCGTCACCGGCAGGTGTGTGTCGAGAGCCTTGATTATCGACTTCATCCGAACACCTCCCACATTCATCCGTACATGTGCGGATGAATGTGGGAACCCGATACCCTGAGGGCCGGACCGGCCGGCCCCGGGAGATCGGAGGACGGCATGTCCGGAAAGAGGAAGAAGGG
>JAXJMO010000067.1:0-17777 GCA_036313175.1 Collinsella sp. | reverse complement strand
TTACCCGCCGTGCCTACCTCCAGGGTGTCCGCTTCCTCATCGCCCTGCTCCACACGCTCTAGAATGTGACAAAGCGACAGTCCCTTTGTTGGCCGTTGGGAACGTTCTTAAACGACTAGTCGTTAAGGAACATACCCAACGGCTACGTCCACTCATTCCGTGCGGGTTATATGCAGGTTTGTCTGCGCACGCTATCATGTATGGGTTAGACCGCAACTATGTACCCCATACGCGAAGGGATGCGCATGTATCTGAAGATCGACATGTTCTAGCTGGGCTTACCCCCGCAGTGGCGCCGCGCGCCCCATCAACTCTGCCGATTTTCACCTTCACGCATATAAAGGAGTCCCGCCATGCGCGACAAGCTCGAAAAGATCATCAAGGCCTACGAGGAGCTCGAGAAGAAGCTTTCCGACCCGGCCGTCGCCTCCGATATCAAGGAGTTCACGCGTCTCAACAAGGAGTACGCGCACCAGTCCGACCTCATCGCCGCCTCGCGCGAGTACATCGGCGCGCTCGATGACATCGAGGCCGCCAAGGAAATGCTGCACGATACCACCGATGCCGATGAGAAGGAGATGCTCCAGATGGACATCTCCGAAAACGAGGCCAAGCTTCCCCAGCTCGAGGAAGACATCAAGTACATGCTCATCCCGAGCGACCCCAACGACGACAAGAACACCATCGTCGAGATCCGCTCCGCCGCCGGCGGCGACGAGGCGGCCATCTTCGCCGGCGATCTGTACAAGATGTACCAGCGCTTTTGTGAGTCGCGCGGCTGGAAGACCACCGTGCTCGATTCCAGCCCCAGCGAGGCCGGTGGCTTTAAGTCCATTGAGTTCAAGGTCGAGGGCGACCGCGTCTACTCCGTCATGAAGTACGAGTCCGGCGTGCACCGCGTCCAGCGCGTCCCCAAGACCGAGTCCCAGGGCCGCATTCAGACCTCCACGGCTACCGTCGCCGTGCTTCCCGAGGCCGAGGAGATCGACGTCCAGATCAACCAGTCCGACCTGCGCATCGACACTTACTGCGCTTCGGGCCCTGGCGGTCAGTGCGTTAACACCACCTACTCCGCCGTGCGCATTACCCATCTGCCCACCAACACCGTGGTGCAGTCGCAGGAGCAGCGCTCCCAGATCCAGAACCGCGAGGTCTGCATGCAGATGCTGCGTGCCCGTCTGTACGAGATGGAGCTCGAGAAGCAGCAGGCCGAGCTCGGTGCCGAGCGCCAGAGCCAGATCGGCCATGGCAACCGTTCCGAGAAGATCCGTACCTACAACCAGCCCCAGGACCGCGTGACCGATCACCGCATCGGTTTCAACTCCACCTACAACGGCGTCCTTCTGGGCGATCAGCTCGGCACCGTGATCGAGGCACTCGCCGCCGCCGAGCGAGCCGAGAAGCTGGCACAGGCCGTTTAGGTTACGCGGTTTTACCAAACCGCGTAACCCGTCGACGCTGCGCGGGCCGCATTTGGACAATCTGCCGTTCAATTTCAAGGGCGCGACCAGAAGGTCAGCGCCCTTTCATTTCACGGCACCTTGCCTCAAATGCGACCCGCTCGCTGGCATTGCCAAAACATCGAGGTAGTCATTGGGTGCGGCACTTGGGGACGTTCCTTATGTGCCGGCACTTAGGGACAGTCCTTCGAGCGGCAGCACGTAAGGAGGGGTCCCAATGACTGCTTTTGGTAAATGGCTATATGAGTTTATTTAATTGGACTTGAGGGCCATCGGATCGTTTGCCAGCTCAAAGGAAATAAAAACATTCGTTCACTATCAAAAATAATGCTTACATTATCGCTCAAGAAGTCGCAGGGCATTTTTCGGCGCGTTGTCCGTCAAGCGATTTGGCAAGTATCCGGTTAGATATTGGTCAGTTTTGGGGCAACCTTGCCAAAAGCTGGACGAATGCAAATCTAGACGTCGACGAATGAGCACTTTGGACGCACCCGAAACAAATTTCTGGGCTGATTCTCGATAATCGCCCTCAATTGTCCCTTGTCATGCGGTGCCCTCGCGTACAATCTGCTCCGACATTCACGCGCCGCCCGGCGCTCAAGAGGGGAGGACCCCATGGCAAACGAGATCTGGACCATCAAGCGTTGTCTCGAGTGGACCAAGGAGTACCTGGCCGAGCGCGGCGAGGAGCATCCCCGTCTTTCTGCCGAGTGGCTGCTGTGCGCGGCCACGGGTCTGGCGCGCATCGACTTGTATATGCGCATGGATGAAACGCTCGACGCGGCCCAGCTCGAAACCATGCACGCGGCCGTCGTCCGCCGTGCCAAGGGCGAACCGCTGCAGTACATCACGGGTAGCACACAGTTCCGCATGATCGACGTTGCCTGCGCCCCCGGCGTACTCATCCCGCGTCCCGAGACCGAGATGCTCGTCGAGGAAGTGCTGAACTATCTGGACGCCGAGGTGCTGAGCCCCGAGGCCGCTGCCCGTCAGCGCGTGGAGTTGCCCTGGAACGATGAGGTCGAGCAGGCCCGCAAGGCCGAGGCCGCGCTGGCCGATGAACGCGCGACCGCCGAGCGCCGTGCCGCCAACTTAACGGCTGCCGATGAGGCCGCGTTGGGCGGCGATGTGCTCGGTAGCCGCGCCTATGCCGAGGAGCTGGCCGATCGCGAGGCGGAGGAAGCTGCTGCGCAGGCCGCTGAAGCCGAGGCCATGGAAGCCTCCGAGCCCGAGCTCGACGAATACGGCATCGCCATCGAGAGCAACGACCAGCAGGCGACTCCCACGCAAGACGCCGCCGAGGCTAACGAGTCCGCTCCGACCGAGCCCCGCACCGCCCGCGTCCTCGAGGTCGGTTGCGGCACGGGCTGCATCTCGCTCTCGCTTGCCTGGGAGCGCCGCGGCCACGTCACCTGCACCGCTACCGATATCGAGCCGCGCGCCATCGGCCTTGCTATCAAAAACCGCGACGCCCTTGGCCTCACGTCCGACGAGGTCGCCTTCAGCCTCACCAACCTGGTGAGCTCTGTTCCTCGCGAAGAGTGGGGTACCTTTGACGTGCTCGTCTCCAATCCGCCCTACATCCCCACCGATGTCATGCGCTCGCTGCCGCACGAGGTCAAGGACTTTGAGCCCGACCTGGCGCTCGAGGGCGGTGCCGACGGCCTGGATATCTTCCGCCGCCTGCTCAACGCGGCCCCCTACATGTTGTGCGCCGGCGGCCTCTTTGCCTGCGAGCTCTACGAGGGCGCCCTCGATGCCGCAGCCGAGCTCTGTCGCCAGGCGGGCCTTTCGGACGTGCGCATCGTCCGCGATCTTACCGATCGCCCCCGAATCGTCCGAGCCATCGTCACGGAGCCCAAACAGCGTCAGTAATATTTATTAACTGATTCATTTCTAATTATAAAGCAATTTATAATTATCTCGGTTGGTAGCTGGTAGCAGAGGGGGTCATAATGAAACAACGATTTACCTATGACTGCGTTCTCATAAAAGAAGACGACGGTTACTGTGCCAGCTTCCCGCAGGTCCCCGGGGCCTTTGCCGATGGCGATACGCGCGAAGAAGCAATAGCTCATGCTATCGAGGCGCTGATGGCGTTTTTGGCCGACGATCTTAACAATGGTCGGGCTCCGGCTGGGTACGAGCGTTCGGCCGAGGTCGTGGCCCTTTCAGTCGAAATCGACCACGAGGACGCTCGGGAAGCGGCGTGTCGAACGTTTAAGGACGCGGCGGCGGACCTCAGGGTTTCCGCACCGCGAATCACTGCGCTGGTCAAAGCCGGCAAACTCGATGTTGAGCTTGTCGACGGCCGTCGGATGATTACGATCGACAGCATCGAGCGTTACGCCGCTCAGGAACGCCATGCCGGCAGGCCAAAGAAGTTCGTCGCAGTCCAATAACCCCTCGTTGCCTACTGATCTCGGGCTTCACTTCTGCAAAAAAGACCCTTCGAGCCTATTTCCGCTCTTGCAATATACCGTAAAACTTCTACTATAGAAGGAGAAAGGTATGTCAAATCAGCTGCATCGATACCGCATTGTGCTCGATTACATCGAGCCTTGGCTCGATGAGCAGGATGAGTCTACGTTGCGACAGATTTACGCAGACCTTTTAGTACTTGAGAAAGAAGGTCCTAGCCTTGGTCGTCCGCTGGTTGACCGCGTGAAGGGCTCGAAATTGCATCATTTAAAGGAACTAAGGGTGACGTCGTGCGGACCGTCGGTGATTCGTATCCTTTTTGCCTTTGACCCCAAACGTCAGGCAGTGTTGCTGTTGGCGGGAGATAAGTCGCAGGCGGAGTCGTCGAAGGCAAAGTGGAACGGCTGGTATGCGATCAGCATTCCCAGGGCGGAACAAATATACCGTCGCCATGTAAGGAGGCTCGATCAAGATGGAGCTGCATGAGTATATGGAATCACGCGGGATAGCGCGTGAATCTATTGCCGCCGAGCAGGAGAAAACTCGTGAACGTATCGAAGCCTATAAGCTCGCTCAAATTCGCAAACTAAAGGATCTGACGCAGGCCTCGGTGGCCCAGTCGATGGGTGTTTCTCAAAAACGCATATCGGAGCTCGAGCGCGGGGAGCTGGGATCAATGAGGCTCGACACGCTGAGCAGGTACGCAGAAAGTCTCGGCGGAAAGCTTGTCGCAAGCATTGAGTTTCCCGATCGTACCGTTACGCTTGCTCGCTAAAAATCTGCAATAACCCCCTCACTTTCACCGACTACTAGAGCCGCTCACCAAACCAACATGCGCTCTGGGCAAATAGGCTGAATGTTTCGTGCGAGAATGCCCCTCAGTAAACAAACTTTCACCAGAGCGTAAGGGGCTGGCATACACATGCAGACGGTCTATCGGGTATACGAGGGAACGCGCGAGCCGCATCGGCTCGCCGTCGAGCGCACGGCCGAGGTGCTCGGCCGCGGCGGCCTGGCCTTGATCCCGACCGAGACCGTCTACGGTGTCGCCGTGGCAGTCAACGCCTTCTCGGACGCCGTGCCCCGAGATACAGGCGAATTCCCATCGTGGCCGCGCGATCCGCAGGCTGCCGTCAATGGCGCCGCGGTCCCTGCGCTCGGTACCGGCTACCGCCGTATCTTCACTCTCAAGCAACGTGAACTCACCCAAACGGTCGCCTGGCTGGTCGATGGCGTCGAGGCACTCGACCGCTATGGCGTGGATATCCCGGAAGATGCCCGCGTACTTGCGCGACGATGCTGGCCGGGAGCCCTGACTATCGTGGTCAAGGCGGCTCCCTGCGTGCCGACCTTTATGCGTGCTGCCGACGACACCGTGGCCCTGCGCGCTTCGGCCTCTCCCGTGGTCCAAGCGCTCATCCGCGCCTGCGGCAGTCCCCTCGCCTGCACGAGCGCCAACACACACGGCGCGCCCTCGCCGGCAAGCTTTGCCGCCGTCGAAGGTCGCATCCTGGAGGGGGTCGATGTTGCCGTCGACGCCGGCGAGACCCCGTGTCGCGACGCCTCGACCATCGTGTCGTTCCAGCACGGTGGGCTCCAGATCCTGCGCCAAGGTGCACTTCCCGCATCAGAGATCGAACGGGTCCTGTCCGACCCGATGCAATAGAAAGGTGTAAGCGATGTCGTTGAATCTGGGCAGCTTGGGCATGGAAGATGCCTCGTTTAACTTTGGCGGTTCCTACATCATGGCGCTCGACTGCGGCACCACCTCGGTACTCGCGACCATCGTCGACGAGTACGGCTGCATCGTCGCCCAGGCGCGCCGTAGCGTCAAAACCAGCTTCCCGCGCCCCGGCTGGGTGGAGCAGGATCCCACGGAGGTGCTTGCCAGCCAGATCGGCGTGATGATGGAGGTTCAGTTTAAGAGCGGCATCCATTCCGATCGCATCGCCGCCATCGGCATCTCCAACCAGCGCGAGACCACGGTGGTCTGGGACCGCGTGAGCGGCCAGCCCATCTATAACGCCATCGTATGGCAGTGCCGTCGTACCGCGCCGGCGATCGACGCGTTGGTTGAACAGGGTTGCGAGGAGCTGGTGCGCTCCCGCACGGGACTTACGCTTGACCCGTATTTCTCGGCCTCCAAGGTGCAGTGGATTCTCGACAACGTCGACGGCGCACGCGAGAGCGCGGCGGCGGGCGACCTCATGTTTGGCACCATCGACACCTGGCTCATCTACAACCTCACCGGCGGCCAGGTCTTTGCCACCGACTACACCAATGCCAGCCGCACGGCACTCTTTAATATCCATACGCTCGATTGGGACGACGACCTGCTGGCGCTCTTTGACGTTCCACGTTCCATGATGCCCGAGGTTCGCTGGAGCTCGGGCGACTACGGCCGCGTCGCGAGCGACATCATGACCAACATGCCGCCCATCATGGGCGTGGCGGGCGACCAGCAGGCATCGCTGTTCGGCCACTGCTGCTTCTATCCCGGCCAGACCAAAAACACCTATGGCACGGGCTGCTTTATGCTCATGAACACCGGTGACGAGATCGTCGAATCCAAGAATGGCCTGGTCTCCACCATCGGTATCGCTGCGGACGGCAAAGTCAGCTATGCGCTCGAGGGCTCTATTTTTGCCGCCGGTTCAACGATGAACTGGCTTCGCAACAACATGGGCATCATCTCGAGCGTGAGCGAGTCGGCACAACTCGCCGCTTCGATCAACGACAACGAGGGCTGCTACTTCGTCCCCGCCTTCGCTGGCCTGGGCGCTCCCTGGTGGGACCCGCGTGCCCGCGGTATCGTGTGCGGCCTGACCGGTGCCTCGAGTCGCGCGACCATTGTGCGTGCGGCCTGCGAGTCCATGGCCTACCAGAGTTATGACGTGCTGCGCGCCATGGAGCAGGACGTGGGACTTTCGATTGAGCGCCTGTCCGTCGATGGCGGCGCCTCACGCAACGAGTTCATCATGCAATTCCAGGCCGACCTGCTGGATATCCCCGTGCTGCAATGCGAGACGGTGGAGACCACGGCAATCGGTGCCGCGTACTTGGCGGGTCTTGCCGTCGGCTATTGGGAAGACCTTGAAGAGCTGGAGCAAAATGCCCAGATCGTTAGGACCTTCCTTCCCCATATGTCCGCCGAGCGTCGCGAGCAAAACCTTGCGGGCTGGCGTGATGCAGTCAAGCGCTCGCTCAGTACCGCACAGTAGGGCTGCGATGGGCTGCTCGATACAACAAACCGCTAAACTTATGCATGGCGTGCGGCGGCAACATTGCTGCGCGCCTTGTCAGCAAGGCCGTTTTGCGGCTGCAACGAAAGGGGCAATCAACCCATGACCGTCACCTACGATGCGTCCCGTGTGACGCTTGTCGATCATCCGCTCGTCCAGCACAAGCTGTCGATCCTGCGCGACAAAAACACCGGCACCAACCAGCTCCGCCAGCTTGTGCGCGAGCTCGCGCTTTTTGACGGCTACGAGGCCATGCGCGACCTGCCTATGGAAGACGTCGAGGTCGAGACCCCCATCACTACCGCCACGTTCAAACAGCTTGCCGGCAAGAAACTCGCCATCGTGCCCATCCTGCGTGCGGGCCTTGGCATGGTCGACGGTATCCTCGACCTGGTGCCCTCCGCTCGCGTGGGCCACATCGGCATGGAGCGCGACGAGGTCACCCACGAGCCGCACGAGTATTACTGCAAGATGCCCAAGGATATCGACCAGCGCATCTGCCTGGTCGTCGACCCCATGCTCGCCACGGGCGGTTCGGCCGAGATGGCCATCAGCTACCTGCGCGAGCGCGGTGTCAAGGATATCCGCATGCTGTGCATCGTCGCCGCGCCCGAGGGCCTCAAGTCACTGACCGAAAAGGACCCCGACGTACATATTTATACGTGCGCCATCGACGACCATCTCAACGAGGCCGCCTACATCGTTCCCGGCCTCGGCGACGCCGGCGACCGCATCTTCGGCACGCTCTAGTCGCTGGGCTAAGACGGCCGCGGCTGCAAATACGAAGAAACGGTGCGCGCGGTCGAACAAAAGGCGACCGCGCGCACTCCTGTTAACGGACGTTTTGCCCTGCAGGGTTCGAGAAAAACGTATTACCGTACCTGCGGCATAAAGAAGGTCTTAAGAAAACGAACAGGTGCGTATTAACCGATGCTTTTTCGGTTGTACTTTAGCGATTGGCTCGTACAATAGTCACCAATGTTTGGCGGGAACTGTCCTGTGAGGCGATAAAAAAGGAAAGTGAGGACGCCAGTGTTTCAGATAGCCGATCTGCTCGCTATCGTTGCAGGTGCCATCGCGGGCGCGATTGCCTTCCTTCCCTTTGTCTTTACGCTCAAGCCGGTTCTTGACGATAAGCAGAATGCGGACATGCTCAAGGGTATGGTGAGTCTCGCGGTCTCGGCAATCGCGTTGCTTGTCTTTACCTTGGTTGTGTTTGTGTTGTTCGGAGAGGCATTTCGCATGTTCCTCCTGGGCGAGGCGATCGGCTTCGTGGCCTTTATGGCCGCCTGCGCGGTTCGCGTCGCCAAGGCGCTGCGAGATCCTCATGAGGTCGAAAGGTAAGTCGTGGAAATTTTTGAAAAGCTGCCTGATGAGATTAATCATCTGGTCAGCGAGTTCAGCTCCACCCCTGTCGTGGGCGATCTGAGCTGCGGCATCACGCAGTACTCGTTTTGGCTGATCGTCTCCACGATCGTGCTCCTGATCGTCCTGGCCGTGTTCAAGAAGAAGCAGACCCTGGTTCCCAAGGGCTTCTTCGTCAACGGTTTCGAGTACATCATCGAGTACGTCGAGAACGATATCGGCAAGGGTGTCGTGGGTGAGAACTGGAAGAAGCACTTCCCGTTCCTGTGCTCGCTTTTCCTGTTCATCCTGATCAATAACATGATCGGCCTGATCCCGGGAATGAAGCCCGGCACCGGCGCAATCGGCTCCACCGCCGCACTCGCCATCTTCGCCTTCGTGTACTTCATCTACTACGGATGCAAGGCTCACGGCGTGATCGGCTACATCAAGAGCCTCGCCCCGCAGGGCGTGAGCTTCCCGATGAACGTGCTCGTGTGGGTCGTCGAGCTTTTCTCGACCTTCCTGCGCCTCATCACGCTTGCCGTCCGTCTGTTCTGCAACATGTTCGCAGGACACGTGGTCATGGGCTCGTTCGCCATCATGGCGAGCATGTTCATGCAGCCGCTGCTTCAGCAGGTTTCCGCGGCCCACGCCGTCGGCGCCCTGCCTTCGCTGGCCTGGCTTGCCATCCTCATCCTGATCTATGCGATCGAGCTTGTGGTCGGCGCCATCCAGGCTTACGTCTTCACGGTCCTTACCGCCGTGTATGTCTCCGAGGCAGAGGAGGTCGCGGAGGAGGAGTAGTCTTCCGTTCGCGCCTTAAAGGTAAGGCAATTCGTTAAACCGCCGGTGCCCGTACCCATGGAGCCCGGCAGTTATAAAAAGGTTATCCTGCGTGAAATAAGACACGCACGACAAAGGAGGAATCGTGGGAGTTATCGGTTACGGTCTCGGTGTTATCGGCGCTGGTCTTGCTATCGGCCTGTCTGCTCTGGGTGCTACGGGTGCTATGGCCCGTCAGCCTGAGGTCCAGGGCCGCGTGTTCACCGTCTTCATCATGGGCTCCGCCTTCGGCGAGGCTCTGGCTCTGATCGGCTTCGTTGTCGCGCTGATCGTTAAATAGCACGGAGCGTCAAGTATGAATCTTTCATCCCAGAAGAGCGCGATCGCACTCTCCGCGTCCGCGGCCGCGCTGCTCATGCCGGTTTCCGCGTTCGCTGAGGACGGCGCTGCCGGTGCGGACATCCTCATCCCTAAGATGGCGGAGTTCATCCCGGCGCTTATCGCCTTCCTGATTATCTGGATCGTGCTGGCCAAGGTCGCCCTGCCGGGCATCATGAAAACCATGGAGGAGCGCGGCAAGAAGATCGAGGAGAGCCTCGACGAGGCCGAGAAGACCAAGCAGGAGGCTATCGCCAAGCGCGCTGAGTCCGACTCGATCGTCACCGACGCCCGTCGTCAGGCTGCCGACATTGTTCTCGAGGCCCGTAAGGACGCCGAGTCCGAGCGCGCCCGCATTATCGAGGCTGCTCACAAGGAGGCCGAGGAGATCATCGCCAAGGCTCATACGACCGTCGAGGACGAGCGCAAGTCCATCTACGCCGGTGCCGCGAGCTCCATCGCCGACCTGTCCGTTGCCGTCGCCACCAAGATCGTGGGCGAGGCACTCGAGGACGATGCCGAGCAGAAGAAGCTCATCGAGCGCTACATCCAGGAAGCAGGTAGCCTGAATGCCGACTAGCCGCTATCAGGACAAGGTGCTCGAGACCTACGCGCGCTCCCTTCTGGAAGCCGCTAAGGCCGAGAACCATGTGTTCGAGGACCTCGAGATGATCGAGCGTCTGGCTAGCGCCAGCCCCGAGATCATCGCCGTGCTCGACACCATGTCCAAGCGCGACCAGCTCGACCTTCTTCCCAAGGTGGCAGCTGCCTTTAAGTATGTTGCCGAGGAAGACGAGGATGTAGTGGGCGTGACCGTCACCACGGCGATCCCGCTCGACGACGAGCTGCGTCAAACCATCACTAAGAAATGCGAGCAGGACTTCGGCCGCAAGGTATTCCTTATCGAGCAGGTCGACCCGTCTATCGTGGGTGGCCTGGTGCTCGAGGCCCGCGGCGAGCGTCGTGACATTTCCGTCAAGACGCAGCTGCGCATCGCGCAGGAGACCCTCGCAAACTCTGCTAATTCGTACGGAGGTGAAGCCTAATGTCCGAAACCCTCAATGCCCAGGATATCGCCAAGAAACTGCAGGAGCAGCTCACGAGCCTCTCCGCGACGGTCGATACGCATGAGGTTTCAACGGTCGACGAGGTAGGCGACGGCATCGCGCGCGTCTCCGGCCTCAAGAGCGCCATGGCAGGCGAGCTTCTGGAGTTCAAGAGCTCCGATACCGGTGAGACCGTCTTCGGCCTTGCCCAGAACCTTGACCGTGACGAGGTCGGCGCCGTTCTGTTTGGTGCCGTCGACTCCATCAAGGAAGGCGACGAGTGCCGCACCACTGGCCGCATTATGGATATCCCTGTGAGCCGCGCCATGCTCGGCCGCGTCGTCAATCCGCTCGGCCAGCCCATCGACGGCCTGGGCGACATCGTCGCCACGCACCGTCGCCCCATCGAGTTCAAGGCCCCCGGCGTCATCGACCGTACCCCGGTGTGTGAGCCGGTTCAGACCGGTCTGCTCGCTATCGACTCCATGGTGCCTATTGGCCGCGGTCAGCGTGAGCTCATCATCGGCGACCGTAAGACCGGTAAGACCGCCATCGCCATCGACGCTATCCTCAACCAGCGCGGCAAGGGCATGGTCTGCATCTATGTCGCCATCGGCCAGAAGGCCTCCACGGTTGCCAACATCCGCGAGACCCTCGCTCAGCACGGTGCGCTCGACTACACCATCATCGTTTCGGCCACCGCTGCCGATTCCGCCCCTATGCAGTACATCGCGCCTATGGCCGGTGCCGCTATCGGCGAGTTCTTCATGTACAACGGTGAGGACGGCAAGCCCGCCAGCGAGACCAACCCCGGTGGCCACGTGCTCGTCATCTACGACGACCTGTCCAAGCAGGCTGTGGCTTACCGTCAGATGTCGCTGACGCTGCATCGTCCGCCCGGACGCGAGGCCTATCCTGGCGACATCTTCTACCTGCACTCTCGTCTGCTCGAGCGTGCCGTCAAGATGTCCAAGAAGAACGGCTACGGCTCCATGACGGCACTGCCGATCATCGAGACCCAGGACGGCGACGTCTCGGCCTACATTCCGACCAACGTCATTTCCATTACCGATGGTCAGATCTACCTGCAGTCTGAGCTCTTCTTCCAGGGCCAGCGCCCGGCAGTCGACGTGGGCATTTCCGTGTCCCGCGTCGGTGGCGACGCGCAGACCAAGGCTATGAAGCAGGTCGCCGGCAACCTCCGTCTGGACCTCGCTTCGTACCAGGAGCTCGCCGGCTTCACGCAGTTCGGCTCCGACCTCGACGAGGCTACGCAAAAGCAGCTTACCCACGGCGCCCGCATGACCGAGCTCCTGAAGCAGCCGCGTTACAAGCCGTTTGAGGTTGGCGAGCAGATCGTTACGCTGTTCGCTGGCAACGAGGGCTTCCTGGATGACCTGGAGATCGCCGACGTGCTGCCTTTCCGTGCCGAGCTCATCGAGTACATGGACAATGGCTTTGGCTCGCTGCTCGACAAGGTTCGCGCCAAGAAGATCGATGATGACACCAAGGCTGAGCTCTTGCGCGTCATCGGCGACTTCAAGCAGCAGTTCATGGCCAAGCACCATTCGGATGTTTCTGGATCAGAGGAGAACTAAGCCCCATGGCCAACCTTCGCGACATTAAGAAGCGAATCTCCTCGGTTACCACGACCAAGCAGATCACGCGCACGATGGAGATGGTCTCTACGGCCAAGATCCGTCGTGCCCTCGATCGCTCCAAGCAGGCCGAGCCCTATAAGGAGGCGCTGACCGACGTCATGTTGACGGTCGCCGGCGACGCCTCCTGTTCGGGCACCGATCCCATGCTGCAGAAGCATGAGAGCGTCAAGCATGGCCTGATTGTCGTTATTGCCTCGGACCGCGGCCTTGCCGGCGGTTTCAATACGACGGTGGAGCGCACGGCCGAAAAGCTCGCCGCTTCTTGGGCGAACGACGGCATCGAGTGCGAGATCATCGCGTGTGGGCGCAAACCGGCCACGTATTTCCGTGACCGCGCAAACGTCGTCATGCACTTTGAGGGCAACTCCTCTGAGCCCGATTTCAATCAGGCCCGCATGATCTCCTCTCATATCTGCGATGCGTATCGTGCCGGTGAGCTTGACCGTGTCGAGCTTGTCTACCACCACGCCAAGAACCGCGTGGATCAGGAGCTTCGCGTCGAGCATCTGTTGCCGCTCGACCCCGAGATGATCGCTATGGCCCACGGTCCGCGTAAGAACGAGACCGACGCCCCTAAGCGCATCTCGTCCACGTTCGAGTTCGTGCCCTCTCCCGAGCATGTTCTCGGCAAGCTTGTGCCGTCTTATATCCTGACGGTCATCTACCAGGCCCTGATCGATTCGGCGGCTGCCGAGCAGGGTGCACGCCGCAAGGCCATGCACTCCGCGACGGAAAACGCCACCGCGATCATCTCGACCCTTACCCGCACGTATAGTCGCGTGCGCCAGGCTTCGATCACGACCGAGATTAACGAGATCGTCGGCGGAGCCTCAGCATTGGAGGAACAGTAATGGCTAATAACACCGTAAAGCTTGCGGTCGAGGAAGCCACCAAGAAGACGACTGCCGGTGATGGTCGCATCGTGCGAATCATCGGCCCTGTCGTCGACGTCAAGTTTGACGGCGCGGTGCCCCCGATCTACAACGCGCTCACGGTCGAGGCCGAGACCCCGATCGGTCATCTGAGCACGATCCTCGAGGTCGAGAGCCAGCTTCCGGGCGGCGTCGTCCGCACGGTCGCCATGTCCTCGACCGACGGCCTGCAGCGCGGCCTCATCGCCACCGATACCGGTGAGCCCATGAAGATGCCCGTTGGCCCCAAGACGCTCGGCCGCATTTGGAACGTCATGGGCAAGCCCGTCGACGGCAAGCCCATGCCCGAGGTGGAGGAGTTCTACCCCATCCACCATGCAGCGCCCCGTTTCGACGAGCTCACCACCAAGACCGAGATCTTCGAGACCGGCATCAAGGCCGTCGACCTGCTCGAGCCCGACATCCGTGGCGGCAAGACAGGCCTGTTCGGCGGCGCCGGCGTTGGCAAGACCGTTCTGATTCAGGAGCTCATCAACAACCTCGCCCAGGAGCACGGCGGCACCTCGGTGTTCACCGGCGTCGGCGAGCGTACCCGCGAGGGCACCGACCTGTTCCTCGAGATGAGCGAGTCTGGCGTTATTGACAAGACCTGCTTGGTCTATGGTCAGATGAACGAGCCGCCCGGAGCGCGTCTGCGCATCGGTCTGGCCGGCCTTACCACCGCTGAGTATTTCCGTGATCGTGGCCAGGACGTTCTGCTGTTCATCGACAACATCTTCCGCTTCTCCCAGGCAGGTTCCGAGGTTTCCGCACTGCTGGGCCGTATGCCGTCCGCCGTTGGTTACCAGCCCACGCTGGCAACCGAGATGGGCGACCTCCAGGAGCGCATTACCTCGACCAAGACGGGCTCCATTACCTCCGTCCAGGCTGTCTACGTCCCCGCAGACGACCTGACCGACCCGGCGCCTGCCACGACGTTTACGCACCTCGACGCCACCACGGTTCTTTCGCGTAGCATTTCGTCGCTCGGCCTGTTCCCGGCTATCGACCCGCTCGCGTCTTCCTCCGACGCTCTCGATCCCTCGATCGTCGGCGAGGAGCACTACCGTGTCGCCGTCAAGGTCCAGGAGCTCCTGCAGGAGTACTCCGACCTTCAGGACATCATCGCCATTCTGGGTATGGACGAGCTGTCCGAGGAGCAGCGCCTTACGGTCAACCGTGCCCGTAAGATCCAGCAGTTCCTCTCGCAGTCCTTCCACGTCGCCGAGAAGTTCACCGGCAACCCCGGTGTCTACGTCCGCGTCGAGGATACCGTCCGCTCTTTCGCCGAGATTGTCGACGGCAAGGCCGATGACCTGCCCGAGCAGGCTTTCCGCTATGCTTCCACGATTGAGGACGTGCGCGAGCGCGCCCGCAAGATGGGGGAGAAGTAGGTTATGCGTATCCGCATCGTGTGCCCCGTGAGCTGCGCCTATGAGGGCGACGCTGCGTTTGTGTCGATTCCGTCCACGGATGGCGAGTTTGGCGTTCTGCCTGCTCACTCCAGCGAGATCTGCACGATCGACCGCGGTTACGTTCGCGTTTCCGATAAGGCCATGGGCACTGTCGACCACACGTTTGCCGTGGCCGGCGGCTATGCCCAGGTTGCGGACGATGTCGTGACCGTTCTCGCCGAGCGCGCTTGCGATTTGGCGACCGTCGATGCCGACAAGCTTAAAGCTGATATTCAAGGTTTTGAAGAGAAGCTGGGTAATTTGTCGGAGGATGATGCACGTCGCGCCTACCTCTATAATGAAATCGCATGGTGTAAGCTCAAGCTTGCCCAATAGTCAAACGATTTAGCGTTCGACCATTTGCGAACACATCATGCCCGGGATGGCCCAGCCATCCCGGGCATGCTTTTTGAAAGGGTAGACCTTGGATATTATCCGCGTTGAGGGTGGCCACGCCATCGGAGGCTCTGTGCCCGTTTCGGGCGCCAAGAACTCCGCGCTCAAACTCATGGCGGCAACGCTTCTGGCGCCGGGCAAGACGACGCTGCAGAACGTGCCCGATATTTCCGATGTCCACGTGATGGGCAAGGTGCTCAAGGGTATGGGCGCCACAATCGATGTCCTTGACGAGCACACGCTCGAGATTGATACCTCTCAGGTCGATTCTTGGGAGGCCCCCTACGAGCTCGTTGCCAAGATGCGTGCTTCCACCGCCGTGATGGGACCCCTGCTGGGTCGCTTCCATCGCGCCAAGATCGCCATGCCGGGCGGCTGCAACCTGGGTGCTCGCAAGATCGATATGCACATTCTTGGTCTTGAGGCCCTGGGCGTTGAGTTCGATACCGCCCACGGCTACATCAACGCTAATGCGCCCCAAGGTCTGCGCGGTACCACCGTCACGCTCGAGTTCGCCAGCGTCGGTGCGACCGAGAACCTCATCATGGCATCCGTGCGCGCGCAGGGCACCACGGTTATCGACAATGCCGCCCGCGAGCCCGAGATCGTCGATCTCGCCAACATGCTCAACGAGATGGGCGCCAAGATTGTCGGCGCGGGTACGCCCGTCGTGACCATCGAGGGCGTGGAAGAACTGCATCCTGTTACCCATCGCGTAGTGGGCGACCGCATCGAGGCCGGTACCTTTATCGTTGCCGGTGCGTTGATGGCCGACGATCGTGGTGTCGATGTCACGGGCTTTTGCCCCATTCACTTGGGCATGGTGCTCAAGAAGATGGAGCTCATGGGTATCGACTGCGAGCGCGTCGAGGATGGCGTCCATGTGAACCGTGCCGAGCGTATCAAGCCGGTCGACATCCAAACGCTTCCGTTCCCCGGCTTCCCGACGGACATGCAGGCGCAGATCATGGTGCTCTCCGCCCTGGCCGACGGCAGCTCCGTTATCACCGAGAATATCTTCGAGAATCGCTTTATGTTTGCATCCGAGCTGGTGCGCATGGGCGCCGATATTCGCATCGAGAGCCACCACGCCATGATTCACGGCGTCAAGGGCTTCTCCGGCGCTCAGGTAACCTCACCGGATCTTCGTGGTGGCGCGGCACTCGTCGTCGCCGGCCTAATTGCCGACGGCACGACCGAGGTCTCGGCCATCCATCACATTAAGCGCGGCTACGAACAGTTTGTTGAAAAGCTGCAGGCGCTTGGTGCTCATGTCGAGCACGCCACTGTTCCCGATCCCGTCATCTACTAATGCAGGTTGCCTATGTTTAAGAAAAAGCCCATTACGGAATCTCGAAGACCTTCGACCGGCGCTCAGGCAAAAATCTATAGCCGCGATAACGTTGCCCGCTATTCCGAGCGCGCCCGTCAGCGTCGTCGCGGTCATACGGTTCGCCGCGTCGCGCTCATTGCCGTGATTGGTGTGCTGCTGAGCGCTACGACTGCTGCCGGCCTGTGGTTTGCCACCATTATGGGCAAGCTCGGCGATTCCAATGTCATTACCGACAACCTGCGCCAGATCCTGGTTGATACCGACGAGGCAAAGGACCCGTTCTACGTGCTACTCCTTGGCACTGACGGTCGCCCGGGCGAGGATACATACCGCGCCGACTCGATTATCCTGGCGCGTATCGACCCCACGCAAAAGCAGGCGACGCTCATCTCCATTCCGCGCGATACCAAGGTCGTCTATAACGGCTCGACCATGAAGATCAACGCCTGCCATACTTACGGCGGCGCCGAGGCCATGGTCCAGGCGGTCAACGAGCTGTGCGGTGTCCAGATTTCCCACTATGCCGAGGTCAGCTTCGACGGCATGCAGTCGCTTATTGATTCGGTCGGCGGCATCGACATTAACGCAACCGACGATGTCGACGACCCCGAGCATCTCGACATTAAGATCACCGCCGGTCAGCAGCACATGGATGGCGCGACCGCCCTTACCTATGCCCGTTGCCGCTACATCTATGCCGATGGCGACTACACACGCATGCGCCACCAGCGTCAGGTGCTCGGCGCCCTCGCCAACCAGATCCTCAACAACTTCGATGCCACCAAGGTCTTCGACCTCGTCAATTCGCTGTCCGACATGCTCGTGACCGATATGAGCGTTCAGGACATCGTCTCTACGGTCAATGCCATGCGCGGCATGGATGTTGACGGCATCTATTCGGCCAACTTGCCTTCGTATGCCGATGCCAGCACCATGATTGATGGCGTGAGCTACGTCTTTGTCTACGAGGACGAGCTTAAGGAAATGATGGAGCGCGTCGACGCTGGTAAGGATCCCAAGGGCCCCAATACCATGGGCCAGTCCGATGGCTCCAGCTCTACGATCGGCGACCTGAACAACAACACGTCCGATGATTACGCCAACGGCACCGCAACCTCATCGGTCAGCTCTGACGATTCGGACGATTCGACTGATTCGAGCGATTCGGACTACTACGAAGAGCCCACCGGCGACGGCAACGGCTACGAAGCCAACTACTAGAGTTACGCGGGCTTACCAGCCCGCGTAACCAGTTGACGCTGCAAACCCGCCAGAGCGGCAATCTGCCTTTCAACTTCGGCGGCATGACCAGAAGGTCAATGCCGCCTCGTTTCAAGGCACCTTG
>JAXJMO010000066.1:0-22285 GCA_036313175.1 Collinsella sp. | reverse complement strand
AGAGGCGACATCCGATAGCCTCGTCCAGCACCACCCCTCAGGCAGCTCATCAAACGGCACTTCGTTCGCGATGCACTTATCGCTAGTCACGCGACCCTTGGCATCCACCTTCTTCTCATAGGGGGAGCCATCGGAACCGATATAGATAATGCTCTCCCCGCCCTTCGGGAATTTAGCCTTACCCTCAGCAATAAGCTTATGCTTCTCTTCACGAATACGCTCAAGCAGGACGCTTGCAGGCTCATCACTCGGGTCTTGTGGAACGAGCTTTCCCTCAATCGCCATTTGCAGGATTGAGTTCTTCAGGTCTTTTGCCTTCATCTACGCCTCAATCCCAAGAATCTCGCAAATACGAGCAAGCTTCTGGTCAATCTCGGCATCGAGCTTAGCGCGCTCTTCTTTGTAGTTCCTGATCAGTTCGTCAGGCGGTAAGATCTCCTCTTCCTCGTGAGGATAGCCGCACACGTCAAAGTTAAAACCGCCGTCTCGCAACTCGTCAACCGTATAGTACTTGGCCTTGGGATTGCCGTCTTCCTCGATATCCCGACGGTTCTCCCACCATTCCTTTACAGGTGCAAAATGTTCGATCCTAATGGGCTTGGTCTTAGAGAAGTGTTTATACCCCTCGGGCATGTCCATGCGATAGAACCAAACGCCCTCAGAGGCCCCCGTATTATCGAAGAACAGAACGTTAGTAGTGATGCTCGTGTACGGAGCGAAAACACTCTGTGGAAGGCGCAAGACAGTATGCAAGTTCATGTCCTCAAGCAGGCGACGCTTGATCTCCGTCTTTGCACTATCCTGGCCAAAGAGAAAACCATCCGGAATGATAACAGCAGCGCGGCCGCCTCGCTTAAGACGATAAAGAATGAGTCCAAGGAATAGATCTGCGGTCTCGGAGCTACGGAGTGCAACAGGGAAGTTGTTTTGCACCGATGCACTCTCGGACCCGCCATAGGGCGGGTTCATAAGTACGACGTCAAACTGGCCGTCAGGCTTGTGCTTCCACTCGCGAACATCCTTCTCGAGAGAGTTATCGTGAAAGACTTCAGGATTATCGATATCGTGCAACAGCATGTTGGTCACGCACAGCAGGTAAGGGAGCTGCTTCTTCTCGATGCCGTAGACCGATCTTGCATAGAGTTCACGATCGGCTGGAGTCTGAACCTGGGAGTCGAGAATCTTGAGGGCGCTCGTCAAAAAGCCGCCCGTGCCACACGCGAAGTCAGCCACAGTCTCGCCGAGCTTGGGCGCAAGTGCCTGGGCCATAAAGTCAGTCACCGCTCGGGGCGTGTAAAACTCGCCGGCATTACCCGCGGACTGTAAGTCTTTCAGGATGGTCTCGTAGATTTCACCGAAGGCGTGGCGCTCTTTGTACTCGGTAAAATCAACCGACTCGTCAATCTCGTTGATGACTTGACGAAGTAGAATCCCATCCTTCATGTAGTTGTTGGCGTCAGTAAAAGCAGCCTTGACGACGACGTGTCGCAAAGGCGCATCAGGTGCAAGCTCAAGACTCTCAAGAGTCTTGAATAGATCATTGTTCACAAAGTCGAGAAGCTCATCGCCAGTAAGCGCCTTGCCGTCTTTCGCATCGTGCGCCCAGCTATACCAGCGCAGGCGCTCGGGGATGATGGACTGATAGGAGTCATCGTGAAACTCCCACTCCTGCTCCTTGGCATCGTAAATCTTGAGGAAGAAAAGCCAAGTCATCTGCTCAATGCGCTGCGCATCGCCATTGATGCCGGCGTCTTTGCGCATGATGTTCTGCAGGGTCTTTACGAGAGATCCCAGTGCCATTTGCTATCGTTACCTTTCTCTATGCGATGTAGAGCTCGTCCTCGAGCATCTGCGCTGCCTGAATGTACTGTTGTTTGCCGCCGAATGCGGCGACGATCTTCATTGGGCTGCCAAACCGACGGAATTCCTCGAGGTCGAGGACGTGGGTGTCGTCCAAGTCTACGAGGTTCGACGTCGCATATTTGTCGAGAAGCGCTTCAAGGACCTCACGTGCGACGCCGGCATACTCATAGAGCACGCCCTTTTTCTTGACACTATTGGCTCTCTCGCTGCGCGTAAGAGGTCTCTGGTCGTAAGCAATGTGGCAAATGAGGTCAAAGTCGCTCATTTGCTCCTGTCCAGTCTCGAGCCGCAGCTCATCCAGGAATACGCCACGCGCGCGCAGCTCATCGATAATCGCTTGTTTCTTATGTTCAGAGTTCCACGCCGCTAGGAAGTGGTCAAGAGTGTCGTATTCGCCGAGAATGTTTTTTCGCGTATAGTCCTTAAGGCTCTCAGTTACAAGAAGGCCATCGGAGGAGTAATACTGCACCATCTCCGACACTACATAGACGTCGGCCCCATGAACGTGATATTTCACATGGGAGGACGGATCGTCCGGCGGCAATACGGGTGGGTCTACGATCGGAGACGGAGGCGGAACGGGACTGCCGCCATTGCCGCCGGGACCCGGATCCGCAATGGGGTCACCCGGATTAGGCTCAAACACAACAACAGGTTCGCCATCAAACTCGGGATCTGCAAACAAACGCGATGCGTCACGAAAATCGAGGATGGTGAAATAGAGTTTGTCGTAGTCCTCACAGATACGGGTTCCGCGGCCGATAATCTGCTTGAACTCCGTCATTCCGTGCTCACCGAACTTGTTGTCGAGCACGACTACCTTACACGTCTTGCAATTAACACCAGTGGTGAGAAGCTTCGAAGTCGTAACGATGGTCGGGTATTTCTCGTCGGGGTCGATGAAGTTATCTAACTGAGCCTTACCTTCCCTGTCGTCACCCGTAATCTTCATGATGTAGGTGGGGTGATCTCTTACGATATCGGCGTTCTCGTTTACAAGGGCACGTCGCATATTTTCGGCATGCTCGATGTCAACGCAAAAGACTATGGTCTTGGAGTAACGATCCGTCTCCTTTAGAAATTGAGTTATCCGCTTGGCAACTTCCTCGTAGCGCTCTTTGATGACAATCTCGCTGTCGAAGTCTTGCTTCTCGAAAACACGTTTGGGCAGAGCTTCGCCGCGATCATCTATGGTGCCTTCCTCAGTACGGTATCCGTAAATGTCGACGTTCAGCTTAGGACGAATAACTTTATACGGGGCGAGAAAGCCATCCTCGATTCCCTGTTTAAGGGAGTAGGTGTAGACAGGTTCGCCGAAGTAGGTAATGTTTGAAACCTCTTCAGTCTCCTTTGGCGTAGCCGTCATACCGATTTGAATTGCACAATTGAAATACTCAAGTACCTTACGCCATGCGGAGTCCGCCGCGGCGCTTCCGCGATGGCACTCGTCGACGATAATCAAATCAAAGAATTCCGAGTCGAACTCGCGGAATATTTCTTCACCGTTTTCTCCAACAAGCTGTTGGTAGAGCGAGAAATAGACCTCGTAAGCAGAATCGAGCTTTCGACCTACGACCTTGGTTGTAACCCTCTTGAGAGGCTTGAAATCGCCGTCTATGGTCTGATCGACGAGAATATTGCGGTCCGCCAGATAGAGAACCTTACGAACCTCGGTAGTCTGTCGCAAGCGATGAACGATTTGAAAAGCCGTAAAAGTCTTTCCCGTTCCCGTTGCCATAACGAGCAAGATGCGATTCTTACCTCGCGCAATAGCTTCAAGCGTACGATTGATGGCGATGCACTGATAGTAGCGAGGATGATTGCCGCCGTGCTCCTGGTAATACGGAGCGGTCACAATCTCCTGGCTATACGGATGTTCAAGCCCCTTAGCTTTTGAGTATCGTGTCCAAAGTTCCGCCGGAGTGGGAAACTCGTCCATGGCAAGAGCGCGCTCTTTCCCGGTAAGAAAATCGTGCTCAACAAAACCCTTTCCGTTTGAGCTGTACGCAAACGGAATATCGAGCAGCTGGGCATATCCCATCCCCTGTTGGAGACCGGCATCAACGGTGTGCTCCGTATCCTTAGCCTCGACGATTGCGATAGGGATGCCCGGAGCATACATCAGAAGGTAGTCAGCCTTCTTCTTGTCTTTACGGGTGACCATACTTCCGCGCACAACAATCTCGCCACTGGTAAAGAAATACTCAGTGAAGACTTGGGTATTGCGATCCCACGACTTCATAATCGCAGGATCAATGAGTTTAAGCCGTGTGTCAGACTCGTTCATACGTCTCGGAACCCCTCATTGCGCAAAGCGACAGCTATTGATGTTGAGTTGATTAATTTTATCATCACCATGCAATCTAGCAGCCGCTTTATACTAAATGAGACGAAGTAAAGTCAGCCCCGTGAGAAAGCTCCAAAGAAAGCAAAATGAGCCCCGTTGACTTGAGTCAGAGGTCATTCCCGGAGCCCCGCCTACCTCCCCTCCGCCTTCAGCTTCAGCAGCAGGTCACCCAGCTCGGGGCACTTGCTAGAAAGGCGCGTCTGGGCTCGCTCGCCCATCCCCCACCGTTGGCGGACTTCCTGAGCGCGCGGGCTCACGCGGTAGTCCCCGTCCATCATCTGCTTGAGCAGCTTGGCGGTCACGCGCGCATCGGCTAAGGCGCTGTGGGCGTGACCCGTCGACTCGTCGAACTCGATGCCAAACCACGTCGCCGCGTCACTCAAAGAGACGCACCCGTGGCTGCCAACGTCCATGATCGAGGTGTAAAAACGCCTGCAGGTCGGCCCAGTCCGTAGGAAATGCGGAAAGGTCGATGTGCTTTGCCTGGCACTCGGTCAAAAGCTGTCGACGATCCGCCCCACTCCAGCAAACCACCTGGGCGGAGTAGCGACCGATCCAATCGTTGAGCCTTTTGATCACCACGTAGAGCGGATCGGCCATCGCGGTGTCCACGGCCGATATCCCCGTAAGCTCGCGGACGGGAAACGCAACGCCTTCGGTAAATTCCGTCTGCACAAACTGCGAGAACTCGCCCATAACGTTGCCGTGGTAATCGAGCTTGACGGCGCCGACCTCGATAATCTCATTGCGCAGTCCACGGCGCTGGCGCTGCTTTGGCACCGGCGCAAACTCAAAGTCCAGCACGATCTGGCGCGCAAAGTTCGTCGTATCGATAGCCGAGATACCCGGCGTCTTTTCAACTGACACGGTTAGGGCCTTTCTCCGTTGCCTGCCGCTTGCTACATAGGCGGCTACATTGCCGTAAGGATAGGTGGCCGCGCGGACATGAAAGCTGGGCGCAATACCATGCGCCAGGCACACGTCATGCAGACGGCCCCAAGAGAGTTGCCCGCTCTATTCAAATGCATGAAAAAGATTTAGGCCCGGTGACTTGAATCAGCGGTCATCCCGGGCCCATCAGAGCTCGTAGAGCTCTTGGTTGCTTTGGTCTCGCTCTTCACGGCGCTTATCGAACTTTCCGAGGCACTCAAGCAGCATTCGAAGCATAACAAGTCGCTGCCATTAAGGCACTGACCTCTTGACCAAGCAACGGCGCTGCCCAGCTATCACCCTTGGGCTGCCGTCAACTTTATTCTATCCGCGAGCATCTGGTTTACCAAATGGATTTTCGGTAAAGGAAGCACGGCACGCCCGCAAAACCACTACGCCCCAAGTGCCGCCATGGGAATCACCGCCACGCCGTCGTCGCGTGTATAGGCAATGCTCCCCTTTCCAACCACGACCGCCAAAAACGCCGGCGCGGCATTCTGGGCGGCAGGATTGGAGAGCACTTTCCTCTCCAGCGCCTTGAGATTTCTCGCTCCATCGTCTGCTTTCGCATCACTCAGCTTGACCTCGATGGCTCCCCAGCGCCCGTCGTGCTCAACGATCAGATCGACCTCAAGGCCCTTCTCATCTCGGAAATAATGGACACTGTTGTCGACACCGCCGTAGGTGGAAAGGAACACGCGCACGTCGCGCAGGACGAGATTCTCAAAGAGCATCCCCAGCGTTTGCATATCGCCAAGCAGCCGCTCAGGGGTAGCCCCCAGCAACGCCGCCGCAAGTGACGGGTCACAGAAGTAGCGCTTGGGGCGCACGCGAACGCGGGCCTTCGAGCGCATGGGCGGCTCCCATCCGCACAGGTCCTCGGTCAGCTTGATCCTGTTGAAGAGGTCCAAGTACGCAGCGATGGTCCTCTCGTCGGGGCCCGCCTCACCGTACGAGGCGTCCTTTACGAGCGTCTTGTACGTGACAGCCTGGCTCTCGTTCATGGCAAGAGCTCGCAAAAGGCCGTGTGCAAGCTCGGGCGACATGCCCTCGTCCAGCACGTTGACGTCGAGCACCGAGTGCACGTACTGGCTTGCCGTCTCTCGCGCAAGATCTTCCGAAAGCCCAAGATTTGCAGGCCAACCGCCCCTGCAGCACCAGCGGGCGACGTCATCCACCGTGCTCTCGCGACGCTGAGGGGCAAAATCCTCGCCCTTAAAGAGGCTTGCCAGTGACACGAGCGGCTCGCCGTCGCCCGACTCACACAGGGCCATGGGGCGCATTGACAGACGGGCGATCCTACCCGTGCCGGAATGACGAACATGGCTGCGCTCCTCGCTTTTGAGCGCGGTCGAGCCCGTGAGCAAAAGTGTCCCCCGTTCGTTGCCGCTCGCGTCCACGAAACGCCGGGCGGCATCCCAAACCTCGGGCACCTCCTGCCATTCATCGACCAGGTGTGGCGCATCGCCGATGAGCGCCAGGCTTGGGTCGACCTCTGCCGCCGCACGCTGCGCAGGCTCATCGAGCCTGGAGACGCTCACCGAGCGAGAGAGCGCCGTCCAGGTCTTGCCGCACCATTTGGGGCCGTTGATCTCCACACAGCCAAACGCCCGCATAAGGGTGTCGAGGCGCTCCTCTATGAGCCGGGGCCTATATCCCTTTTGGGTCAATCTCTTTGGTGCATCCATAGACGGCCGTCCCTCTCTATCACGCGATATGCGAAATTACGCCATTCTCAATGCTGATTTTACGCTACTTTCAATGTAGTTTTTACGCCATGACAGATGTAGTTTTTACGCCATGACAGATGTAGTTTTTACGCCATTTTCATTGAAGGTTTTACGCTTGGCATCCTTAGCGCGACCCATTCCGAGCATCACATCAGAGCGTGCTTGGTTATCTCCGCTCGCACATCTCGGCAAACGAAATCAGCTTGACGTCTCCCCTACTCTCCGCGGCATCCCGACATCCCTGCGTAAAGCCGCTTTTTGAGAAAAGCGCATAGCTTTTTCGTTGCCGTCTAAAGAGCTCGCTTCGGTGCACGAGCTTTTGCAGCACGTCCTCGCCCACCGGTTCATTGCGCCATTTGCACTCCGCAAACAGCGCAGCGCCCTCGCCATCGTCAACAATCAAGTCGATTTCTTCCTGCATATGCGTGCGATTATCCGTCCCCCACCAACGCCCGACGCTCGCTGGAACCACATCGAGCTGGTCCGCGCGCGCGAGTTCGTACACGTATTGTCTGCATATAAGCTCAAAGACCGTACCCATGTAATCCGATACGTGCGGCTCAATGCGCTTATACGCCATCTCGGCCATATCGTTTTGAATCAGCCCAATGTTCTGCGGCACAAACTTATACCAGAACCTAAACATCTGGTCGCTCAGCAGATACACGGCTCGCTTATTGCTCGTCTCGTTTAGGGGCAGCTCGCGCTCGACAATCCCAAGCGACGCCAGCTTATCCACATAGCTCTTTACGTTGCTCGCAGGGATTCCCGTAGAGCTCGCAATCTCCGAGATCTTCGAGCGCCCCTGAGCAATTGCTTGCACGATCGCATCATATTGCTCGGGATTGCGGCACTCTTGCAATAGCAGGTTACTCGGCTCCTCAAAGAGATAGCCCGTAGGAGTAAGAAAAAGACGTTTGATGTTGTCCTTGAGCGGCGCGGCAGGATCGACTTTCTCGATATATGCAGGAATGCCGCCCGTCATGCCATAGCAAACCGCAGCGTCTTCGCGACTCATGCCCTGCCACAGGCCGAGGGTCGTCGTAAAATCGAGCGGCATGATCTTAAACTGGGCCGTACGCCTACCGTATAGCGGACTCTCGTAGCCCAGCACCTGCTCTTCCATAAACGAAAGCGACGACCCGCACAGGATAAGCATGAGCTTGGTCTCTTTGTACAGGTGATCGATCTTGTCTTGCAGCAACGAGCTGATTTCGGGATTCGATTGGGCGAGATAGGGATACTCGTCAATCACGACAACCAAACGTTCCGTGCGAGCCATGGTGGCCAATGCATCGAACGCTTCGTCAAAACTACGAAACGACACGCCTGCAGCACCAACCGAGCCTGCAAGTATCGCCTGGCTAAAGCCGTGCAGGTTTGCCTCCGCATTGGTACGACGAGCTTGAAAGTAAATAGCTTTCTTGCCTTGGATGAACTCTGTGATAAGGCGCGTTTTACCCACACGACGGCGGCCGTAAATCACAGGCATTTCAAAGGAGCCCGTGCCATACAGTCGATTGAGCTCGGACATTTCCGCTGTTCTTCCGATAAACATAGGGCCATCCTTCCTTTACGTTATAGCTAGCTATATTATACCTTCCTATAATATAGCTAGCTATAACGTAATTCGACAAGCGGCGCACGAAAAGGGGCGACACACCGCCGCACGTGGACCGTTCCGGAAAATGTATCCCGTTCTGGAGCCAAAAACTGGGCCGTAGTTTCCGCCAAACATGCCATCCGGAAAGCGTGTCCCGTTCTGAGCGCCAAATCGGGGACGCAGTTTCCACTCCAAACAAAGGGCCCCGGCTCGCGATGGAGCCGGGGCCAAAGGCGCAGCGTATGTAGTTGATGTTGAGCACGAACAGCCCATCAGCAATGGTCGTCCGCACCCCACCCTACCCGCGGTTGCGAACGCGGCTGTACGGCGTATCCACCATGGGCAGATCCGGACGCAGCTTGCCGTCGAATGCGCGATAGGCGTTCTGTACGGCGGGCGCCGTGGGAATCGTTGCGATCTCACCGATGCCCTTGCCGCCGTATGCCACGGGCAACAGCTCGTCCTTCTCCACGTAGATGGCGTGGATATTCGGAATCTCGGGCGCACGGAACAGCCCGAGCGTACCGTACCTTGCCTGGGGTACGCAGTCCTTGAGCGGCCAGTCCTCGGTAAGCGCATAGCCCATACCCATAAGCACGCCGCCTTCGATCTGACCCTGGATGGAGATGGGGTTGACCACCTTGCCGGAATCGTGCGCGGCATAGACCTCGCTCACGCGACCGTCATCATCCAGAATGACCACATGCGTGGCAAAGCCGTAGCAGATGTGGCTCTTGGGGTTGGGAACATCCGCACCCAGCTTGTCGGTCGGCTCCAGGTACACATAGCCAAACTCGCGTCCCTCGAGCGCCTTGATGGCGGCCGCGGGATCCTGAGGATGCATACCCTGGCCGGCGACGAGCTCCTGCGTGTGCAGCTGATAGGCGCGACCGTCGTCGTACTCGATCTTGACGCCGTCGCCATGCGCATTCACGGGAGCGGCGGGCGCAGACTTGCCGGCCTCGATATCAAGCATGGCATCGCGCAGCAGGAAGGCGGCACCGCGCACGGCCTCGCCGGTCACGACCGTCTGACGCGAACCAGACGTGGTGCCGGAGTCGGGAGCGTTCTCGGTGGAGCACTCGCCGTTGGCGATGCAGCGAAGCGGCAGGCCGCATGCCTCGGCAACGTCCTGCAAAAAGACGGTGTTGCAGCCCTGGCCGATGTCGGACGTGGCGGCATAGACCACAGCCACGCCGTTCTCGATGCGGATCTTGCAGCGGCCGGCATCGGGCAGGCCAACGCCCACGCCAGCGTTCTTCATGGCGCAGGCGATACCGGCGTGTCCGGGATGCGCATAGTAGGCATCCTTGACCTCGAGCAGCGTCTCTTTAAGCGCCGTGGAGCAGTCGGCAATCTGGCCGTTGGGCAAAACCTCGCCCGGCTCGATGGCGTTACGGTAGCGGATCTCCCACGGATCCAGGCCGACCTTCTCGGCCAGCAGGTCGATCAGGCTCTCGAGCGCAAACTCGGACTGGCAAACGCCAAAGCCGCGGTACGCGCCGGCGGGCGGGTTGTTGGTGTAGTAGCCAAAACCGCGAATGTCAGTGTTCTGGTACTTGTAGGGGCCGACGGCATGCGTGCAGGCGCGCTCGAGCACCGGGCCGCACAGCGAAGCGTAGGCACCGGTATCAAAGTTGATCTCGCAGTCCAGGCCGGTAAAGTTGCCCTCGGCGTCGCAACCCAGCGTAAAGGCGCCGTCCATGGCATGGCGCTTGGGATGGAAAGCAAGCGACTCGGCACGCGTGAGCTTGCACTTCACAGGACGCTGGAACTTATAGGCAGCGAGCGCGGCCAGATGCTGAATGGACACGTCCTCCTTGCCGCCAAAGCCGCCACCCACGAGCATGGTCTCTACAACCACGCGCTCGGGTTCGCTATCCCAGCCAAACATGTGGGCGCACTCTTTGCGCGTATCGTAGGCGCCCTGGTCGGTCGACTGCACCTTGACGCCGTTCTTGTACGGGAAGGCGACGGCGCACTCGGGCTCCAAGAAGGCATGCTCGGTAAAGGGCGTGGTAAAGCGCTGCGTCACGGTGAACGCGCTCTCTGCCAGCGCCTTGGCGGCGTCGCCGCGCGTCACGTGACGGCTCTGGCACACGTTGTCCTTGAGCTCCACCGTGTTGCCAAAGGCAAAGAAGCTGTCGTGCAGGCGCGGGGCGTCGGCGGCCTTGGCCTCGGCGATATTGCGCACGGGCTCCAGCGGCTCGTAATCAATCTTTACGAGCTTCTTGGCCTTCTCGAGCGTCGCCTCGTCCTCGGCAACCACCAGCACGATGGCGTCACCCACGCAGCGGGTGATATCGCCCGCCGCGATCATGACGTCCCAGTCCTGGATAAGGTGGCCGACCTGGTTGACCGGCACGTCCTCGGCGCGCAGGATACCCACCACGCCGGGCAGGGCCTCGGCCTTGGAGGTATCGATGGAGAGCACACGGGCGCGCGGGTACTTGGAGCGCACGGCGCTGGCGTAGGTCAGACCCGGCTGATCGAGCTCGTCGATGTCGTCGGGATACTTGCCCTCGCCGAGCACCTTCTTGCGCACGTCGATACGGAAGGCGCGCTTGCCCACGCCGTAGTCATCGCCGCGCTCCAGATCCTCGTCGATCTGCTTTTCGCCGCGCAGCACCGCAGCTGCCAGCGAAATGCCCTCGATGATCTTCTTGTAGCCGGTGCAGCGGCAGACGTTACCGCGAATGGCGTACTTGATCTGTTCCTCGGTGGGCTCGGGGTCCTCGGCGATGAGCGCTGCACCCGCCATGACCATACCGGGGATGCAAAAACCGCACTGTACGGCACCCACGGCGCCAAAGGCGTACACAAAGGCCTCGCGCACGTCCTCGGGCAGGCCCTCGACAGTCACGATGTTGCGGCCGGCGGCAAGGGCGGTGGTCAGCACGCAAGCCTTGACGGCCGCGCCGTCCACGTGGATGGTGCAGGTGCCGCAGGCACCCTCGGAGCAGCCGTCCTTGGCGGAGTGAATGTGCAGGTCGTCGCGCAGGTAGCGCAGCAGTGGCTTGTTCTGAGTCGTCGTACGCTCGACGCCGTTAACGGTAAAAGTGAATTCCTGTGCCATGGTGATTCCCTTCTACACGCCGGCGGCGATGCCGGTGCGGTCGTGGATGGCGCCATGCGGGCAGACGACGGCGCACATGCCGCACGACAGGCAGTCCACGCCGTCGATATGGGCGCAGTTGTCCTCGATGCGGATAGCGCCGGCAGGGCACTTTTTAGCGCACATGCCGCAACCGATGCAGCTCGTGTCGCAAATCTTGCGCGCAATGGCGCCCTTATCGGTGTTGTTGCAGCGCACCAGGATGTTCTGGTAGCCGGGAACGAAGGCAATCACGCGCTGCGGGCACGCCATGCCGCACAGGCCACAGCCCGTGCACTTGGAGCGATCCACGCGGGCGATGCCATCGACCAGCGCAATGGCGCCGTGGGGGCAGGCCGTGACGCAGGCGCCACAGCCAATGCAGCCTTCGCTGCAGCGGGCGTCGCCACCTGCGGAGGCGCAACCACTTCCGCAGGCAACGTAGGCCACGTTATGTTGAATGGATTTGGCCATAAGAGACTCGCCTATTTCTTAAGAAGGTACGAATAGTTGTCGCGCACAGCCCTGATGGTCAGGCGGACGGCCTCGGGAAGACCGGTGTTGACGGCATCGACCGAGACGGTGCGGACCGTGCCGGCGACGCGGACCTTAAAGTGGTCCTCGTCCACAGCCAGGAAGCCCTCGTTCTCGGAGTTCTCCATATCCTGCTCGCTCCAGAACAGGGTGAGCTTGTCCTTGTAGGGACGACCCTCCTGGTAGGGACAGAACACGGCGCAGTTGCCGCACTCGTTGCACATGCCATCGACGTGGACGACCTGATGCTTGGCCAGGCCCGGCACCTTAATGGCAACGTTGGCGCGGTTGGGGCACACGTCGCAGCAGACCTCGCACACCGAGCCGCAGCCCAGGCAGCGGGTCTTGGTGCAGTTGCGCTTGTCGCGGCACAGCGATCCCTTGCGCTCGTAGCAGGTGTCCTCGCGACCGGCCTGCTCGTTGCAGTCGGCGTACTTGTTAAAGTCCACACCGGCAATGGCACGGGCAACCTCGGCGGCGTCGGCGATAGCCTCGACCACGGTGGCCGGACCGCGACGGCAATCGCCTGCAGCCCAGACGCCCTCGACGCCGGTGGAGGTGGCGGCAAGGCGACCGCGACGGTCGTGTTCGACGCCCGCGGCATCGTACAGGCTGGCATCGATGCCCTCGCCCACGGCGCAGATCACCGTGGTGGCGGAAAGCTCGACGGTCTCGCCCGTGGCGACGGGGCTGCGACGGCCGCTTGCATCCGGCTCACCGAGCTCCATAACATCGCAGGTCAGCACGGCGCCGTTGAGCGCCTTGGGCGCCAGCAGCTCGCAGAACTCAACGCCGTCTGCCAGAGCAAAATCGAGCTCTTCCTCGTCGGCGGGCATCTGCTTCTTGGTGCGGCGGTAGACCAGGCGCACGTTCTTCACGCCGGCCAGGCGCTTGGCCACGCGGGCGGCATCCATGGCGGTGTTGCCAGCGCCAATGACCACGACGTCCTCGCCCAGCTCGAGCTTCTCGCCCTTCTTGGCGGCCTCGAGGAACTCCAGCACGTCGAGCTCGGCACCCTCGCCCAGGCCCGCAGAGCCGGGCATCCAGGCACCGGTGGCCACGACCACGTCGGTAAAGCCCTGGGCCTTGAGCTCGTCAATGGAATCCACGCGAGCATTGAGCTGCACCTTGGCGCCAAAGGCCAGGCAGAGCTCGGCATCGTGGGAGATATCGTCGCTCGCAATGCGGAACTCGGGGATGACGTGACGGACCACGCCGCCGAGCGAATCGCGGGCCTCAAAGATGGTGACGGGCACGCCGGCACGCGTCAGGAAGAACGCTGTCGCCAGACCGGCCGGACCGCCGCCGATAACGGCAACGTTGCGGTCGCTATCGTTGGCGATGGCCTGGGCGCGCAACTTGGGCAGCACGGCGGTCATGGCCTCGCGGGCGGCCTTGAGCTTGCTGGCGCGGATCTGGGCGCCCTCGGGCTCGTAGAATGCACGCTCGCAGGCACGGCCGCAGGGATGCGGGCAGATGGTGCCGGTAATGAACGGCAGGGCGTTGCGCTCGATGATAATGTTGAGCGCGTCCTCGTAGCGGCCCTCGTCAACAGCCGCCAGATAGGCGGGAATATCCTGCTGGATGGGGCAGCTCGTGCGGCACGGCGTGGTAAAGCAGTCGGAAAGCGGGCTTTTGCCGGCGACCTTGCGGTCGGGCAGCGGGCGCAGCGGCTTCTTGTAGAGCGGGTTGGTGAGCGAGTCGGTCTGGATCGCCGTCACGGCCTCGAGAGAGACGCCCGCAAACGGCTTGCCGTCCAGGTCGGTAAACTCGCCGGCCATCTGGCTAAAGCGCTCGTAGCCACCGGGCTTGAGCACGTCAGTCGCCAGGGTAACGGGCCAAATGCCGGCATCGTACAGGGCACGGATGTTGTAGACCGTGGCACCGCCGGAGTAGCTGATGCGCAGCTTGCCATCGAACTGCTCGGTAATGCGACGGGCGGCCTCGATGGTCAGCGAGAACAGCGAACGGCCCGACATGTACATCTCGGTGGAGGGCAGCTCGTTCCTCGTCACGTCGACGGGGAAGGTGTTGGTCAGCTTGACGCCAAACTCCAGGCCGCGCTCGGCGCACAGGGCAATCAGGCGCTCGAACATGGGCACGGCGTCGGCCCACTGCAGGTCCTCGCGGAAGTGCGTATCGTCGAAGACGATGTAGTCAAAGCCCAGCTCGTTGAGGCGCTGGCGGGCAAACTCATAGCCCAGCAGCGTGGGGTTGCACTTGATGTAGGTGTTGAGGCCCTTCTCGGTGATCAGATAGGTCGCGATGCGCTCGATCTCCGCCGGCGGGCAGCCATGCAGCGTAGACTCGGTGATGGAGTTGGAGACGCGTGCCGGGATGGATTCGACAAACGCGGCGTCGACATGCTCAAACTTGTCCAGGTTGGCAAGCGCCCATGCGCGGCACTCATTCCAGACGTCAGAGCCGCTGGCGTCCTTCATGCCCTCGATGTAGGCGTCGACCTTGGGGCTCTTAATACCCTCCAGGTCATAGCCCACGGACATGTTAAAGACAAAACCGTCCGGGCTACCCAGGCCGTACTCGCGAGCGATCAGGTGGCAGGCAAACCATGCCTTCACGTACTCGGCAAAGGCCTGCGGAACCTCGAGCTCGGTCGACCACTCGCAGTTGTAGCACTCGTCCTGCGCCACAATGCAGGGCTTGTTCACATACTTGGAAAGCTCCTCGCCGTCCATAACCTGGACAGTTTTGAGCTCAAAGAAGCGGGAACCGGCCACGTAGGATGCCACGATGTTCTGGGCAAGCTGCGTATTGGGGCCGGCGGCCGGGCCAAACGGAGTCTCGATGCGCTCGTCAAAAATGGGAAGCGCGCCCTCCTGATTGGTCATGACCATCTTACGCACGCCAAAGATGGCGTCCTGAGTCTTGTGCTCCTCGATGATCCAGTTCATCAGCTGCGAAAACGGGATCGGCCTCATGATGTCGCTCATAGTGAGCTCCTCTCTGTAACGCCCGGCGAGACCGCGCGGCGGGCGCAAATACGGTGTAGCGCTAGCACAGCGCCGGCGACCCCGCGGAGGTCGCCTATACGCGCGTCGGATGCGGCGAAACATCCGGCGCGCGTGAATCTACTTGTAATTAGTAGGTGCGATCGTTGAGCGTGCTCCAGAGCTTCTTGGACTCAGCCATGGTCCACGCGTTGATCTTGTCCTCATCAATGCCAACGAACTCGCGATCCTTGTACAGGACGCGGCCGTTGATGATGGTGGTGCGGCAGTTTTTGCCCATCATGCCAAAGAGCATGTGGCCGTCGATGTTCTCCTCGCTCAGCGGCGTAAAGGGCTTGTAGTCCATGACGATGACGTCGGCGGCAGCGCCGGCCTCGAGCACGCCCAGCTTGCGATCGAAGTACTTGCTCGCCATCTTGGCGTTGTTCTCGAAGAGCATCGTCATGGCCTCGCACCAGCCCACGTTGGGCATGGCGGCGTTGTGGCGCTGGATGATCAAGAAGACCTTGAGGCTCTCGAGCATATCGTGGGTGTAGGCGTCGGTGCCCATGCACACGGGGATGCCGCGGCGGAAGAACTCGAGCACGGGGGCGCAGCCCACGGCGTTGCCCATATTGGATTCGGGGTTGTTGACGAGCCAGGTGCCGGACTCCTTGACGATGTCCATCTCGGCGGGCGTCACATGGATGCAGTGGCCCAGCATGGTGTCGGGACCCAGCAGGTTGTGCTGCAGCAGGCGCTCGACGGGGCTGATGCCGCCGCGGTTGAGGCGGGAGTCCCAAACGTCATTCATGCCCTCGCACACATGGATGTGGAAGCCGGTCAGGCCGTTGTTGGCCTCGGCCATCTTGTCCATGGTCTCGTCCGACAGCGTAAAGGTGGCGTGACCGCCAAACATGGCGGCGATCATGTGGTTGTCGTTATCGCGACGCTCCTTGGCGGCCCACTGGGCAAATTCGGCGTTCTCGGCAATGGCCTGGTCGCATTTTTCCTGGCCGCGGCGATCCGAGACCTCGTAGCACAGGCACGAACGCATGCCCAGCTCCTGAGCTGCATCCTTAATGGTAAAGAGGCTTCCCGGGATCTCGCAGAAGCTCGCATGGTGATCGAAGATCGTGGTGACGCCATCGCGGATGGAGTCAAGAATCGTGGCATAGGCGCTGGCCTTGGTGCCGTCGAGCGTCAGGTTGTCGTCGATCTTCCACCACTGCTGCTCAAGATTCTCCAGGAAGTTGGTGGGGTTGCAGCCCTTAATGGCAAGGCCGCGGGCCAGACCCGAGTAGATGTGGGTGTGGCAGTTGATGAGTCCGGGCATGATGAGGTTGCCCTGGGCGTCGACGTACTCGGCATCCGGGTACTTGGCCTTGAGCTCGCACTCGGGGCCCACTTCGACGATCGTATCTCCGTCAATGGCGACCGCACCGTTTGGAATGAACGGGGCCTGCGCGTTGCGGGTAAAGACGGAACCGTTAGCGACCAGAAGCATGGATGCTCCCTTCGACATCAGGGGCGGGGTTTGACACCTCTGACATGGCGGAGTGCGAAGCGCCGGCCTACACCGGAAACGGGCCCTCTCCCGTCAACGCTTCACCAAAGGGACAAACCCTTTGAAGTGCGGCTTGGCGCCGCATGACGTCGGCGGACGAGGCGATGCGTCCGCCGACGAATAGCACCGAAGTGGTTACTTCTTGCTCTCGGGCAAGACCAGATCCACGGCAGCGTCCTTGGCAGCATCGATGTGCTGAGCCACGACCGGCGTCTGCGGAAGGATCAGGTTAAGGACAATGGCCATGATGGCGGTGGGGGTTACGGCATTGGAGCCGATGACGGTGGACACCCAGGCGGGCATGCCCTCGCCGGCAAGGCAACCGCTGGCCATCCAGATACCCAGGCCAAAGACGACGGAGGTGCCGACGATGGTGGTGGTGCGCTGCGTGAGGCCCTCGCGGGTGAACATGCGCACGCCGTTCATGGTGATGGTGCCAAAGACGCCGACGGTCGCGCCGCCGATGACGGGCTGCGGGATAGCGGAAAGGACGGCAGAGAGCTGCGGGAACAGACCGGCGATGGCAAAGACGGCCGCGATGATCACAAAGACCCACTTGTTGACGACCTTGTTGGAGCAGATGATGCCCACGTTCTGGCCAAGGGCGCTGGTGGGAAGACCGCCCAGCAGGCCGCCGACCATAGAGGTGAGGCCCTGGGACACGATAGCGCCGGAGAGCTCGCGCTCGGTGGGCATACGGTCGATGGAGCCCAGGCAGGCGGCGG
The DNA here is from genome assembly GCA_036313175.1 of Collinsella sp. Taxonomy (GTDB): domain Bacteria; phylum Actinomycetota; class Coriobacteriia; order Coriobacteriales; family Coriobacteriaceae; genus Collinsella. The sequence goes on along the minus strand of JAXJMO010000066.1, from coordinate 4,944 downwards.
AGACGTCACCGATAACCTGGATGGCAACCATGGGGAACACGACGGCGAGGGTAATGCAGACCTCGGGATCAAACTCGAGCGCGTAGGGCATGAGCTTGGGAAGGGCGAAGACCTGAGCGGTGGCGACGCTGGAGAAGTCGATCATGCCAAAGGGAATCGAAACGATCATGCCGACGATCATGCCAAAGAACACGGATCCCAGCTTGAGCGTGCCCTTGCCAAAGTTGGCGAGCGCAAAGACCACGGCGAAGGTGATGAGAGCGACGCACCACGCCTGCGGGGTGCCCCACAGCGGCGTGCCCATGCCACCGGCCATGTACTTAACGGCCGTGGGATACAGCGAAACGCCAATGGAGAAGATGACCGTACCGGTCACGACGGGCGGGAACAGCCACTTGATCTTGCTGTAGGCCAGACCAAAGAGGACCGCGACGGCGCCGCCGACGATCTCGCCACCCAGCAGCGCACCAAAGCTAAAGCCCGAGGCACCCATGGCCTGCAGGGCCGGCAGGAACGCGAACGAAACGCCCATGACGATGGGCAGGCCGCCGCCGATGCGACGGAAGGGAGCGAAGGCCTGAAGGGCCGTGTCGATCGCCGAAAGAATGAGCGCGACCTGGATGATGTCGGTACTCTGCTGGCTATTAAAGCCGTAGACGCCGGCCATGATGACCGCCGGGGTAATGATGCCGGCAAACGATGCCAGTACGTGCTGAAGGGCACACGGGATCATTTCCTTAACGGGAGGCATGCCTTCGCGAGTGAACAGGGCTTCAGTGCCGTTCGTAACCGTCTCCTGGGTCATTTGACCACCAATCCTCGAAGTAGTTGTTTTCGCATCTGACGCTCTATTGTGACGCAGTGCGGGGTTGAGGTTGTGCCTTCATTGCATATCGTATTAAAGATGATTCTCATTCTCAATAATAATTTTTTGTTATCAGACTATTCTTCAGCTGAAATTACGCATTTCCGCAGGTCAGGAAAGTGTCTGGTCAAAATAACATCTAATATTTCTTTTGGTCAACCGTTTACCGCTAAATTCCTACCGTTCGTCTGCATTACGCAATGTACCTGCGGATATACGAGATGATGGGCAGCGTGTTACCATGAGAAAAAATTGTTATGAACATTTCCGATTTCACCCAAAGGAGTTGCCCGTGAACGAGACCGTACGTCGCTTTTTGCCGATGGTCGATTTTCTGGAGCAGATACTCGGCAAAAACAGCGAAATCGTGCTGCACGATTTCTCGGATCCCGACCACGCCATCGTCGATATTCGCAACGGCATCGTGAGCGGCCGCAAGGTCGGCGGTCCCGCCACCGATCTGGCACTCAAGATCATGCACGACGCCAAGTATCGCGACCTGCCGTTTATTACGGGCTACGAGGGGCGCGGTGCCGGCGGCAAGACGTTGGAGTCAGCGACGTACTTTATCCGCGAGAATGATGAGATCGTCGGTATGCTCTGCGTCAACACCGACCTCTCGACCGTGCGCTCCATCAACGCCATGGCGCAGCAGCTCATGGCGTGCTTCGACGCGGCGCCGACGCGCACGGAGCCCGCCCCTATCGAGGTCGAAAGCCTTTCGGAGTCTACACAGGAGCTCATCGACCGCAGCATTGCCGAGTTGCTGAGCGCGCGCGGGCTGGATGTAGCGTCGCTTGGTCAGAGCGACCGCGTGGACGTCATTCGCCACCTCAACGGTAACGGGGTGTTCATGCTCAAGGGCGCCGTGGCCTGCGCCGCCGCCGCGCTGGGTATCTCGGAGCCCAGCGTCTACCGCTACCTGCAAAAAGTTCGCAAGGAGGGCTAACGGGCAACATGAAGCGCGGCTCCACAAGCGATCCGTCACTTGACAAAAGACCCTGCAGCTCGCACGCGCTGCAGGGTCTTTTTGCATGTCATGTTTAGTTGTGGCCAACGCCTTAGAGAGCGGCAACGACCTCGATCTCGACCAGACCGCCAGCCGGAAGGGCGGCAACCTGGAAGGCGCTGCGCGCGGGGAACGGGGCCTCGAACTTGGAGGCGTAGATCTCGTTCACGGCGGCGAAGTCGGCGATGTCGGCCAGGTAGACCGTGGTCTTGACGACATCGGCAAAGGTAGCGCCGGCAGCGGTCAGCAGGGCCTCGACGTTGGCGAGGGACTGCTTAGCCTGGGCCTCGACGCCCTCGGGCATCTTGCCGGTTGCGGGGTCGATGCCCAGCTGGCCGGACAGGAACACCATGTTGCCGGTCTGGATACCAGGGGAATACGGGCCGATGGCTGCGGGTGCGTTATCGGAAGACACGACGGTCTTGCTCATGTTTATCTCCTTACGATCAGTTGAGAAAGCGTGAGCGCGGCGTTCACACCGGGAGGCACAGTTCGGTCTGAACACCGCGCTTGATTGGGATGGTACTCAAGGTTTCTGTTTGATGCAAGAATATTATCAGCTTGCGAGAATATTTTATCGCCCAACGGTCTCCCCGAACCGCTGAACGGTTCTCATGTGGAGCAGCCAGTCCAAGCTGCTGAAGACTTTATCCCGCTTGGAGCACGGGCATCGCCTGCCGCAACGGCGCCACTATACTTTTGATTATCTGAGCATTTTGAAAGGCAGGATATGACCGCAACCGCCAGTCGAACCACCAACCGCAGACCCGAGCTTTTGGCGCCCGCCGGAGGGCCCGAGCCCTTTGCCGCCGCACTCGCCGCCGGGGCAGACGCCATCTACTGCGGCATGGGCAGCTTCAACGCCCGCCGCAAGGCCACCAACTTTACCGACGAGGCCTTTGAGCAAGCCTGCCGCGCCGCGCATCTAGCCGGGTCGCGCGTCTACGTCACGGTAAACATCGTCATCAAACAGTCCGAGATGGGCGATGCGCTGCAACTCATCCATCGCTGCTCCACGCTGGGCGCCGACGCCTTCATTATCCAGGACTGGGGCCTGTTCTTTGAGGTCAAGCGCACCATGCCCGGCATCGAGACACATATCTCGACCCAGGCGAACATCCACGACGACCGCGGAACCCTTTGGTGCCGTGAGCAGGGCGCCGACCGCGTGACTCTCTCGCGCGAGCTCTCCATCGACGAGATCGCCGCCATTCACAACGCCGCGCCCGATGTGGACCTCGAGGTCTTTAGCCACGGTGCCATCTGCTTTTGCTACTCGGGCCTGTGCCTGCTTTCGAGCTTTGCCATGGCGGGCCGCTCGGCCAACCGCGGCATGTGCGCCCAGCCCTGCCGCCTGCCCTACGAGCTGATCGACGAGAACGGCCGCTCGCTCTCCCCTGCCGGTCGCGAGCGCGCGCTGTGCCCGCGCGACACCAACACGTCGCAGCTTGTTCGCCGTCTGTATGACGCCGGCGCCGCATCGCTCAAGCTCGAGGGCCGCATGAAGGCCCCCGATTACGTGTATTCCATCGTCGATGTGTATCGTCACCAGATTGATGACATGCTGGCCGGGGTCGCCGTAGATAAGGACGAGGTAGCCGCCCGCCAGCGCCAGCTCAAGCGCTGCTTCAACCGCGACTTTACGCACGCCTATCAGGACGGCACCTCGGGCGACGAGATGATGAGCTATGAGCGTTCCAACAACCGCGGCCAGATCGTAGGCACGGTACTGGGCAGCCGTCTGGCCAACCGCGATGTGCGCGGCCTCAAGCCCGACGACCGCCGTCGGCTCGCCGCCATCGCCCGCATTGAGTTGTTTGAGCCCGTGGGCAAGGGCGACCTGCTGGAGCTTCGCCACGATAACGAGTTTGACCAGTTCCTGACCACCATTGCCGCCGATGATGCCGCCGCCGGTGACATCATTGAGTGCCGCGTGCCCCGCAGCATGCCCGAGGGCTGCCGCGTCCGCGTGATTCGCAGTCAGCGCGCCATCGACGCCGCTGGCGCCGCGCTCAAGCGCGATGTGCTGCGCCGCCGAGCTGTTGACGTGTCCGTCGTGGCGCGCCTGGGCGAGCCGTTTACTGTCACACTCACCTGCTGTGACAACCCCGCGCTCACCGCCACCGCCACGGGCTTCACCGTCGAGGCCGCCAAGACCCGCGCCGTCGAGGCATCCGATCTGGTTGAGCACGTCGGGCGCATGGGCTCCTCTCCCTTTGAGGCCGCAAGCTTTGACGTTTCGCTCGACGCCGGCTGCGGTATGGGCTTTTCCGCCGTGCACAAGGTGCGCGCCGCCGCTTGTAAGGCGCTGGAAGAGGCCATTCTGGCACCGTACGAGGAGCGCGAGAAAACGCTCGAGATTCCGTTGCTCGACAAATGTACGCGCGCCATGCCCGAGCATTACCGCGACGAGCCGCAGATCTGCGCCACCGTCAACACGCTCGAAGCCGCCGAGGCAGCTCGTGCCGAGGGCGCCACGCGCATCTATATGACCACCGATGCGCTCGAGGCCGCCGGTGTCTCCCCCGCCGATGCATTTGAGCAGGGCATCGTACCCGTACTCGACGAGGTCTGCCGCGCCGTTGACCACGTACGCGTCGATCCCTGGATCAATGCCGGAGCCACCGTCGCCGTCGGCAATATCTCCGAGCTCGCCGTAGCCGCGCATGCCGGCGCCACGGCCGAGATTCGCTCTTGCCTGCCGGTGCACAACACGCCCTGCATGGAGGCGCTTGCCGGGCGCGGAGCCGGTGCGTTTTGGCTCTCGCCCGAGATCACACTCGACGAGATTGTCTCGCTCGGAGCCGCCGCGCCCGCGGCTCTGGGCATCACCGTCTTTGGCCGCCCGCGCGTCATGACAAGCGAGCATTGCATTCTGCAGGTTGCCAACGGCTGCATCCACGATTGTGCCAACTGCCGCCTGCGTGCCCGCAAGCTCTCGCTCAAGAATATCGACGGAAAGGTCATGCCCGTCCGCACCGACATCCACGGCCGCTCTCGCTTGTACGACGCCTACCCCATCGACCTCACACCGCAGGTTCCTCAGCTGCTCAATGCCGGCGTGCGTCGT
>JAXJMO010000065.1:0-4302 GCA_036313175.1 Collinsella sp. | reverse complement strand
TGCCCACTCCAAGGGCATGTCCATCGAGGCCGAGGTCGGCGGCATCGGCGGCACCGAGGACGGCGTGACCTCCAACGGCGAGCTCGCTGACCCCGCTGAGTGCAAGCAGATTGCTGACCTGGGCGTCGACTTCCTCGCCTGCGGTATCGGCAACATCCACGGCGTGTATCCCGCCGACTGGGCTGGCCTTTCCTTCGAGCGTCTGGGCGAGATCAAGGCTCAGACCGGCGACCTGCCCCTCGTTCTGCACGGTGGTACCGGCATCCCCGAGGATCAGATCAAGAAGGCCATCTCCCTGGGTATCTCCAAGATCAACGTCAACACCGATCTGCAGCTCGTCTTCGCCAAGGGCGTTCGCGAGTATATCGAGGCTGGCAAGGATCAGCAGGGCAAGGGCTTTGACCCCCGCAAGCTCCTCAAGCCTGGTCGCGACAACATCGTTGCCCGCACCAAGGAGCTCATGGAGGAGTTTGGCTCCGTCAACAAGGCGTAAGTAGCGGTTTAACTTTCCCGTCGGAGGCCCCGTTCACCCTACGCTTTTCCCTTGCGCTCACCTGGCTTTGCCAGAAGTCGCGCAATGGGAAAAGCTTCGGGTGAACGGGGCCTCCTTCGTTAACTCGCCACAGGGTTACTGGGCTGAATTCATTTTTTATAGGTACCGTTTATCGGTGTTGAGGGTTCCTTTATTGGGGCTTTCTTTTTATCTCGCTACAATGGACTTCAAGAGTTCTAATGACTTGGAGTTTGGTATGGCTGTTATTAATGTGCTGCCTTCGGATGGGAAGGTTATTGACGAGGGTCCTGTTGGTTGCTCTGTTGATGTTTGCAATGATGACTTCCGTTTTCTAGATGTTGGCTTGCCACCCGAGATTCTGCGTTTAAAGGACGCGGGGTATCTTTCGCAGGCTATTGAGGCTTGCGACCGCCTACTTGCCCAAGATCCCGATCCCTCGCTTGCTGCCTGCGTTCGTGCCGAGCGGTATCGCATGCTTGAGACGCCGCTTCATTTTTCGGTGTCGCGCGATCGAGCTATTGCGATGATTCGCGAGGAGTGGCCTGAGTTTACCGAGGAGCAGTTTGACGATCTGATTGACCGTAAGCGTATTGACTGGCGCTTTATCGATGGCGAGCTGTTCGTTCTCGACAACTTCCTCGATTCGCTTCGCGTATATCCCAAAGAGGTCCCCGGCATGCGTCCCGATTCTACGGACGGAATAGCACTGCGCGACGAGATGCTCAAGGAGATGGAGTCACAAAACGGATTGGCTCGCGTCATTACGCTTAAAGCGTCCGTGTCTGTCCCCGGCGCTCTGGAGGGAGAGACCGTTTGCGCTTGGCTTCCCGTCGCGGCTGCCTGCCGTCAGCAGTCTCGGGTCGAGATTCTCGACATGACGCCGGAGGGTGCTGTTGCTCCCGCGAACGCTTCGGCGCGTACCGCCTCGTGGTCTTCTTCGAGTGAGCGCTCATTCTCGGTGACTTATCGTTATCACATCGATGCTGCTTATTGTGATGTCTACGGTGGCACACTTCCGGTTCATCCGCGTATGGACGCGCCTCTGCCCGAGGATATTTCCGAGGACCGTCCGCACATTGCATTCACGCCGTATCTGCAGCAGCTGACGGCCGGTGTTGTTGACGGACTCGAGGATCCGCTCGATCGCGCTCGTGCTATCTACGATTATCTGACGCAGCATATCGACTATCGCTATCAGCCGCCGTACTTGCTTTTGGGATCTATTGCCGATGACTGCGCGCATTCGCTCCGCGGCGATTGCGGCGTTATGGCGCTCACGTTTATCACCATGTGCCGTATCGCGGGCGTGCCTGCCCGTTGGCAGAGCGGCCTGTACGTTGCGCCCGATTCGGTGGGGTCGCACGACTGGGCAGAGTTCTATACGCCGCAGACCGGTTGGCTCAACGCCGACGTGTCATTTGGATCTTCTGCTCACAGGATGGGGGAGGAGTGGCGCCGCCGTCACTACTTTGGCAATCTCGACCCATGGCGTATGGTGGCCAACAATCGATTCCAGGCAGAGTTTGAGTCCTCTTTCGACGGCATGCGCGAGGACCCTTACGATAACCAGATGGGTGAGGCTTCGGTCGACGGTCGCGGATGCCGTCAGCGCGAGATGCTACGCACGGTCGAACTCATCGAAATGCTCGAAGTTCCATTTTCGGACTAATCGGTAGAAAGCTGTGATAAACTAACTCACGCATTGCGTGCCCGAGTGGCGGAATTGGCAGACGCAGTGGACTCAAAATCCACCGTTGGCAACAACGTGCGAGTTCGAGTCTCGCCTCGGGCACCATACATGCAAGTGAGCGTTCAAGGGGGTTGCGGCCCCCTTTTTCGTGCCGAACTCGCGTGAGCGCGCGAAGCGTTAAGCAAACAGGCCTGTGGCCTGTCTGTAGCGGAGCGTGGCGAGGGCGCCACGCGCCCGAAGCCCGGGGCTTCGCGAAGCGAAGGCCCTTCGAGTCTCGCCTCGGGCACCATACATGCAAGCGAGCGTTCAAGGGGGTCAAGGCCCCTTTTTCGTGTACGTAATGTGATAACGCGCTGTACGTGTTATTATTCGCAAGGCGTTGTTCCCGCAATGCCCTAAAGAGGAACCCGAGGGTTCCCACCTTTTGGCGCCAATGAGCAGCTGACTGGTCATACAAATTAGATTCTCTTCCTCAAATCGAGGATGTCTATGTGTACGACCTGGTTGCTGAGAAGCGCCGGGTTATTTTTTTATGAATGGAGGTAGGGAAAATAGCTAAGTCTGATGACACCCGCATCAACGACGAGATTACTGCATCTTCGTGCCGTTTGATTGGCGTCGATGGCTCTCAGCTCGGCCTGTTCGCCATCCGCGATGCCCAGCGCGTCGCCGACGATCAGGGTCTCGACCTGGTCGAGATCGCTCCCAACGCGGAGCCGCCGGTCTGCAAGGTCATGGACTACGGTAAGTTCAAGTACCAGCAGGCCATGAAGGCCAAGGCTGCTCGTAAGAACCAGTCCAAGGTCGAGGTCAAGGAAATGAAGTTCCGACCCAAGATCGACGTTGGCGACTACGAGACCAAGAAGGGCCACGTTCTGCGTTTCCTCAAGAAGGGCGCACGCGTTAAGATCACCATCATGTTCCGCGGCCGTGAGATGGCTCACCCGGAGCAGGGCCTTAACGTTCTCGAGCGTCTCGCCGAGGATCTCAAGCCTTACGCTACGGTCGAGTCCAAGCCTAAAATGGAAGGCCGTAACATGCTTATGCTGCTCGCCCCGATTAAGGGCGCCTTCGATGAGGATAAAGCGGCAAGCGATACCAAGTAACTAGTGTTCTGTAACCGATTAAGGAGTATTTCATGCCTAAGATGAAGTCCCACAGCGGCACCAAGAAGCGTTTCCGCAAGACTGGTACCGGCAAGCTTATGCGCGCCAAGGCTTTCAAGAGCCACATCCTGAGCAAGAAGTCCACCAAGCGTAAGCGTGGCTTCCGTCAGGAGACCGAGATCGCCGCTGCCGACCGCAAGGTCATCAAGTCGCGTCTCGCCTAAGTTCGCGTTCCCGTTTTTCGTTTTACCGTCTAGGAGTTGATAGAACATGGCACGTATTAAGCGCGCTGTTGCCGCCAAGAAGAAGCGCCGTACCGTTATGCACCGTGCGAAGGGTTACTACGGTGCCGCTTCGCGTACTTACAAGCATGCTAAAGAGCAGGTCCAGCACTCCCTGCAGTATCAGTATCGTGATCGCCGCAACAAGAAGCGCGAGATCCGTTCTCTCTGGATCACTCGTATCAACGCTGCTGCTCGTCTGAACGACATCTCTTACTCTCAGTTCATGCACGGCCTGAAGGTTGCCGGCATCGAGCTCGACCGCAAGGTCCTGGCTCAGATGGCTTACGAGGACATCGAGTCCTTCAACGAGCTGGCTACCATCGCCAAGAAGGCTCTCGAGGCCTAATAGGTTCTCTTGAATCGCTAGGGGAGTGTCGCGTTGTGCGCGGCGCTCCCTCTTTTTTTATCGAAAGCGCTGGTCTACATTGCTAAAAGCGCGGGTAGATAAACACTTACAGGTGACCGATCTCTATATATTCCTGAACCAAAGAGTCATCATCTGATACGTGCGGAAGATCCACACCAGTCTTTCTATTACCTATAGAAAGCAATATGTTGTGTAGGACTTGTGAAGAGTGGAATTGACGTCCCACGGGGCCCCTCCGGTCTGGCAATATATCTCCTTGCCGCGCGGCCCGGTCGGACCGGATGAGCCGCAAAGCGTGCACCTTGAGAACCGGATACTGCGAGGATGGACACTTCAAGTGT
>JAXJMO010000064.1:0-4315 GCA_036313175.1 Collinsella sp. | reverse complement strand
GGCAGAATGTGACAGGGGGGTGCGGACAATTCCTTGGACCAGCCTAAGCGACCAGTCCCTTGCTTGACCGATACTGCCTAGGACTCATCCAGCCGAGCGACTGCTTCTTGCGGCGCTCGTTGTAGAAAACGATGTACTCGCTCAGCAGTTCCATGAACGAGTCCACGGTGACGCCATCCCAGTCCCGATAGTAGAAGAACTCGAAGCTCCTATGTATGTCAACTCTCTCTTTTCGCCTGAGATTTCAGCCAGGCATCGTATTCTTCCAGGAACCGAACGTTCATCAGGCGGCCGGTCTCAGCGTAGCTTACCCTTTGGAATCCGACGTTGAGGGCCTTCCCCGCTTCCACCAAGGTAATGCCCAGAGCTTGTCTTGCGGGGCGCAGATCCTTCCACGACGGCCCTTTGATTTCGAGCGGGTTGCGCAACGCCCGGAACACCTCGCGGGCGATGTAGCGCTTGAGGCACCTGATGGCCTCCTTCTTGGATTTTCCGTCGCGCTTGCGCTTTCCGACGTAATCCTTGGTCCTCTGATCATACGACATCCTGGTCACTGCGATCTGGTAAAGCGCCCTGTTGGCGCGCCTGTCGCCCCCTCTGTTCAGGCGATGGCGTTCCGTTTTGCCCGAGCTCGCCAGCAGCGGGGCGACGCCGCATAGGGAGGCGAACTCGGCCTCGCTTTTCAGCCTTTCGGGATTTCCCCCGCCGGCCACGGCCAGGGCGGCGGCGGAAACGGTGCCGCAGCCGTAAATGGTGAGCAGGGCAGGGACATTCGCCTCCAAAACCCGCTTCATCCTCTCCTCGATGGCGTCTGCCTCCCGATCCTGGAGATCCCAGGCTTTTCCCAAGGACCCCAGGGCCAGAATGATGCCGCCGGCGGCGGGGTCGAGCGTCGAGAGGGCGCTTCTGAGATTCTTCCTGGAAAGGCCCTCCAACGACCTTCTCAAATCCTCGGGCGCCGTCACTATCAGGGATTTCGCAGCGTTTATCATGGCCGATGTGGCCTGCACGAGGCGGTCGCGGGCTATCATGAGCTGCCTGAGCTCTTCCGTCCATCCGGACTGGTCCTTGGGCTTCGACAGGTTGACCCTGGCGAGAACCTGCCGCGCCGCCACCTCGGCGTCGGCCGGATCGCTCTTCGGACGGCCCGGCTTGCGCCTCGCCCTTCCCGGCACCATCACCTCATACACGCAGTACCCGAGCTCAAGGAGCCTTCGCGTCAAGCCGGCGCCGTACGAGCCGGTCCCCTCGATGCCGACGCCGACGCACGTTGCCGGGCCGCCTATCTTGCCGGCGAGGGCATCGTAGCCCTTCGCGTCCGCGGCGAACCTGAATGTCCCGATTGCTCTCCCCGTGTGGTCGAGGAGACAGAGGGTGTGGGTGTCTTTGTGGGTGTCGACGCCGGCAAAGACGAGGCCTTTCTCCAACTCGCTCATATGCAGCCCTTCAGATCAACGCTTGCGATACGATCCGAACCGAAGGCTGGCTAGACAGAACACTGATGGGGGCTGTACCATGCGGGTTGCTAGGTCCACGCGCTCGAGCCCATGCTCCTATTAGGTCATTGGCCGGCCTTGGCCGGGGCCGACGCGAGGCTCTTCGAGTTGAGGCCAGTCGCTGGAATCGACGGCAGTTCTTTAATGGGCCATCGCGTCGGCTCATGCGCATTTTCGCCGATAACCCTCGTCGATAGCGCGATTCCCATTATCAGTGTTCTTGAGGCGGCCGAAGAAGCCTTCGCAAGCCGAGTTGTCCGGGCTGCAGCCCTTCCTCGACATGGACCGGGCCAGGCCGTTTCCCTCGCATATGCCGATCCAGCCGGGCCATCTGTAATGGCATCCCCTGTCCGAGTGGCAGACCGGGTGCTGGCCCGGGGAGAGCGTCCCGCACGCGTCCTCCAGGGAGCCGTTGGCGAGCGCCGCGTTCGGGCGCCTTCCGATCCGCCATGCCACGACGAGGCCGTCGTAGCAGTCGATGACCGGGCTGAGGTACGCCTTCTCCTCGCTGGGCAGCTTGAACTCGGTGATGTCGGTGAGCCACAGCTCGTTCGGCGCGTCCGCGTGGAAGTTGCGCCTCACCAGGTTGGGGGGGCGCGTCCGATATCTCCCCCTTGTAGGAGCTGTAGCGCCGCTTCCTCTTCAGGTAGGCGACCTTGCAGCCCTCTTCGGCCATCAGCCCGCGCACGACCTTCTCGCTGACGACGACGCCGCCTTCCCGCAGCTCGTTGTGCACGTACCGGTAGCCCCGCGTGCCGCCGGCGCCGTCGAATATCCTCCTGATGTCGATCCTGAGCTGGGCGTGCCTGTCCTTCGCGCGCAGCTTCGCGCGGCAGTACTCATAGGAGCTCTTCGAGATCCTCAAGGAATCGGTGAGCTCTCTTAAGGGGCGGTCGGACTCCAGCCTCAGCTTGTCGATCAGCACGGTCTTCCCCATGTTGCTCATCGAGCCGAGGCTCCCTGCTTTTAAAAGATCGACGGCTCCCCTCAGGATGTCGTTCTCCAGCTCGAGCTGCCGGATCCTCTCCTCGAGGCCGCCCTCGAAGCCGGCGTATGCGGGCTCGTCGCCCTCAGGTGTTCTTGCCCGGCCGCCCATCCGCGCCCCCTTCGTTCCGCCGCCTTTCAGCCAATAGCGTACAGCATCGGGGCTTCCGATGCCGAGCGCTTCCGCGATGCCCCTGCAAGATGCGCCTTTTCGCGCCATCTCCATCGCCTTGCCCCGGACCTCGTCGCCGTAGGGCTCGAACTTGGCTCCGCAGGTCCTCTGCTGCGGCCCGGCCGCGTTTGCCGCCCAACGGCGCAGGGTCCTGCCGGAGATGCCGGACATCCTGGCGCTCTTCTCGAAGTCACCGGTGAGCGCCAGGACCTCGAGGGCCTTTTTTCTTGCGGATTGACTGTACACGCGAACTCCTAACCGGACCGAATGGTCCAACTATTCGTCCGCACCCCCTCGACAGGTTTATTTTGTCACATTTTCACAAGCCCTTCATAAAAGGCGTCTGCACTGCGAACCGAGTTGCAGTGCGGACGCCTTGACTTTTGCTATTGAGAGCTATCGAGGCTCAATCATGCTGAGCGAGATCTTCTTGCGATCACGGTCGACTTTCTCGACCCATACATCGACGGTGTCGCCCACGCGAACAACGTCATTGGGGTGTTTGACAAAGCGGTTGGCCATCTTGGAGATATGCACCAGGCCGTCTTGATGCACGCCGATATCGACAAATGCGCCAAAGTCTACGACATTGCGCACCGTGCCCTTGAGTTTCATGCCCGACTCTAGGTCATCGATGGAGAGGGCAGAGCGGCTAAAGACAACTTCGGGGGCGTCGTCGCGGGGGTCACGGCCGGGCTTTTTGAGCTCGTCGATGATGTCGATGAGCGTCAAGATGCCGCAACCGAGCTCTCCGGCGATCTCGCCGATGCTGCCCACGCGGCGTTCGATATCGGGGATTCCACCGCGCTTGAGCTCATCGGCTTTAACGCCCGCGCGCTTGAGTACCTCGTTGGCAACGGCGTAGCTTTCGGGGTGGACGCTTGTTGCGTCGAGCGGATTTTTGCCATCTGCAATGCGCAGGAATCCTGCAGCGTTGAGATACGCCTTGGGGCCGAGCTTCGAGACCTTCTTGAGTTGCGCGCGGTCGGTGAAGGGGCCGTTTTCCTCGCGGTAGGCAACGATGTTGCGGGCAACCGTTGGTGTGATGCCGGACACATAGCCCAGCAGGCTTGTGCTCGCGGTGTTTACATCAACGCCCACGCGGTTGACAACGTCTTCTACAACATTGCCCAGCGAGTACGAAAGCTCGGCCTGGTCGAGGTCATGCTGATACTGGCCAACGCCAATGGACTGAGGCGGGATCTTGACCAGCTCGGCAAGGGGGTCTTGCAGACGGTGACCCAGGCTAAGGGCGCCGCGCACCGTGACGTCAAGATCGGGATATTCCTGGCTCGCCAGCTCGGATGCCGAGTAAACCGACGCTCCGGCTTCGTTGACGATGGTGTAGCGAAGCTCGGGCGCCTGCTCGGAGATGAACTCGCTCACGACCTCCTCGGTTTCGCGGCTCGCCGTGCCGTTGCCAATAACAATGGTGTTGACCTTGTCCTTTTTGACCAGGCGAGCCAGCTCGCGTTTGGTGCCGGCAACGTCGTGGCGCGGCTTGGTGGGGTAGACGACGCCGTGGTCGAGCAGCTTGCCGGTCTCGTCCATGACGGCGACCTTGCAGCCAGTGCGGTAGCCGGGGTCGAGTGCCAGCACGCGTGCGCCACGAACCGGTCGAGCCGAGAGCAGGCCTTCGAGGTTTTTTGCAAACACGTTGATG
>JAXJMO010000063.1:0-30931 GCA_036313175.1 Collinsella sp. | reverse complement strand
GGTGAAGATAGCAGAGGCAATCGGCGCGGCGTTCGGAACGTTCTCGCGCATCCCCGTCCCGAAATCGGCCTGGACCGATTTCGGATCAACCCATGCGCTTGCTGCGTTTCCCCTGGTGGGCGTTGCGGAAGGCTTCCTCATGACGACGTGGGGGCACGTGGCGAACCTGCTCGGCGTGCCCGCGACCATCGTCGCGGCCGTGCTCGTGGCGTTGCCTGTGGCGGTGACGGGAGGCATCCACCTAGACGGGCTCTGCGACACCTCCGATGCGCTTGCAAGTTGGGCCCCGCGCGAGCGAAAGCTCGAGATCATGCACGACCCGCGGGCGGGCGCCTTCGGGGTCATTGGTGTTGTCGTGTACCTTATTCTGCAGTTTTCCCTGTTCACCGCGCTGCCACTTACGGCGGGGGCGTTCCTCGCGCTTCTGTGCTCGCTCGTGTTCTCCCGCGCGCTTTCGGGGCTCGCCGTAGAATGCTGGCCTGCCGCGCGGGCGGACGGCATGGCCGCGGGGCTCTCGCCTGCGAAGAAGCGCGCGGAGATCGTCGTGCCGCTTTGCGCTTTCGCTGCTGCTTCGGCTGCAGGGATGGTCGCGTGCGCTCAGGCCGTCGGCGCCCTTATAGCGGTGGCGGGGCTTTTGGTGCTCGCGTGGTACCGCCATGTTGCCCTGTCCCGCTTCGGCGGGGTGACGGGTGATTTGGCCGGATGGTTTCTGCAATGGGCCGAGCTCGCGATGCTTGCCATGCTGGTGGCGGGGGGCATGCTCCTATGATTCTCGTGGTAGGTGGCGCGCATTCGGGGAAGAGGACCTTCGTGCGCGAAAAGCTCGGGTTCGCGGCGGACGATTTCGTCGACGCGGCGCAGCTTGCGGAGGGCGGCGTGCCCGCGGCTTTTGCCGGCCGTGTCGCGTACCGTGCTGAGGAACTCGTACGCGCGCTCGACGCTGACCGGGCGCTCGAGCGGCTGATGGGCTTCGACGCAGTGATTCTGCCCTTGGTCGGTTCGGGGGTCGTCCCCATGCGTGCGGAAGACGCCCAATGGCGCGAGCGCGCGGGGCGCCTGGGATGCGCGCTCGCTGCGCGCGCCGACGTCGTCGTGCGCATGACGTGCGGGATTCCCCAGGTCATCAAAGGAAACCTTGCCGATGCGCCTCGAGGTACGCAGGGCGCGGGCGCGCCTTTGGAGGTCGTCTTCGTGCGCCATGGTGCCACGGCGGGCACGGAAGACCATCGCTACAGCGGGGCGGGCACCGACGAGCCCCTGTCGAGCGCGGGCGAGCGCGCTTTGCGCGATCTCGCGTGCGATGGTGACGTGTTCCGTGTTATCACGAGCGGCATGGCCCGCACCGACCAGACGGCGCGCATCCTCTTCCCGAACGCGGAGCTTATGGCGTGCCCCGGTCTGCGCGAGATGGATTTCGGCGACTTCGAGGGGCGAAACGCCGCCGAGCTTAAAGAGGATGCGCGCTACCGCGCCTGGGTAGACTCCTGGTGCGAGACGCGCTGCCCGCATGGCGAGGGCAAGAGCGATTTCACCCGCCGCGTCGTCGCGGCGTTTCGGGAGGCGTGCGAATCGGAGCGCGCTCAGGGGAGTGGGCGCGCCGTCTTCGTCGTTCACGCGGGTACCGTGAAAGCGCTGCTCTCCGAGCTAGCTGTCCCAAAAATGGGATACTTCGACGTGCATACCGAGCCAGGCGGCGCATGGGCCGCCACCTGGGATGGACGCTGCCTTCGCGACGTTCGCCCCGCTTCGGGGGGCGATGCCCAGTGATGACGATTCTTGCCGTCGCCGCCGGGTTCGCGGCCGACCTTGTCTTCGGCGACCCGCGCTGGCTTCCCCATCCCGTCGTCGCCATGGGGCGCGCGATCACGTGGGCCGAAGGCCGCCTGCGGCGCGTATTCCCGCAAACGCCCGCGGGCACGCGCGCCGCAGGGCTTGTGCTCGCCGTGGCGCTTCCGCTTGCGTGTGGGCTTTTGACCTGGGGAATCCTGCATCTTTGCGGTATGGTTCACTCCGGCTTGCGCTTCGTGGCCGAGGCATGGGCGAGCTATCAGATTCTCGCGGCATGCGAGCTGCGCCGCCAGAGCCTGGCCGTGGCCCGCGCGTTCTCGAAGGGCGGCCTTGTCGCGGCGCGCGAAACAGTCGGGCTCATCGTGGGACGCGACACGTCTGTTCTCGACGAGCAGGGCGTCGCGCGCGCCGCTGTGGAAACGGTGGCGGAGAACGCGAGCGACGGCGTCATCGCGCCGCTTTTCTACCTTATGATCGGGGGTGCGCCCTTGGGTATGGCGTACAAGGCGGTGAACACGCTCGACAGCATGGTGGGCTACAAAAACGAGCGCTACATCGACTTTGGCTGCGCCTCGGCGCGCCTCGACGATGCGGTGAACTGGATTCCCTCGCGCTTATCGGCCCTGCTCATGATCGCCGTGTGCCCGATCGTCGGGCTCGACGCGCGCGGGGCGGCGCGCATCTGGCGCCGCGACAGGCGTCGCCATGCGAGCCCGAACGCGGCGCAGACCGAGTCGGCGTGCGCGGGCGCGCTCGGGCTGCGCCTGGCAGGACCCGCGGTGTATTTTGGCAAGCTCGTTGATAAACCGACGATAGGCGACGCGTCCCGTGAAATCGAGTGGGACGACATCGCCCGGGCGACGAGGCTCATGCTCGCCGCGTCCGTATGCGCGCTCGTCGTCTTCGGCGCCGCGCGCGCGGCGGTCGTGCTCGCCGTGGGGGCGATGGCATGAGGGAAGACCACGCCGCGCCCCGGGCTGCCGGGGGAATCCTGCGCGCCCGTACGCATGGGGGCAGCTCGCAATCGCTCGGCATCGCTTGCGAAGGGGGCGTCTCCGACCTCATTGACTTCTCGGTGAACGTGAATCCGGCAGGCCCCTCGCCGCGCGCCGTCGCCGCAGCTTGCAAGGCGCTTTCTCGAATCGACGCCTACCCCGATAGGGAAAGCCTCGCCCTCGTTCGCGCCCTAGCGCGCGCCCAGGGCATTCCCGAAGATACTATTGTTTGCGGCGCGGGCGCGTCCGACATCATCTGGCGGCTCGCCGCGGCGGTGCGCCCGAAACGCATCGTCGTGTGCGCGCCGACGTTCTCTGAATATGCGGAGGCGGCATCGTACTACGGCGCATGCGTGCAGGAGTTCCCGCTCTCCGAAGCGGATGACTTCGACGTGCCCGCCTCCTTCGCCCGCGCGATCGAGGGGCCGGGAGACGTGGCGTACCTCTGCAATCCGAACAACCCGACGGGGCGCCTCGTCGACCCCCGCGTGATCGACGAGGCGGCTTGCCGCTGCGAGCAGGTGGGCGCGCTGCTCGTCGTGGACGAGTGCTTCCTCGGATTTGCGCCCGACGCCCGCGAAAGGAGCGTGGCCGCACGCGCCGCGTGTTCGCACCATGTGGCCGTGCTCTCCGCGTTCACCAAGCTCTACGGAATGGCAGGGTTGCGGTTGGGGTATCTGATCAGCGGAAACGCCCAACTCATCGAGGGGATTTGCCGGGCGGGGCAGGCGTGGCCCGTCTCCTCGGTCGCCGAGGCCGCGGGCATCGCCGCCCTGGAAGACGTCGAATACGTCTCGCGCACGCGCGATGTATTGGCGGGCGAGCGATCGTGGCTTTCCCACGAGCTCTCCTCGCTCGGGCTTTCCGTCGTGCCGTCGGATGCGAACTTCCTTTTAGTCCGCACGCCGGCGAAAGACATCCCCGAGCGCCTGTATAAACAGGGGGTTTTGGTCCGCACGTGCGACTCGTTTTCGGTACTGTCCCGTTTCTGGTGCCGCGTCGCGGTGCGCACGCGCAAGGAGAACGCCCGGCTTGCGATGGCGTTCAGCCGCGCGCTTCGGGCGGAAGGCGCATCGGGCGAAGGCGAACCCGACGAACGGGGCGGCGCTTCTTGCAGCGACGCTATGGCGGGCGCGGATGGCCGAGGCTCGGCGAAGGAGGTCGATACCCGTGGGTAGGGCGAAGCCCATCATGATCCAGGGCACCATGTCGAACGCGGGGAAGAGCCTGCTTGCGGCGGGGCTGTGCCGTGTGCTTTCGCAGGACGGCCTGCGCGTGGCTCCCTTCAAGAGCCAGAACATGGCGCTCAACAGCGGTGTCACGGCCGATGGGCTCGAGATGGGGCGCGCCCAGATCATGCAGGCCGAGGCGTGCGGCATCGCGCCCGACGTGCGCATGAACCCCATCCTGCTCAAGCCCGAAAGCGACCACCGAAGCCAGCTCATCGTGGCCGGCAAGGCGCAGGGAGCCTTCGCTGCGAGGGACTACTTCGCGCGAAAGAAGGCGCTCATGCCGCAGATTTTGGAGGCGTTCGATTCGCTCGCGGAGGAAAACGACGTCATCGTCATCGAGGGCGCCGGCAGCCCCGTCGAAATCAACCTTGCCGAAAACGACATCGTCAACATGGGGCTCGCGCGCGCCGTGTCCTCCCCCGTGCTGCTCGCGGGCGACATCGACCCAGGTGGGGTGTTTGCCCAGCTCTACGGCACGGTCGCGCTCCTTGCGCCCGAGGACCGCACGCTTTTGCGGGGGCTTGTGGTGAACAAGTTCCGCGGCGATGTGGAAATCCTGCGCCCGGGTTTGGCCCCGCTCGAGAAGATGTGCGGGGTTCCCGTCGTGGGGGTCGTGCCGTATCTTAAGCTCGACCTGGACGACGAGGACTCGCTCGCGCCGCGCCTATCTGTCCGCGAGGCGCGCGGCGTCATCGACGTCGCCGTCGTGCGCCTTCCGCATCTGTCGAACTTCACCGACTTCGACCCGCTTTCGCGCGTGCCCGGCGTGGGCGTGCGCTACGTTTCCTTGTCGACCGATCTGGGCCGACCCGACCTGGTGGTGCTCCCCGGCTCGAAGACCACGCTCGACGACGCGCGCTGGCTTGCGGCTAGCGGCATCGGAGCCTGTGTACGCGCGCTTTCGGGCGCGGGCACGCCGGTGCTCGGCATATGCGGAGGCTACCAGCTTTTGGGAGACGAGCTTTCCGACCCGCACGGCAGGGAAGGCGCTGGCACCGCGCGCGGGCTCGGGCTCATCCCTGCAAGTACGGTGTTCAGGGAGGAAAAGCGCCTCGCCCAGTCGGAGCTGCGCATCACAGGCGCCCAAGGCGCGTTCTCGGTGTGGAACGGCATGACGGCTCGCGGGTACGAGATCCACGACGGCGAAACGATCGTCTCCTGCGCCCCTGCGGGCACGATTGGCGGCAAACCAGACGGCGCGGCCTGCGGAAACGTGTTTGGAACCTATCTCCACGGCCTGTTCGACGAACCGGGGGTGGCGCTCGCCCTCGCGCGCTCGCTCGCGCGCATGCGTGGCCTGCCCGAGAGCGTCGTGGGTGCTGTGGGCGCGGCGTCCGCGGCCGATCACCGTGCGCGCGAGTTCGACCGCCTGGCCGACTCCGTGCGCGTGGCGCTCGACATGGAGTATGTCTACCGCATTATCGAGGAGGGCGTATGATCCACGTGTATCATGGCGACGGCAAAGGCAAGACCACGGCGGCGATGGGCCTCGCCCTTCGCATGCTCGCCGCAGGCCGCCGCGTCGTCGTCGTGCAGTTCCTGAAAGACGGCGAAAGCGGGGAGGTGCGCCTGCTCGCCGAGCATTTCGGCGTGCCCGTGTTCGCGGGGAAGGCGTCGGACAAGTTTACCTGGTCCATGACGTCGGAAGAACTTGCCGCGACGCGCGAGCTGCACGATGGGAACCTCGCTTCCGCGCTCGCCGAGCTCGAGGGCGCGCAGGAGGGACTGCTCGTGCTCGACGAGGCGCTCGACGCGCTTTCGAAGGGGCTTGTCGACGAGGCGCTCGTGGACCGCGCGCTCGATATGTCCGCGCGCGGCGTCGAAGTAGCGCTCACCGGGCGCGCGCCTTCCCGCAAGATCGTGGAGAAGGCCGACTACATAACCGAGATGCGGTGCGAGAAACACCCCTACGCTCAGGGGATAGGTGCAAGGGAAGGAGTGGAGTACTAGATGGATTCCAAGGAGATGGCGCCCGGCGACATCGAGCGGCGCAGCTTCGAGATCATCACCGAAGAGCTCGGCGGCCGCACGTTCCCGCCGCTTGAAGAGCCCGTCGTGAAGCGCGTCATCCACACCACTGCCGACTTCTCGTACGCCGATTCCCTCGTATTCACCCATGACGCCGCGCACTGTGCTCTCGACGCACTGCGCGCAGGGGCCACGGTGCTCACCGACACGAACATGGCGCTCGCAGGCATAAGCAAGCCCGCGCTCGCAAAGCTCGGCTGCAAGGCCGTGTGCTACATGGCCGACCCTAATGTCGCCGCGGCTGCGCGCGCCGCGGGCACGACTCGCGCCGTTGCGAGCATGGACAAAGCTTGCGGCATCGAGGGTCCGCTCATCGTGACCGTCGGTAACGCCCCCACGGCACTTCTGCGCCTCGCCGAGCTCATGGACGCGGGGAAGATCGCGCCCGCGCTCGTCGTTGGGGTGCCGGTCGGGTTTGTGAACGTGGTCGAGGCGAAAGAGGAGCTACTCGCGCGACGCGTGCCGGCCATCGTCGCGAGGGGTCGCAAGGGCGGTTCGACCGTGGCGGCCGCCATTATGAACGCGCTGCTCTACCAGATCACGCGCCCAGGCGGCCCGAAGTGACGGCGCCCGCATCCGCGCCGGCGCTGCGCATCTTCGCCGGCACCACCGAGGGCCGCCTTCTGTGCGAATGGGCGAGCGGGGCGGGCATCCCCGCCCGTGCCTACGCGGCAACCGAGTACGGAGGCGAGCTTTTGGGCCAGCTTCCGGGCATCGAGGTGCATGCGGGCAGGCTCGACGAGGCCGACATGGAGCGCGAGCTTTCCGGCGCGTGCATCGTCGTCGATGCCACGCACCCCTTCGCCACGCTCGCAAGCGGCAACATCCGGGCCGCTTCGCTCGCCGTGGGTGCACGATGCCTGCGCCTTGCGCGCCCGGCCGAGGCGCTGCCCAAAGGCGTCGTGCCGGTCGCGTCGATCGCCTGCGCGGCGCGCTTTCTCTCCGAGAACCCGGGTCGCGCGCTTCTCACGACGGGGAGCAAGGAGCTTGCTCCCTACACGCGCGTAGCCGATTTCGCGGAGCGCTTCTTCGTGCGTGTGCTCCCGCTGCCCGGTGCTATAACGAAGTGCATCGACGCGGGGTTTTCTCCGTCGCACGTCATCGGCATGCAGGGGCCCTTTACCCGCGAGCTCAACGAGGCGATACTTCGGCAGGTGGGCGCCCAGTGGCTTGTGACCAAGGACTCGGGAACTGTAGGCGGCACGGCCGAGAAGATCGCCTCCGCGCGCGGCGTGGGAGCGCGCTGTATCGTGGTCGCCCGTCCCGCCGAGGGAGGCGGGGCCCTTTCGCTTCGGGAAGTGGAAGACGCGCTCTTACGGGAGTTCGCGCGCTAGGCGCTCTAATTCACCGCAACTTGTTGGTGGTGGCTTACTGGTAGCGTAGGCATTCCACCGGGTCGAGCTTTGCTGCACGGCGAGCGGGGTAGAAGCCAAAGATTACGCCGATGCCGACCGATACGGCAAACGCGATCAACACTGTTGTAATGGAGAAGCTTGGCGTGATCGTCCCGGTAGCTCCAAACTCGCTCATGATGCCCGAGCTTGCGGCAAAGAACGTGAGTCCCCATGCCAGCAGATAGCCAATCAGGACACCCAACAGTCCGCCGGTGACGCACAGCGCCGAGGACTCGGCCAAAAACTGCGCGGTGATATCGCGACGACTTGCGCCCAGGGCACGGCGAATGCCGATCTCACGGATGCGCTCAGTCACGTTGGTGAGCATCATATTCATAATGCCGATACCGCCGACAAGCAGCGAGATGCTGGCGACAGCGCCCATGATGAGCGAGAACGCGCCCATAAAGGAGTTGAGTGCATCGATGGCGCTTTTCATGGAGGTCGCCGATACACTGTCGTACTCATCATCCTCCGCGATGCCCTTCATTGCGCGCACCTTGGACTCGATGGTCTTACAAAGCTCGTCCATGTCTGTGCCCTCGGCGGCAAGAGCCGTCACGCTGGGGAATGAAGGATTTTCGTCGCCAAACAGGCCTGAGATGGTTTCGCGCGGCATATACAGCGTGAGCGAGCCCATGGAGTCGTTGCCGCCATCAATCACACCTACAATCTGCACCTCGCCGTTGGACACCTTGATGGTTTTCCCCAGCGCATCCTGTTCGTTGCCGTAAAGCTGATCGGCGCCGCCGCGGCTGATGAGCGCCACGCGCGAGCCTGATTGGGACTCGGCCTGGGAATAGGTGCGCCCCGCAACGAGCTTGCTGGCCCCCACGGCGTCGAGCATGTCGCTATCGACACCCTGTGCCATGACGGTATAGCTTTTATCGCCGGTCTTATACTCGGTATACGCGCTGTCGACAATGCCGATCTGCTCTATCTGCGGCACCAGTTTTTGAAGCTTCTCGATGTCGGACTCGGTGAGTTCTTGCGACGAATAGATTTGCACCATGCGTGCCGCATTGAGGCCCAGACTGTTGACCAGGCTGTTTTGGATGCCGCCGATGAGCGAAGTCATGGCGATAACCGAGGCGATGCCGATGACAATGCCCAGGATGGTGAGCAGGCTGCGCCCCTTGTTAGCTTCGAGCGAGTGAAGGGCTTCCTGGATGAGATCGCGGGCGCTCATGCCATCTCTCCTTTCGGCGGGTTGGCGGAGGCGGAAATCCTGGGCAGGCTATCCACGGCGCTGCGCAGGGTCCGCGGTGCATGTGGAATATACGCGCCATCGTGAATGCGACCGTCGCGGATGGTCACGGCACGGTCGGCCTCGGCGGCGATGCCGGGGTCGTGTGTGATAAGCACGATGGTTTTGCCGCGCTTCTGGAGCTTATGGAAGGTTTCCATCACAAGCGCTCCGGTAGCGGAGTCCAGGTTTCCCGTCGGCTCGTCGGCCAGAATGATGGGCGGGTCATTGACGAGGGCGCGCGCGATTGCGACGCGCTGCATCTGGCCGCCCGAGAGCTCGGATATGCGGTGGTCCCAGTGGTCGACGGGCAGCGTGACAGCCTGCAGCGCGTGCACGGCGCGCATTTCGCGCTGGCTACGGGGCACATTGGTGTAGGCCAGCGGCAGCATCACATTTTCGATAACCGACAGGCGCGGCAGCAGGTTGAAGCTCTGAAAGACAAAGCCAATGCTCAGGGCGCGAACTTCGGTGAGCTCCTCATCATCGAGCTCGGCCACGTTGAGCCCTTGCAGGTAGTAGTCGCCCGCCGTCGGCTTATCCAGACAGCCTAGGATGTTCATGAGCGTCGACTTGCCCGAGCCCGAGGGGCCGGTGATAGCGACGAATTCGCCGGGATTTACCGCCAGGCTCACGTTGTGCAGGATGTGGGCGCACCCCGCCTCGCTCTCAAAGATGCGGTGCACGTTGCGGATGTCGATAACGGGACGCATTACATGCCCTCATCGGCAGACATACTGCCCGAATCCGCACCGTAGCCGCCGTCAGCCGTTGCGTCCGCTCCGGTGTCCATGACGAGGGTGTCGCCATCGCGCAGCTTGGTAACCGGAACGTTGGGGTTGATCTCGTTGCCCTGGTCGTCGCGCTTAACCTGTGTCTTGCCGACTACGGCTTCGTTGTCGTTTTGCGTCACGACGGTCACCTTCACGCGATGGGTTTGCTTGCCCTCGTCATCAGTCGCTACGTTGACGTAATAGTGTTCGCCGTCTTCGGTCATGAGCGCCATCGTCGGCACCATCACCACGTCGTCGAGCTGCTCGGTCACCACCGATACCTCGGCCGTCATGCCCGGCTTCAGGCGCGCGTCGGGCGCCTCAATGAGAATATCGACGTTAAAGGTTACGCTGCCGCCGCCACTGTTGGCGGCGTCGGAGTTTGCTACCGACGCGATAGCCGTGACGGTGCCCTGGCTCACGATATCGGGAAACGCGGGATACGTGACGTTGGCGCTCTGCCCAACGGCGATCTTGGCGATGTCCTTTTCGCCCACCTGCACGGTCACCTTCATCTTGGACAGGTCGGCGATCTGCATGCACTGCTTGCCGCCGCTCGTATCGCTTTCGCCCATGATCATGCCGCCTGTAACCGTGGCGCCCACTTTGGCATTGAGCTCCACGATGCTACCCGAGCTCGGGGCCGTGACCGTGCGACTGGAGGCCTTGGTGTTCGCCTGGTCGAGGTTTGCCTGGGCTGATGCGAGGCTGCGCTGCGCGGCCGATACGGCGTTCGTGTCCGCTGTTGCGGCGGAGACGCCAGCCGCTGCGGAAGCTCCCTCGACGTCCGTCGTTGGGGTGGCCTGCGCGGCAGCTGCGGCTTTCTGCGCGTTAGCGAGGTCTTCTTGAGCGGCTGCAACTGCACGTTGCGCCTCGGCAACGTTGCGATCGAGCTCGTCGTTTTTAATGGTCATAAGCACGTCGCCCTCGTTGACGGATTGGCCTGCCTGCACGTTGATAGAATCGACCGTGCCGTCGACAGAAGGGGAGACCACTGAGGACGAAATGGGTTTGAGCTGGCCTTTCGCCTCGACCGTTGTGGTAAACGTGCCCTCGGTCACCATGTCGGTCACCGGCCCGTTGTTGCCTGCGGGCCGTGCGTTGATGGCTAAGGTCACGACAACGGCGATGAGCACAATGGCGGCCACGACGCCGGCCGCAATGCCGCGTCGGATTAGCTTTTTGCGTCGACGTTCGGCACGTTTTGCCTTGAGCTTGGCATATGCCTCTTCATCGGAAATCTCGGACGCATCGTTCGCGCGTCCGCTCTGCTTATCGGCATGTACGCTTGTAATCAGAGGAATCGTTTCGGTGACATCTTCGGGCGTGCGCTCGGTATCATCCGGGCCCGGGGTGGTCGTGGGGACATTCGGCATAGCGTCTCCTTTATAGAAAGTACCTCGATAAGTATATGCGCCCACCGGTTGGGGCGGGCGCATAGGACGGTTTCTTTCGGAACTGTTAGATTGGTCGCAGCAGCTCCACGTTGTAGGAATGTGCACGTTGCACTACGAGTGGACAACCACGCACAGGCCGACTTTGATGCAGTCGTGAAGTGCCTTGGCGTCGGCCAGGCGCAGGTTGATGCAACCGTGGCTGCCGCACCACTTGTACGACTCGGCATTATCGAAGCTCTTGTCGTTTTGCCAGGTGGCATCGTGGAAGCCGATCATGTTGCCCTCGAACGGCATCCAGTAGCTTACCGGACTCTCGTATTTGGGCTTACCGGTCTCGGGGTCCTTGGCTCCGATCAGGGTGCTGCCGCCGTCGTTGCTGTTGATCTGCCACACGCCCTCGGGGGTGGCGTCTTCGCCCGGTTTGCCGGAAATAAAGTTGGCCTCCCAAACGATATTACCGTTCTCGTCATAGTAGCGCGCGTGCTGCTCGGACAGGTCGATGTCGATGTATGCCTTCCAGTCGGGCTCTCCCTTTGCGGTAAAGGTGTCGGCCTTCTGGGAGTACTTGATCTCGATCTCGCCGGTCTGCTTGTTGTTAATAGCGTCTTCGACCTGCTTGGCGAGCGAGCTGCTGTCGATGGACCAACCAAAGTCACCGCCTTCGACGGCGCACTGCTTGCCATCGGCGCGCGTCCACCAGCGAGTGGAGCCCACGGTATTAAAGCCGTTGGCGAGCTCGGCTGCCCAGCTACTGATCTGCGACGTATCGAGCGTGGGGTTGGCCGGATCGGCAAAGCTGATCCACTGCAACACGGAGCTGCCGTCGACCTTTCCGGCATCCTCGCCGTTGAGCTTAAGGGTCACGTTGACGCCCAGGAAGTTGTTGGCGGCATCACATGCAGTCTGAATCTGATCATCGGTCAGCGTTCCATTGAGCGGCTCATAGGCATCGTTGCCGAGCTTGGAAAGATCTACGGTTTCGGCCAGCGAGGCAAGCTCGAGCTCGGCATATTTAATGACATGCTCGCGGTTGAGTTTTTCGTTGGAGCGCGCCTTCTCGACGGTAAACTTGCCGGCCTGTTCGTCATAGGAGCTATTGGCCTCGAACGTGCCCGAACGGCCCTCGTTAAACTCGTCGATGGCGGCGCCCAGATCCTTCTCAAACTGCTTTTGGTTAAAGGTGTCGGAGAGCATGGACAGGTCGACGTCTTGATCAAGATCGACTTCGTTGGAGGTAGCGGTTGTTTTGGTCTTGCCGCTTAAGGATTCCACAAGGCGGACCGGCCATACAAAGGCTTCGTTGTGGCTGATGATTTCTTTTGCGGCAGCTTCGCCGTCGACGATGGGCTCATCGGACTCGGGCTGATAGGTCCAGCTAAAGTCATCGCCTGTCACGGCGAGCTTATAGTGCTTCCATGCCGAATTGACCTTGGTGGCGGCAGACGAAGCGTTGGAGAACGAGACGTCGACGCCGGCGATGGTGGTGTTGGGGTAGGCTACCTGCGAAAACGCTACGACGCCTACGATATAGACAATGACGATAAGACCCAGGACGACAAAGAGCGTCGTCTTTTTGCCCGACTTATTGTTCTCGGCGGGTTTGCGCGCGGGGCCGCGATCGCCTCGAGCGTGCGTGGGGGGCTGCTTGGGCGCATTGCCGTTTGCCCGGCGCTGCTGACTTTGTTGACGCTGCTGTCGCTGTTGGTTCGGGTGTTGGGAAGCGTTTGCTGCACTACGCTGCTGACCGTGGCTCGGCGCGATAGGACGCGGCGACTGAACGCTGCCGGTGTGCCTGCTCGGCTGCTGCGGATCGGGAATCAGTTGAGTTCGATCGTTTTGCGACATCGTATGCATATCCTTCGATTTTCGCCTTGCGGTTCATCGTGTTTTTACTGGGCTTGCATTATAGCGATTGCCCTGCTGTTTGTGGTACGGAAACGGTGGCATTCAAAAGAGGTGGGACATTTGTCCCACCTTTGAGTCGTTCTTTGCCGCTATCCGCACACACCGCATTTTGCACAGGCCGAAAGTGCGGCCGGAGCCTGCGCGATGCCGCCCTTTGCCGTCTCGCGCAGCGTGGCCGGCAACGCGTGACCCACCGAGAGCATGACATGTGCCATCTGGTCAAACGGCACCAGGCTCTTAATGCCTGCGAGGGCGAGTTGTGCCGAGCTAAAGGCCGCTGCCACGCCGATGGCGTTGCGGTTTTGGCAGGGCACCTCCACGAGGCCACCGACGGGGTCACAAACGAGGCCCAGCAGGTTACTCAGCGCGATGGAACTGGCGTCAAGCGCCTGCTCGGGCGTGCCGCCGAGCATCTGCACCAGCGCGGCGGCTGCCATGGCGGCGGCGCTTCCGACCTCGGCTTGGCAGCCGCCCTCGGCGCCGGCAACGCAGGCGCTTGTGGTGAGGTTGAGGCCGATGGCGGCTGCGCAGTAGAGCGCGTCCATGACTTGCTCGTCGTCGAGCTGAAGGTGATCGGCGAGCGCCAGCACGCAGCCGGGCACAACACCCGCGGATCCTGCCGTCGGAGCTGCGACGATTACGCCCATGGTGGCGGAGCGTTCGAGCACGGCCATCGCGCGGGCCACAGCTTCGGTCTGAACGGGGCCCATCAGGCTTGCACTCAAATCGTTGCGGCCGGTGGCTTCGACGAGCTTGGCCTCGCCGCCGATAAGCCCGCCGAGCGAACGCTGCGGATTGGCGATGGGGGCCGTGGTCTCCTCGCGCATGACGTCGAGCACGCGGCGCATGGCGGCGACGGCGTGCGCCTCGCCGGTCAGGCGCGCCTCGCGCACGGCCATAACGGCGCCGATGCTGAGCCCCAGTTCCTCGCACGCATCGAGCAGCTGCTCGCCGTCGTCGAAGATTTCCTTGGCCGAGACGCCGGGAGAGAGCGACGAGGCAGAACCGGGGAGCTCGATAAAGGTCGCGTAATCGACATTGTCGAGCTTGCGCAGCATGGGGACGACGGTGTCGTCGGGCGCGCCGTCGGTCTCAAAGACGGAGTAGGCCTGGCCGCCCACTTCGGTGCGGTAGGTGCGGCAGAAAGCGATGTTTACGTGGGCGTAGGCGAGCAGGTTGGTGAGCGCGGCGAGTACACCGGGGACGTCCTTGTGTGCCACGAAGAGCGTGGAATACATGCCCGAGATGTCGACGCCGACGCCGTTAATGCGGCTGATGCGCATCTTGCCGCCGCCAAGGCTTTCACCGCGGACCTGTGCCGTGGCGCCCGTGTCATCGACCATGTCGATGTCGACGGTATTGGGGTGGATGGAGGCGTCGTCGCCCTTGATGTCAAAGTGATATTCGAGGCCCTGCTCGCGTGCGAGGTCGAAGGCCTGCTTGATGTTCTCGTCATCGGTGTCGAGGCCCAGGATGCCCGCGACGAGCGCACGATCGGTGCCATGGCCGCGGTAGGTGTGGGCGAAGGAGTTCCACAGGCCAAAGGTGACTTTGGTGATGCGGCCTTCCAGCAGGCTGGCGGCAACTTGGGCGCACCGCAGGGCGCCGGCGGTGTGCGATGAGCTGGGGCCGACCATGACGGGGCCCAAGATCTCGAATGCCGAGGTCGTAGCTAGTGTTTGCGGCTTGCCTGCCATGGGTGCTCCTTATCTATCCCGTCGTCCCGAGGGGCGGGGCATACTCTGTCCCGCCGTTCCGAGGGCTTTAGTATTTGGTCGCCTGCTCGGACAGTCCTGCTCGCACGGAGGCCACATTAAGTGGCCTCCGGCTCGTGCGGAACTCGCGATCGACCAAATACTAAAGCCCTCGGAACTTAGGATACATGGTTGGAGTCGCTCTGCTGCAAAATTTATCGGCCTGTGATTTATTCCATGTCCCAGGTAGGCTCATCTTCACCACCTTTAAATAAAAAAGAAGTACCGTTTGGGACCGGTACTTCTTTTGAAAGTGCATATGTTGTTATGACCTTAGCGGTTCCCAATTACAGGCCGCAGGCTGCTTTGAGTTCTTCGACTCGGTCGATTTTCTCCCAGGTGAAGTCGGCGTCTTCTCGGCCAAAGTGACCGTAGGCTGCCGTCTTTTCGTAGATGGGGCGGCGCAGGTCTAGGTCGCGGATGATTGCGCCCGGGCGCAGGTCGAAGGTCTTCTCTACGGCCTCGACGATCTTGTCCTCGGCAACATGTGCGGTACCGAAGGTGTCGACCATGATTGAGAGGGGCTTGGAAACGCCGATGGCGTAGGCAAGCTCGACTTCGCAGCGGTCGGCCAGACCGGCGGCGACCACGTTCTTGGCGACCCAGCGCGCGGCATACGCGGCGGAGCGGTCGACCTTGGTGCAGTCCTTGCCGCTAAAGGCACCGCCGCCGTGACGGCCATAGCCGCCGTAGGTGTCGACGATGATCTTGCGGCCGGTGAGGCCCGTGTCGCCCATGGGGCCGCCCACGACAAAGCGACCGGTGGGGTTCACATAGATGTCGGCATTATCCCACGGCATGTTCTCGGCGGCCATGACCGGGGTGATGACGTGCTCGATGAGGTCGGCCTTGATCTTACCCATGTCCTCGATCTCGGCGGCGTGCTGCGTGGAGATGACGATGGTCGTGACCTCGACGGGCTTTCCGTCCTCGTAGCGCACGGTGACCTGGGTCTTGCCGTCGGGGCGCAGATAGGCGAGGGTACCGTCGTGACGCACCGTGGCCAGGCGCTCGGCCAGGCGGCTTGCCAGGTAGTGTGGCATGGGCATGAGGGTCTTGGTCTCGTTGGAGGCATAACCGAACATCATGCCCTGGTCGCCGGCACCGATCAGGTCGATCGGGTCGGTGGTAGCGCCGGTCTGGGTCTCGAAGGACTCGTCGACGCCCTGGGCGATATCGGGCGACTGCTCGTGGATGAGGCTCATAACGCCGCAGGTGTCGCAGTCAAAACCGAACTTGGCACGGTTGTAGCCAATGCGGCGGATAACGCCGCGGGCGATTTCCTGTACGTCGACATAGGCCTGAGTGCGAATCTCGCCGGCGACGATGACGGTGCCGGTGGTCACGAGGGTCTCGCAGGCGCAGCGGACGTTCTCCACGTTGGCAGGCACGCCGTTGGGGGCGATGTAGCCCTGCTCCTGCAGCTCTATTTCTTTGGCGAGGATTGCGTCGAGGACGGCGTCGCTGATCTGGTCAGCGATCTTATCGGGATGACCTTCGGTCACCGACTCCGACGTAAAAACAAAGGACCCGTGTTGGGGCGGGATGGAACGAAGTTCTTCTGACATGATAGTCCTTTCAAAAAACGTGTCCCGGCGACCGTTACCATTCCGCCAGGCTCTCTATGCAAGGGCACATCATAGCGCGTAATTCAAACATTCACACCCTTTCCGCACCTACTCATTGGGGACAGACTTAAATGACCAGCCTTACCTAAGTGCCGACAGGTTGTCCAATGACTGGTCATTTAAGTCTGTCCCCAATGAGTAGGTCGGTGCCCTTTGTGCGGAGGTTGCTTTGATGCTTTATACTGGTGCGGTTAGACATCCATCCTGCAATCGAGGAGATTTCCATGGCATCAGACGTTCGCGTCCGCTTTGCACCCTCACCGACGGGCAAGCTGCACATCGGCGGCGCCCGCACCGCTATCTATAACTGGGCTTTCGCCCGCGCAAACGGCGGCACGTTCATCCTGCGCATCGACGACACCGATCCCACCCGCTCCACCGACGAAAACACGCAGATCATCCTGCGCGCCATGCGTTGGCTGGGCCTGGACTGGGACGAGGGTCCCGAGGTGGGCGGCGATTTTGGCCCCTACGCCCAGACCGAGCGCCTGGACCTGTACAAGCAGGCCGCCCAGAAGCTTTGGGACGAGGGCAAGGCCTATCCCTGCTTCTGCACCAAGGAGCAGCTCGACGCCGACCGCAAGGCCGCGCAGGAGCGCAAGGACCCCTTCCATGGTTATCAGCGCCGTTGCCGCGATCTTGATCCCGAGGAGGCCCGCCGCCGCATCGAGGCCGGCGAGTCCTACGTCCTGCGCATCAAGGTGCCCGAGGACCGCGGCGATGTCGTCATCCACGACGCCGTTCACGGCGAGGTGACCTTCGACGCCAAGGAGCTCGACGACTTTGTCATCTTCCGCTCCGATGGCACGCCCACGTACAACTTCGCGACCGTCGTCGACGACGCCATGATGAAGATCACCCATGTCATCCGTGGCGACGACCATCTGTCCAACACCCCGCGTCAGGTCATGGTGTACGAGGCCCTCGGCGCTCCCGTGCCCACGTTCGCCCACATCTCCATGATCCTGGGCGCCGACGGCAAAAAGCTCTCCAAGCGCCACGGCGCCACCTCCGTGGAGGAGTACCGCGACGCCGGCTACCTGTCCGACGCCTTCGTCAACTACTTGGCGCTGCTCGGCTGGTCGCTCGACGGCGAGACCACGATCATCCCGCGCGATGTTCTGGCCAGCAAGTTCTCGCTCGACCGCATCTCCAAGAACCCTGCGACCTTCGATCCCAAAAAGCTCGATTGGGTTAACGCTGAGTACATCAACGGTATGTCCGACGCCCAGTTTGCCGATGAGATCATGGTCCCCGAGCTGCACGAGGCGGGTCTCATCGAGGGTAATGTCGAGTACGGCGAGGACTGGATCGACGCGCTTGCCGCTATCGTCAAGCCGCGCACCAAGATGCCGGCCGACGCCGTGACCGTCGCCGCTCCCATCTTCGCTACGGCCGAGACGCTCGAGTATGACGAGAAGTCCGTTAACAAGGGCCTGGCCAAGAAAGGCATGTGCGCCATTCTGGACGCCGCCAAGGCCGCGCTCGAGGGTGTTACCGAGTGGACGGCCGCGAACATCGACGCTGCGCTTGAGCCGCTGCCCGAGCAGATGGACCTTAAGAAGCGCGTGGTGTTCCAAGCTGTGCGCGTCGCCGTATGCGGCAACATGGTGAGCCCTCCGCTGGGTGAGACCATGGCGCTCGTCGGTCGCGACGACTGCCTGGCGCGCATCGATCGCGCCCGCACAATGGCGCTGTAATCGCTGCGCAAACGTATGTATCCGAGCCCCGTTCACTCAGAGCGGGGCTCTTGTTTCTGTAGACGTATGGGATGGGAGGTACAGGGGCCATGGTCGAACAACTGTCGCTGTTTGGTTCGCCGCAACCGGAGGAGGCTCCGGTGAAGTCTGTGCCTGCCGCTGCCTCGGCTCAGCCTAAGCCTGCACCCGAGCCCGTCACCGCCTATGCGAGCGTGGTCCTCGACATCCCGACGCGTGCGCTGTCTGAGCCGTTTGCTTATGGCATTCCCCGGTCCTTTGCCAACGAGGCGCAGATCGGATCCACGGTCCTGGTCCACTTTGGTAACCGTGCGGCCGCGGGCTATATTGTCGACATTGCGCCTGAGCTGGGCGACCTACAAGGCAACATCGCCCTCGACCCCGCACGCATCAAGCCCATCGAGGCTATCCTCAGCAAACCGCTCTTTACTGTCGAGGCTGCCCGTATCGCACGCTGGATGAGCCGCGAGTATGTCGCGACGCTTTCCGAGTGCCTGCGTTTGTTCTTGCCCCCGGGTGGAAGTCCGCGCGTGGTCAAGGGCGATGACGGCGTGTGGACGGTTGAGCGCCCCGCCGTCAAGCCTATCCAAAATCGCTGGGTCATGCTCACGCCCGAGGGTTTCGACTACACGCCGCCCAAGACCGCTGTTCGCCAGCGTCAGCTCATCGAGGCGCTCCAATGCGGCCCGGTCACGACGCGCGATCTCAACCTGCTCTATAACAGCATGTCGGCTACCATCAAGGCGCTCGAAAAGCGCGGCGTCGTGGTGGTGGAGGAGCGTCGCGCCTGGCGTGGCTGCAGCGAGCAGACCACGCTATCCTCGGCAAGCGGCAAGGCACCAGTCGCGCTCACGAACGGCCAGCAGCAGGCGCTCGCGCAGATTGAGCGCGCCCGTCTGGACGCTCATGGCGACGTGGTGCTGGTCGACGGCGTCACTGGCTCCGGCAAAACCGAGGTCTACCTCTCGGCGATTGAGCGCGTGCTGGCGGCCGGCCGTTCGGCCTGCGTGCTCGTTCCCGAGATCTCGCTGACGGCCCAGACCGTCGGCCGCTTTCGCTCTCGCTTTGGCGAGACGGTTGCCGTGTTCCATTCGCGCCTTTCGGCCGGCGAGCGTCTGGACCAGTGGGATATGGTCGCCAGCGGTGCGGCCCGCGTGGTTGTCGGCGCCCGCTCGGCGCTCTTTTGCCCGCTCAGCGACTTGGGCCTCATCATCATCGACGAGGAGCACGAGACCAGTTACAAGCAGGGTTCCAGCCCGCGCTACCATGCGCGTGAAGTGGCGGCCGAGATGGCGCGGCGCTACCGCTGCCCGCTCGTGTTGGGCTCCGCCACGCCCTCGGCCGAGGCCCTCGACCGCTGCCGCCGTGGCACGTATAACGGTGCCACCTGGACGCGCGTCGAGATGCCCGAGCGCCCGGGACACGCCGTGCTGCCGACAGTCCGCATTGCCGACCTGCGCCGCGAGTTCTCGCACGGCAGCCGCTCTATGTTCTCAAAACCCTTGATGGAAGGTCTGGAGCGTGTGGTCGAGCGCCGCGAGAAGGCCGTGCTTCTGCATAACCGCCGTGGCTTTGCGCCGTTCCTGATGTGCCGCGAGTGCGGCTGCGTGCCCACCTGCAACCACTGCTCCACCGCGCTTACGTATCACGAGCGCACGCACACGCTGCAGTGTCATACATGCGGTTCTTCTTGGCGCGTGCAGCCCTATCCGGCCCCCACGAGTCGCTGTCCCAAATGTGGCAGTCGCTACCTGGCAAAAATGGGCCTGGGCACGCAGCAGATCGAGGACGCACTGCACCAGATGTTGCCCGAGGACGTCGCCATTATTCGCATGGATGCCGATTCCACGCGCGGAAAGGACGCACACAAAAAGCTGCTCGAACAGTTCGATGCCGCCGATTGCGCGGTGCTGCTGGGCACTCAGATGATCGCCAAGGGCCTCGACTTTCCCGAGGTCACGCTCGTGGGCGTGGTCAATGCCGACTTCGCCCTCAAGCTGCCGGACTTCCGCGCAGGGGAGCGCGCCTACGATCTGCTGGAGCAGGTTGCAGGCCGTGCCGGCCGCGGCGATCGCCCCGGCGAGGTTATCATCCAGACCTACCTGCCCGAGGATCCGGTCATTCGCGCCGTCGCTGAGCACGATCGTTCGATCTTTACCGACTACGACCTGGATCAGCGCCGCGACGCGCTGTACCCGCCGTTTGTTCGCCTGGTCAACATCTTGGTGTGGTCGGCGAACCGAGACGACGCGCAGAACTACATCGGACGTATCGCAAAGCTTCTTAAGCGCCGCTGGCATGCCGCCGCGCCCGACTTTTTGCGGGCGGGGAGTGCCGTGCCGCAGGTGCTGGGCCCGGCTTCGTGTGTAATCGAGAGAGCCAAGGACCGTTACCGCTTCCATCTGCTTGTGAAGTCGCCCGTGGGGTACCATGTCTCTGATGATATCGACGCCTGCCTCAAAGAGGTGGGCTCCGTGCGCGGCGTGAGCGTGAGCGTTGACGTCGACGCCTATGATTTGATGTAACAACCCGAAAGGATGGCCATGGAAGCCAACGGAATCGTACTGTCGCCCGACCCTCGTCTGCGCCAGGAGTGCGCCGTCATCGAGGAGATCACCCCGGCGATCGAGGCACTTGCCGAGAGGATGAAGAAGATGATGTTCGAGAACGGCGGCTGTGGCCTGGCTGCCCCGCAGATCGGCGAGCTCATTCAGCTGGTCACCATCGACTGCGACTACAGCGACAAGAGCGACTACGATCCGTACGTGCTCATTAATCCCGTGATCGTGGAGCAGAGCGACCATCTGGTGCCGTTTAGCGAGGGCTGCCTTTCCATTCCTGGTATTAGCTGCGAGATCGAGCGTCCCGACCATGTCGTCGTCGAGGCGTACGACCTGGATGCCAACCTGATTCGCTACGAGGCCTCGGGCGACCTGTTCTGCGTGTGCCTGCAGCACGAAATCGATCATCTGCACGGCAATACCATGTTTGAGCGACTCAAGCCCATGCAGAGGATCAAGGCCGTCAAGGAGTACCAGGACGCCCTGGCCCGCGGCGCTCGACCGGGCGAGACGGAGTAGGTCCCACCGTCCCCGGTGCTGAGCGCCCACATATCATCCCGTGCTCAAACATTCTCGCTTTGCTGCGAAACTGCGCGCGGGACGATATGTGGGCGCTCAGCACCGGGGACTGCGTTGTTCTGGCCCGGTTTGCCCGGGTGCCGTTGGCCAGGGAGGGGCGTCTTCGCTGATAGGGGCTTTGTTGGGAGGGCTGCTTTTATGCGGCCCTTTCTTTGTTTTTGGGTATATTTGTCTTTGTTGAATTGTTCTTGCGGCTGGGTGCGTTCGCGTCCTGGAGCGCTTCTTTTGTAGCCGTCTCGGCTCGTTATTGAGAGGAGACTAACTTTTATGCGTATTGTGTTTATGGGTACGCCTGATTTTGCTGTGCCTTCGCTGGTTTCGCTTGTTGAGGCTGGGAATGAGATTGCGCTTGTTATTACTCGTCCTGATGCTGTTCGTGGGCGTGGTAAGAAGCTTGAGCCTTCTCCTGTTAAGGCCAAGGCGCTTGAGCTGGGGTTGCCGGTTGTTGAGACAAATCGTATGACGGCCGAGGTTGTTGAGGCGCTCCAAGCTGCGGATGCCGATATTTTCTGTGTGGCTGCTTATGGTTGCATTTTGCCCGATGAGGTTCTTCACATGGCGCCGCTCGGCATTGTGAATGTTCATGCGTCCTTGCTGCCTCGTTGGCGGGGGGCTGCTCCTATTCAGCGTGCCATTCTTGCTGGTGATGAGGTTGCTGGCGTTTCTATCATGCGCATCGGGCATGGCGTGGATACTGGTGCTTATTGTGCTCAGGCTTCCACGTCGGTTGCCGGTAAGCATGCTGAGGCACTGACTATGGAGCTTGGCGAGCTGGGCGGCAAACTGCTTGCCGATACGCTTCCTTCGCTTGCCGATGGTACCGCTGTGTGGACTGAACAGGATGAGTCGCTTGTTACTCATGCCGCCAAGATTTCTAAGCAGGAGATGCGTCTGGATCCTCAGATGGCGGCGCTTGATTGCGTGCGTCATGTGCTTGCCTCGTCCGACACCGCTCCCGCTCGTTGCGTGATTGCCGGCAAGACCGTGCGTGTGCTCGATGCAGCGCCGGCAGACGTTTCGCTTGGCGAGGGGCTCGTCGCGGTTCAGGCCAAGCGCGTCTACCTGGGCCTGTCCGACGGCGCGGTCGAACTGCTCGAGGTTAAGCCCGATGGCAAACGTGCTATGGCTGCTTCTGCCTGGGCTGCCGGCCTACAGGGTGCCGATCTTACGTGGGGTGTTTTGTCATGAGCAAGCTTTCCCCCGCGCGCAAGCTTGCGCTCGATGTTTTGATGGAGGCCGATCGCCGCGGCATGTATGCGCGCGACGTGCTCTCGTCCCGTGCTTCGGCCAAGGCCATTGACCAGCGCGATTCTGCTTTTGCCGCTCGTTTGGCACTGGGCGTTGCAGCCACCCAGGGCATTTTGGATGAGCTGCTCGACCAGTTTCTCGATAAGCCTAAAAAGGTCGCGCCTCGTGTGCGCATGGCGCTTCGTATCTCGGCCTTTGAGATGCTCTATCTTCATACGCCGGGTCGTGTTGCGGTGAGTCAGGGCGTTGAGCTCGTGCGCAGCGGTGCTAAGTCTGCCGCCGGTCTGGCGAACGCCGTGCTGCATAAGGTTGCGGACAACGTCGAGGAATTTGCCACTGCGGCGGATGCCGATGAGTCCGAGCGTCGCCTGGTGCGCCTGTCGCGCCTGATGGGTCTGCCGCGCTGGCTTTGTGCTCGCATTATGGCATCGTTCGACATGCCCGAGGGCGCGCTTAACTTTGCCGGCAACTTGGCACCTGCGCCGCTCGCACTGCACGAGAACGCCTTTGCGACCAAGCCCGATCCGTACATTTCGCAGCTTGTGGCACCCGTGTTCCCGGGCTGTCATGCGCCGGTCGATGCGCAGGTCACCGTTGCGTCGGGCGTGTTTGAGCGCGCTGCTGCCGTTGCCTCGGACCTTAACGCCCAGCTCATCGCCACCGCGGCGACGCGTCCCGGGCGTTGCCTGGAGATTGGTGCCGGCCGCGGAACCAAGACCTATGTGATGATGTGCCAGGCCAAACGTGCCGGGTACGAGCGTCAGCATACCGCACTCGACCTGCATGATCGTAAATGTGATCAGAACCTCGCGCGCCTGCATAAGGCGGGTATCCAGGGCGTTCGTACCGTCTCGGGCGATGCCTGCGAGCTCGACGAGGTGTTGACGTCGTTTGATGCCATGCTTGGCAAACCTGCTCTTTTCGATACGGTGTTTATCGATGCCCCGTGCTCAGGCACCGGCACTATGCGCCGTCATCCCGAGATTCCGTGGCGCCTGACCGAAAAGGATATGACGGTTGAGCTGTCCAAACTGCAGCTGACGATGCTCAAGGAAGCCTCCGTGCGCGTGGCCGCTGGCGGTGAGCTCATCTATGCGACGTGCTCGGTGTTTGATGAAGAGAACACGCAGGTCGTGGACGCGTTCCTTGCTTCTCCCGAGGGCGAGGGCTTTGCCGTGGCGCCACTTTCCGAGGCACAGATTCTGCAACTTCCCGATTTCGCGCAGGCCAAGAAGCTCGTCTCCGTTCGCCAGAACGATCGAGGCCTCTTCCAAAGCGTGCCGGTAAACGCCGACTCCTACGACGGCCACTTCTGCGCCCGCCTGATCCACAAGTAACAACTAAGTTGCGGTGAAATACGGATTGAATAGCGGCTTCTACCCACCAAACAGTCCTTATTTCACCGCAACACATAAGGAAACCTGGGTAGCTAAATAATCAGCCCCGTGATCGGCGTCGGTCGCGGGGCTGCTTGGTTTCTAGTGGCTATGTGGGCAGTTGGCGCAGCAGCCGCTGGTGGCGCTGGTGCTGGAGCCGCCGCTTCGTTGGTCGGTGTTGTAGAAACCGCTGCCCTCAAATTTAATGCCGCTGGCCGAGAACGTCTTGGCCGCCGGGGCACCGCAGCTGGGGCACACGACCTCGGGAGTCTCAGACATGGGATGCTCAACCTCAAACACGTTGCCGCAGCTCGAGCATTTGTAATCGTAGCGTGCCATAATACTTCCTTTTCAGCACAAAGCGGGCAGATTACTCTGCCCGCAAAAATTCAAACGTCTGTAACTGTACCCTATATCGGGGGTTTTATCACGCTTCGCCCCAGAATCTATGGTTGTTGCGCAGGAGCTGTGCGGTTTTGCCCTCAGCGGCTGCAATGTCTGCCTCGTCAGCCTGCCAGGTCCAGTTGCCCGTGGCCACGCCCGGAACGTTCATGCGCGCGTCGTCGCCAAGCCCCAGGACATCCTGCAGCGGCATCATCACCAGGGGAGCGTCGCTTGCCAGCGCGTCGCTCATCAGCTTGGCCGCCAGCTCAACACCGCTCGGTTCATCGCCGCCCGCAAAGGAACGCGTGCACCAGCCGGCCAGCGTCGACGTATCGTGCGTCGAGGTGTACAGGATCTTGCCGGGCGTGGGATGCACGTCGCAACGAACGTCGTAGTCGCTAAACTCCAGCACGTCCATGCCGGGGAAACCGCAGGTCGAGGCCATGGCGCGAACACCGGGCGTCAAATAGCCCAGGTCCTCGGCGATAAAGTTGAGCGGACCAAGCTCGTCATAGGCGGTCTGGAACAGGTCTTTGCCCGGTCCTGCCAGCCAGCGGCCGTCGGCGCAAGCCTTGCCCGCGGGGATACTAAAGTAGCTGTGAAATCCCAGGAAGTGATCCAGACGCACGCGGTCGTAGAGCGAGAACGCGCGGCGCAGGCGATCCATCCACCAGCTATAGCCGTTCTGCTTCATGTGGTCCCAGCGGAACGTCGGGTTGCCCCACACCTGGCCCTCGGGCGCAAAGTTGTCGGGCGGCGCGCCCGAAATCTCAATCGCCTTGCCGGTATCGGACAGCCAGAAGTTCTCGGGCTCGCTCCACGCATCCGCCGAGTCGTCCGAGACATACATCGGGATATCGCCGATGACCTCGATGCCCTTCTTGTGCGCATAGTTCATGAGCTCGCACCAAGCTAGGTCAAAGCGGTACTGCATGTACGCCTGAAGCTCGGCCTCGTCGTGGAAGCGCTTGTCGTCGATCAGATGCTCGTTGTAGCGCGCGACATCTGCCGGCCAATCATGGCGCGTCTCGCCCTCAAAGTACTTCTTAACGGCCATGTAGACGCAGTACTTCTCGAGCCAATCGGCATTGCGATGTTTAAACGCGGTGTACAGCGGATCGGCATCCTCCCCGCCGCGGGCCTTCCAGGTTTCAAAGTCGGCTGCCAGCTCCTCGTGGCTCTCGGGTAGCAGGTCGATATTGCCTGCAAAGGCCGAAGGACCGGCGTAAGGGGAGCGGAAGAAGTCCGTGGGGTTGACGGGGAGAACCTGCCAGTAGCGCATGCCCATGGCGGCCAGATGGTCGATAAAGCGACGCGTGGGCGCGCCGATCGTACCGGGCTTGCCGTCGTCGGTCGGCACCGATGTGATATGGCACACAACACCCGCACCGTGATCGAGCGGTTCCTGCAGGCGCTGCTCGGCATGGTGATAGATGATCGATGAGCCCAGCGGATACAAATCGAGCGTGACCGTACCGTTGTGGATCTCGCACTTATGACCGCTGATCACGTCACTCGCACATTCGTCGAGCGCCGGAATCGTCACGCGGTGCGAATTGCGGAGGCTGCGGTTGATGATGACAGTCGCGGACTCGCCGTCTTTACCGGTGCGCGTATAAGCGAGTACCTCGTCATTGAGCGCGAAGGCCTTGATCTCGCCATCGATCATAAACGGCAGCGCGCGGCGCACGGCCGAGGCATTCTTGACGATCGCGAACGTATCGAAGTCGTGCAGGTTTTCCTTGGTCGGCATGGTGCGGCGATTGCCCGGATCGGTGAGACCTTCCAAGCCGTACTCGTCACCGTAATAGATTGAGGGAACGCCCGGGAACGTCATCTGCATGAGCGTCGCCAGCCAAAAGCGGCTCTTGGCCAGGCCCATGGAGTTCTCGTCCAGGCGCCATTTGCTGCGCTCACTCTCGGGCAGCTGCGACTCGTCGGGGCCACCGCCGAGCACCGAGATAATGCGCGGGCGGTCGTGGCTCGACAGCAGATTGAGCGCGCAGGATAATGCCTCGTGCGGGTAGTTCTCGCGCAGGGTCTCGATATCCTCGGCAGCTTGGTAGGCGTTTTTGTAGCCCATCAAAAAGCCGATGACCATGTCGCGGAAGGGGTAATCCATAGCAGAGTCCAGCTCGGAGCCCTGCAGGTAGCGACGCAGATGGCCGTAGCTGATCTTGTTGGAGGCGTCTTCCCAGACCTCGCCGAGCAGCAGTGCGTCGGGCTTTTCGGCAAGTACGGCCTTCTTGATCTCGGTCAGGAAATCGTCCGAAAGCTCGTCGGCCACGTCTAGGCGCCAGCCATGAGCGCCGGCACGTAGCCATTTACGAATGACGCCGTCCTTGCCCAGGAGCCGCTCGCGTACCAGCTCGGAGCTCTCATTGATGGCGGGCATATTGCCCACGCCCCACCAGCAGTCGTACGAGCCGTCCTCGTGAAAATAAAACGCATCGCGCCACGGAGAGTCCTCGCTCTGCCACGCGCCCACTTCGGGGTAGTTGCCGTAGCGGTTGAAGTAGATCGAATCGTCGCCCGTGTGGTTGAACACGCCGTCCAGAATGATGGAAATGCCCAGCTTCTCGGCCGCCTCGCACAGCTCAGTAAAGTCCTGCTCGGTGCCCAGAATCGGATCGATCTTGGTGTAATCGGCGGTGTCGTAGCGGTGGTTGCTCGCGGCTTCAAAAATGGGGTTGAGGTAGATGGCTGTAAAGCCCAGCTCGGCGATGCGAGGCAGGTCATTCTGGATACCCTTGAGCGAGCCGCCGTAGAAGTCCCAGGTCTTGATGGAGCCGTCCTCGGCACGCTCGTACACGGGCGGCTCGTTCCAGTCCTCGACCATCCGGCGCTGGATTCCGTTGCGCGGTTTTTCGACCTCGGCCAGCGTGCGCTCACGCCAGTGCTCGTCGCGGGCATAACGATCGGGGAAGATCTGGTAGACCATACCGCGCTCGTACCAGGTGGGACGGTTCTCACGGTGTTTGTAGACGGTGACCTGGAATGACGGCACCTCGGCATAGTCGTAGGTTACGCCCTCGCCGCCGGTGCGGCCCTGCGGTGCGCCCAAGCGGACCTCGGGCTGGCCCTCGATATTGCATATAAAGCTGTACCAGATAAGACAGGGCTCGGCGCACTCAAGCTTTGCGGTAAATATGCCGTCGCCCTCGTGCGTCATGGGATATCGAGATTCACCGATCTCATCGACCCAGGTGCGCAGCGTAAGCGTTGCCTGCGCGGGATCGGCATCCTCCAGAATCACGGAGAGCGAAAGGGTAGTTCCTGTGGTCACAGCGCCAAACGGAGTGCGAAACTGCGGCAGACGGCTGTTGTGTATCAATCTCATAGTACGGTCCAGTTCAATAGAATCATGGCCTGCTGGCCATGGGCTTTACGCGCAGGATGTAAGTATATCTGTTGTACACAGGCTGTATAAACAACATCCGTTTACCATCGGCGAACGGTTGTCCTAGAAAATCGTTTTACCAACTATCTACAGAGAAGGGGCGCCCGGTTGGAGCGCCCCTTACTTAGGGTTTGATTAGGTTTTGGATCGTCCGTGTGCTAGCGGCGCTTGCGGGTGGCCGTGGCCTTGCGGACGGACGTCTTCTTGGACGGGGCCTTTTTCTCTGCCGGAGCGGCGGGGGAGACCGGGGCCTCCTTGGTGGGCTCGGTCTTTGCCTTAGCCTTGGGAGCGGTCTTGACCTCAGCGGCCTTCGGCGCCGGCTCGACCTTTACTGCGGGCTTGTCCTCGGCCTTAGCCTCTGCCTTGGGAGCAGTAGCCTTGGTCGTGGTCTTCTTGACCGTCGTCGTGGCGCGTTTGCGTGTGGTGGTCTTGGCGGCCGGCTTTGCCTCGACAGTTGCCTCGGCCTTGGGCTCGGCGCCCGCCTCCTCGACCTTGACGGCGGGCTTTGCAGCAGCCTTCGGGGTCGTCTTCGCGGTGGCCTTCGTCGTAGCAGCCTTGGTCGTCGTCGACTTCGTAGCCGTGGCCTTCTTGGCGGTCGTGGTCTTGGTCGTGGTCTTGGACGCTGTCGACTTCTTGGCAGTGGTCTTGGCCGGTGCCTTTGCCGCAGGCTTGGCCTCAGCGACCTCGGCCTTTACCTCGGGAGCAGCCTCAGCTTCGGCGGCTTTCTTGGCAGTGGCGGTCGTGCGCTTGCGCGTGGTCGTTGCCTTGGCAGCAGTCGTCTTTGCTGCGGCAGCCTTGGTTGTCGTAGCCTTCTTGGCCGTCATCTTGCGGGCAGTAGTCTTCTTAGCTGCGGGCTTTGCAGCGGGCTTGACCTCGCCCTCTGCCTCAGGAGCAACCTCAGCCTTCACCTCAGGCTTGGCCTTTGCGGGCTCAGCCTCAACCGGCTTCTCCTCGGCCTTGGGTTCCTCAACAGCCTCAGGCTCCTCAGTCGCAGCCTCAACCACGGCTGCCGGGCGTTCGATTTCCGGATGCATAAAGAAGTACAGGTCCAGATACTTGTCGGCCGAACGCGTCCAGCTAAAGTCCTGGCTCATGGCCTGCGTGACCAGCTGGTTCCAGGCGTCGCGGTTATCCCAGAACAGACGTGCCGCGCGGAACACCGCGTCGCCCATCTCGTCGCCGTTAAAGTTGGTAAACGAGAAGCCCGTGCCCTCGCCGGTAAACTCGTTGTACGGCTGCACGGTGTCCTTCAGACCACCGGTCTCGCGCACGATGGGCAGGGTGCCGTAGCGCATGGCGATGATC
This sequence comes from Collinsella sp., assembly GCA_036313175.1. Lineage (GTDB taxonomy): Bacteria > Actinomycetota > Coriobacteriia > Coriobacteriales > Coriobacteriaceae > Collinsella. Next base: position 2,220 of record JAXJMO010000063.1, on the reverse strand, counting down.
TGCGACAGGCCGCAGGGCTCAAACTTCGAAGGCATCAGGAACATGTCGGCGGCGGCATACATGCGCTGCGACAGCGCCGGATCGAACTCGATGCGTGCGGCCATGGTGCCGGGGTACTTGTCCTGGAAGTAGCGCAGGCCGTCCTCGTAGTCGCGGTCGCCGGTACCCAGCACGGCCACCTGCACGCCGCCGGACAGGATGCGGTCGAGCGCGTACATGACCAGGTCCATGCCCTTCTGGCGTGTCAAGCGCGTGACCATCACCATGAGCGGACGGTCGTCGCGAACCTCGAGACCCAGCTCCTCCTGCAGCTTGGCCTTGCACACGGCCTTGCCGGAGCGGTCCTCCACGGTGTAGTTGGCGGCAATGCGCTTGTCGGTCGCCGGGTCAAAGCTCGCAACGTCAATACCGTTCAAAATGCCCTGCAGCGCGTAGGAACGCTCGCGCAGCACGCCGTCCAGGCCCTCGCCAAACTCGGGCGTCTGGATCTCGCCCGCGTAGGTGGGGCTCACCGTGGTGATGGCATCGGCATAGTGCAGCGCGCCCAGCATGTAGTTGATGCTGCAAGCGTCGCAACGCAACTGCGTGGCGGCCGCCGGAATATGCGCCACACCCAGGATGTCCTCCATCACGGTGTCGCTAAACTGGCCCTGGAACGCCACATTGTGGATCGAGAACACGGTCTTGACGCGGTCGTACAGCGGCAGGCCCTGGTAGAACTCGCGCAAGAACACGGGCGCCAGTGCCGTCTGCCAGTCGTTGCAGTGCAGGATGTCGCACTCAAAGCCCTCGGGCAGGTGCTGCAGGCTCTCGGTGATGGCCTTGGAGAAAAACGCGAAGCGCTCGCCGTCGTCAAAGAAGCCGTACGGATAGTCGCGCGCAAAGTAGCGCTCGTTGTCCACGAACATATAGGTGACGCCGTCGTGCTCGAGCTTCTCGAGACCGCAGTACTCGTTGCGCCAGCCCAGGCTCACGTAAAAGTCGGCAAAGTGCTCCATCTGCGCCTTGTACTCGTCCTTGATGGTGGCGTACTTGGGCACCATCACGATAACCTCGGCGCCGGCGCGCACGAGCGCCGCAGGCAGCGAGCCCGCCACGTCGCCGAGGCCACCGGTCTTAACAAACGGTGCGCACTCGGCCGAGGCAAACACGATCTGCATCTTTTTGCTGGTTTCTGCCATATTGTCTCCCATGTTGTAATTCGAGAATAGCCGCCTGGCGCTAACCGGGCGGCTATTCTACATGTTACGAGCGATGTTGCGGTGTCAACGTTAACGTACGATAGTGGTGTCGGAAGTTAACGGAGCCTTGCCCAGCACCAGGATGTTCTCGGGCGTGCCGCGAAGCTCGGTGTTGGTGGGAACCACGTTGTTCTTGTCCAGGATGGCGTTCTCAACACGGGCGCCGCTCTTGATGACGCAGCTCTGGTTGATGATCGAGTTGGTCACCGATGCTCCCTCCTCGACCACGACGCCGCGAGACAGGATCGAGTTGCGCACGGTGCCCTTGATGATGCAGCCGGCCGAGATGATCGAGTTGCATGCGTGGCTACCGGTCGCATAGCGCGAAGGCGGCACGTCGTGAGCCTTGGTCAGAATCGGGCGCTCGGGGTCAAAGAGCTGATCGGCCACGGTCTGGTCGAGCAGGTCCATGCTGCGGCGGTACAGCGACTTCTCGCTAAACACGCCCACGACCTCGCCCTTGTACTCGTAGCTGCACACGTCGATGTTGCCAAAGTCGCCCTGGAGTGCCTCGAGCAGGTCCAGATAGTCGGCGGCCTGGTAATGGTCGATGATCTCGAGCAGCGTCTCGCGGTTGACGATGCAGCAGTCCATAGAGGCGTTGTCGCCGTACACGACGCCGGCGCTCACGCCCGTCAGGCGGCCGTTCTCGTTGATCTGCAGCTTGGTCTCGTCATCGACGTTGCGCGTGGCCTTGCAGTACACCACGGTCATCTGGGCACCGGAGTTCTCGTGCGCCTCGATGATGGTGTTGAGGTCCATGTTAAAGATGATGTTGGTGCCCATCATCACAACATAGGGCTTGTCCGAGCGCTGGAACAGCGTCTTGTTGGAGATGATGTCGCGCAGCAAGAAGCGCATGCCGCCCTTGGTGGTGCCATACGCGTTGCCGGGCACCATGAACAGGCCGCCCTTCTTGCGGTCCAGGCCCCAGTCCTTGCCCGAGCCCACGTGGTCGATCAGCGAGCGGTAGTTGCCC
>JAXJMO010000062.1:0-6344 GCA_036313175.1 Collinsella sp. | reverse complement strand
GGGTGGCAGAGTGGTTGAATGCGGCGGTCTCGAAAACCGTTTGGCCTGTATAAGGTCACGAGGGTTCGAATCCCTCCTCCTCCGCCATTTTGGTTGAGAAAGCTCCCAAGAATGGGAGCTTTTTTGTTTTGAGTCCCTAACAAGCAAATACGGTGGAGGAGGAGGGATTCGAACCCGCCAGGGCGCGGAGCGTAAAGAAAACGCGCCAGTGGCGCGTTTTTAGCGCAGCGCGGTCGGCGCAAGCCGACCGGATAAATTTTGAGCTCCGCTCAAAATTTGGACATCCCTCCTATTCAGCCACGCCCCCATCGCGTTCAGCATCAACCCAGATCCCCAAACATGGTGCCTACGCACGCATCCAGTCCCGACCGTTTGCCGAGCAATAGGGTCGCAATCGGCGTCGAACATGTACTATGTACGGGCATTGTCTAAACCCGTAACTCAAAGGACCCCATCTTGCCCGTCGTCGCCGCTATGACCATTACCTCGCATGCATCGGATGCCATGGTCGCTATTCCGTTTTGGCTCGAGATGTTCGCCGTTGTCGCTGCATCGATCTCGGGTGTGCTGGTTGCGCGCGAGCACAAGCTCGACCTGGTGGGCGCGGTCGCGCTCGCGGTGGTCTGCGGTCTGGGCGGCGGTCTTTTGCGCGATATGACGCTGCAGGTGGGCAACGTCTACATCCTCAACCAGCCAACGGCGCTGCCGCTCTCCATCGCCACGGCAGCCATCATCTATATTTTCCCGGCAATCGTCGACAAACCCGAAAAACTCATTCCCCTGCTCGACATTATCTCGGTCGGTATCTACGCCGCCACTGGAGCAGACAAGGCGCTGGTCTACGGCTTTGCGCCGGCGGTGTGCATCATGATGGGCTTTTTTACCGCGGTGGGCGGAGGCATGCTGCGCGACGGTTTTATGGGCGTGGTTCCGGGCATTTTCCAACGCACTAACTTTTATGCCATCGCGGCCATCGCCGGATCGGCAAGCTATGTAAGCCTCGTTATGAGTGGCTTGGTCAGCAATGTCGTCGCGTTGGTCGTATGCGTTGTCGTGACCATGGGTCTGCGCTGGCTCTCACTGCGCTTTGACATCAAAAGCCCCACTGAGGAAGACATCGCACGCTTTTTGCACCGCAAAAAGTAGGTGGCGCGGGCTCATCCTTCGAAATGCAACCGAGAGGTTCTTTTAGAGCGCCCTCGCGTTGGGTACCCTGTTAGGTATATGCCGAACACCTAACAAAAGGATCAACTATGGCTTTCAATCAAACCGCGGCGGCGCCGTCACACAAGATGCGTCGCTGCCTGCTTATGGCATTCGCGCTCATCGCGCTCGCGCTCACTGCACTTCCCACGGCGTCGTTCGCCGGCACGGACACCGCAGGCAACGTACTTGCGACCGACAATGACGCCAATCCGTCCGGCGTCGAAGGTGACCTGTACTGGGCAGGTCAGGCCCTCAACTTGGATGATGTGTCCATCGGCCGCGATATCATCGCCGCGGGCGATACCCTCTCGATCCGTGACTGCACAGTGGGCGGCGCCGTCCGTCTGGCGGCACGCACCATCGACATTGCCAAGACCACGGTTGATGGCAGCGTGACCGTCGCTGGCCAGCATGTCGTGCTCAATTCCGACAGCACCGCCAACTGTTTCTACGCGATAGGCGAGACGGTTGCCCTGCGAGGCTCCACCAAGTCGGCAGCGCTTGCGGGCGACACGGTGACCATCGATGGCACCGTCAAGGGCGATGTCGAGGTTTGGGCCGACAAGCTCATCCTGGGCAAGAACGCCCACATCACCGGCACCGTGAACGCGCACGTCTCCGAGGACCCCGAGCGCGCCGCGGGAGCCGAGGTCGGTGCGCTCAAGATCGACCGCACCGAGAACGAGGATACTTCCATCGTTAACGATGTCATCGGCGGTATCGTCGCCGCGGCACTCTCGACCTGCTTTGTCGCTCTGCTGCTCGAGCTCATCTTTCCGCGCGCGACCGCCAGCGCCGCCGGCATGCTCCACCAGCGCTCCATGCCCCTGTGGGTGAGCGGTCTTCTGGGCACGATTGCTATCGTCCCCGCCGTCCTACTGCTGATTATCTCTATCGCTGGTCTGTCGCTTGCCGGAACCCTCTTGTGCGGCGTTATCGGCATCGCGTTGATGTCGAGTGCCTTTGCGGGGTGCGCGATCGCCCGCATGGTTGGACACAACCAAAACCGCTACGCCATGGCAGCCGTGGGCGGCGTAATCGCAGGCGCCCTCACGGGGCTTCCCCTCGTAGGTGACTTCATCAGCGGCGTGGCCTTTGTCTTTATGCTCGGTTACATCATCCAAATCATCTGGCGCAACGCCCGCGTCAAGCCGCAGCAGCCGGCTAACACGCCAGGACTCCCCACCGCTTAGCCGCCAACCACCACAAAGGGACCAGGCACCTTTGTGGTGGTGCAGACCAGCTCAGTCCCTATGCACAAAAAGGGCGCCGACCATTACGGTCGACGCCCTTTCTTGTTAGACGCTATAAAGTCCAGCGCTTATTTGTTGACCTGGCCGGCGCGGACGGCGGCCTTCTTGCGGTCGGTGGCGTTGAGCAGGCGCTTGCGCAGGCGGATGTTCTTGGGGGTAATCTCAACCAGCTCGTCGTCGGCGATGTACTCCAGCGCCTCCTCCAGCGAGAAGGTGCGGGGCGGCACCAGCTGAACGGAGATATCGGAGGTCGAGGAACGCTGGTTGCCCAGGTTCTTGGTACGGGCGATGTTGACGACCATGTCGCCAGCCTTGCTGCGCTCGCCCACGATCATGCCCTCGTAGCACTCGGTGCCCGGCTCAACAAAAAGCTGGCCGCGCTCCTGCAGCGTACCCAGAGCATAGGCAACGGCCTTCTCGGTGGTCATGGAGATCATTGCGCCGTTCTGACGGTTGCCGATCTCGCCGGCGTAGGGACCGTACTCCAGGAAGGTGTGGTAGAACACGCCCTCGCCGTGGGTGACGTTCATGATGCGGTTCTTAAGGCCCATGATGCCGCGGGTCGGGATCTTAAACTCGAGGTGCGTCACGATACCCGAGGTATCCATGCTCGTCATGATGCCACCGGAGGTACCGAAGACCTCAACGACCTTGCCCGAGTACTCGTCCGGGCACTCAACGACGGCCTGCTCGACAGGCTCCATCTTGTTGCCGTTCTCGTCCTTCTTAAACAGAACGCGGGGACGGCCGACCTGGAACTCAAAGCCCTCGCGGCGCATGGACTCCATCAGAACGGACAGGTGCAGAATGCCGCGGCCCGAGACCTCGACGCCGCTCTTGTCCTCGAGCTCCTCGATCTTCATGGTCACGTTGTTCTCGGCCTCGTTGAACAGGCGCTCCTTGAGCTGACGGGCGCCCACGATGTCTCCGTCGCGACCGACGAGCGGGGAGGTCGAAGCCTCGAAGACGATGGACAGGGTCGGCGGGTCGATCTCGATGGGCTCGAGCTCGACGGGGTTCTCGGGATCGGTGTAGACATCGCCGATATCGGTGCGGTCGATGCCCACGACGGCGGCGATGTCGCCGGCGCCGACTTCCTGGCACTCGGTGCGGCCCAGGTAGTCGAAGGTAAAGAGCTGCTTGACGGTAGCGGTGGCGCTGGAGCCGTCGTTCTTCACAACCAGAATCTGGTCGCCCTGATGGATGGCGCCGGAATACACGCGACCGATGCCGATACGGCCAACGAAGTTGGAGTGGTCGATGGTCACGCACTGCATGGCCAGCGGAGCGTTCTCGTCAACCTCGGGCGCGGGCATGTCGTCGATGATCATATCGAGCAGCGGATACATGTCCATGTTGCCGTCGTTGGGATCAAGGCGGGCAAAGCCATTCATGGCGCTGGCGTAGACCACGTGCTCCATGGCGAACTCAAGCTGGTCGTCGGTGGCGCCCAGGTCGGCCATGAGGTCCAGGCAGTCGTTGTAGGCCTTCTCGGGGTTGGCGCCCGGACGGTCGATCTTGTTGATGACGATCATGATCTTAAGGCCGGTGTCGATAGCGTGACGCAGCACGAAGCGGGTCTGGGGCATGGGGCCCTCAAAAGCATCGACCAGCAGCAGGGCGCCGTCGGCCATACGCAGCACGCGCTCGACCTCGCCGCCGAAGTCGGCGTGGCCCGGGGTGTCGATGACGTTGATCTTGACGTCCTTATACTCGATAGAGATGTTCTTGGCGAGAATCGTAATGCCGCGCTCGCGCTCCTGGTCGTTGGAATCCAGGACGCGGTCCTCGACCTGCTGGTTGGCACGGAAGGCGTCCGTGGCACGCAGGAGCTTGTCGACCATCGTCGTCTTACCGTGGTCGACGTGGGCGATGATGGCGATGTTCCTCAGATTGTCTACGCGCATGTAGTTCCCCTATCTTCTATCCATATACAAACGGCACGCGTATGCGGCCCGCCCAGCGATACAACGCTCAGCGGGAATATTGAGCCTTTTACCGAAAACTCGTTTATTTTAGCGATTTTAGATGAGAGGGGTTTCCTCACCTGCAGGTTCAGGGTCGCTCCACATAAAACCATCGCCGGCGCCCATGCCCTCATACAGCACATATGCCGAAAAACCGCTCTCGAGCGTCGTCTCGAAAAAGCTCACGAGCAGGGCGTCATGGTAGCCGCCATCGATCTCGACGCAGCCGGTGTAGCCGATGGCATAGCGGACGATACGGCCCAGGCCCTCGTCCTTAAGACCCATCTTGTGCTCGGAGATAAAGTTGGTGGCCGCCTCCAGGCACGCCTCTTCGCCGTCCTCGTCGAGCGCCGCCAGATAACGGTTGGAAGCAGCATCCTCAATTGCCACGACCACGCCAGGGTTTTCACCGGCGGCAAGGTCGTCCAAGAACGCGCCGATCAGATCGCACACCATGGCGTCGAGCTCGGCGGAGACGTTACCGGCATCCTGCATATCCTGTGCCATCTTTAGACCTTCCCATCGAGTCTGACGTCGTTACAGTTCTTGTGCCTCGGCGGCGATCTTGGCGGCAGCGTCGCGGGTGCGCATCATGTCCGCCGCGCGCTTGTCGAGCACCTTGATCTGACTGGTCAGCATGACTGCATCGACCACGCCCCAGATCACCAGGCCCGTAGAGATCGAAAACCCAAGCGCACCAACTGTACCACGAAGGCGTGAGCAGATTGCCGCGACAAGGGCGGAGACGACAACCATCTTGATAAACGAGCCGCGGCGCTCGCGGAGCGTGCGGGCCTGCGTCACATAGGCAATGCGAGCCGCCTCAGAAGCCTCCGAGCGCATCTGGGCCTCGCGGGCGATCGCAGCCGCCTCAGCCGACATACCGCCGGCCATCAGCGAACGCTCCGCATCCTGGCCGCCCCGCATTTAGAAGTCATCGGGCGAGAGCGTATGGACGAACTCGTCGAACTTCTCGAACTCCTGCTCGTCGTCAACTTCCTCGGTATGGGCAGAAACAGTGCCCAGGCGATTCATGATGTCGTCCTCCACAAACATGGGGGCATTGCTGCGCACGGCAAGGGCAATGGCATCACTGGGACGGGCATCGATCTTGCGCTCGTCACCATCGGCCAGTACGACAATCGTCGCGTAGAACACCGGCGGCTCGGCGCGAACGATCTCGATGCGCTCGAGCTTGGCGCCCAGGGCGCCAACAGTATCGAGCAACAGGTCATGGGTAATCGGGCGATCGGCGCGTCCGCTGTCGATGCCGCGGCTGATTGCCGCAGCCTCAAACGAGCCAGTCTGGATGGAGAGGGAGCGCAGCGGCGCGGGGGAATCCGACTTGCTGCAGCGTTCGCGAAGCACGATAAGCGATGGCACGGGACCGGCGGCCATGACGATGGTCTCTATGTCGACACGAACCATGGAACACCTCCGGTACGTAGCGGTTAACACGCGGCGGCCCGCCGCGTTGAATAGCTATACTACCCAAACTTTCGCGTAGCACACAAAATCAAAGTAGTTAATTTGGGACAGAGCTTTTTTGACTACCTTCTGTGGCTAAGAAAAAAGCCTCGAGGCAATTGCCCCGAGGCTTTTAACAGTTTTGATGGTGGACCTGACAAGATTCGAACTTGTGACCTCCCGGTTATCAGCCGGACGCTCTAACCAACTGAGCTACAGGTCCATCATGGTGGAGGTTAGGGGGATCGAACCCCTGACCTCAGGCTTGCAAAGCCCGCGCTCTCCCAGCTGAGCTAAACCCCCACGGAGACAGTAATAAACACCCCAGCGGCGACTCGGCTCTCGCTGGGGTGTCTATTGCGAAAGAAAAGGTGGTGGACCTGACAAGATTCGAACTTGTGACCTCCCGGTTATCAGCCGGACGCTCTAACCAACTGAGCTACAGGTCCAT
>JAXJMO010000061.1:0-23545 GCA_036313175.1 Collinsella sp. | reverse complement strand
GTTTAGTTCGTCGCGAGTTCCGCACGAGCCGGAAAGCACTTAATGTGCTTTCCGAGCGAGCCAGGACTGCCCGAGCAGCGAACTAAACGGCCAGACCCGCCCAGGAGGACCCACATGATCAAAATCACCGTCCCAGCAACCAGCGCCAACCTAGGCATTGGCTACGATACCCTCGGCATGGCCGTCAGCCTCTACTCGCACTTCACCTTCGAGCGCGCCGACAAGCTCACCATCACGGGCTGCCCCGAGGAGTTCCAAAACGAGAATAACCTGGTCTACGTGAGCTTTGTGGATGCACTGGCCGCATGGGGCGAGTCGGCTTTCCCCGTTGCCATCGACATTCAAACTGATGTGCCCGTCGCCCGCGGCCTGGGTTCCAGCTCCACCTGCGTCGTCGCTGGCATCATGGCGGCCGCCGCGCTGACGGGCCACACCGTCGACCGCGCCGAGCTCGTCCGCATTGCCACCGAGGTCGAGGGCCATCCCGATAACGTCGCCCCCGCTATCCTGGGCGGCGCCGTCTGCTCCTTTACGCCGACCGATTCGCTCCCCCAGTGTCTGCGCTACGAGGTGAGCGATCGCTTGCGTTTTATTACCGTGATTCCACCTTACGAGGTGCACACGAGTGAGGCGCGCAAGGTCGTGCCACAGGAGATTCCGCTCTCCACCGCCGTGTGGCAGATGGGCCGCATCGCGGGCATGACGCGCGGCCTGGAGACCGGCGACCTTGACCTGATTGCCGCCGCCAACGACGACCGTATCCAGGAGCCCTATCGCCGCCGCCTCATCCCCGACTACAACGCCGTGCGCGACACCTGCCTTAACGGCGGCGCCAAGACCATCTGGATCAGCGGTTCAGGCTCGACCCTTATGGCGGTGACCGACGACACCATCGTGGCAAAGTTCCTGCAGGTCAAGCTGCGCGAACAGTTCCCTAAGTGCGACACGCATATTCTGACGTGCGACACCGAGGGCGCTCAAATCGAGTACCTGTAGACATCCTCCCCATATACCTGTCCGGGACGGTCGGGATGTTCCCTCAAAATCGTCCTCGCGCATGAAGGCCCCTTGTCCTGCTCCTACGGAGCGGCGGACAAGGGGCCTTCGCGCTGCGGAATGATTTTGAGGGAACATCCCGACCGTCCCTGCGCCCACCTTGCTGAGGATGTCTACAGGGACCCACGCTTTGAAGGGGCGCCGGGCTGAAATTATGGCCTTTTATTGATAGGGGCTCTTGCTGGTGTGGAGCATATTCTTTAGATGAGCTTTGGTGATTTGTTTGGTTTAGGCTGCACTGGTTTCTTTGTATTCGAAGACTGGCTCTAGGAGATCTTCGATGTTGCAGTGGAGGGCTTTTGCTATGGCTCTTACGCTTGTTACCGAAGCTTCATTGATGTTTCTCTGGCGCTGCTCGTACATTTGGATTGAGCGGAGTGACACACCCGATTCGTATGCTAGGTCTTGTTGGGTTTTCTTAAGCTTCTTTCTTGCTAACGCAAGTTTGGTTTGCCTGGACGCTTTTTTCGCCATATCGCAGACGAGGCGAGCCACGCGTTCCTCCGAGGCTTCGTGCCAGGGATAGTACAGACTGCGCAGTGCGTCAAACGGAACGACATGCAGCAGGTCTTCGAAAGACTCCCCTAAACGCCACTGCAGATATGCCAGTATCCAGCCTGTCCAATACTCTGGCGTCTTCTCAAAACGATAGGTGCGATCCGGTATAGACCCGCTCTGATAGCCCGACCTTTCGGCGATAAGCGCGAATAGCTCAACGCCCGATTTTCCCGATACGACCCACGCGTTGCCACGCTCAAACTCACGGGCTACGCCGCTCAGGCAAAAGAGTTCAGCGACCTCGGACCCTTCCGCTCCATAGTCGTTCACGGCATAGTCGAAGCAGTCGCCGAGGTTGTTCATTGCATCCTCGAGGTAGTAGACGGGGTATGTCCTACTCGGCCCACAATCCGTTAACTCTTGGATCATTTAAATCAATCCTCCCTGTCATTAAATCCCTAATGTAGACACCCTCAGAGTCGAATCCATTCACAGTTTCCAGGTACTTGCGCCGCGCGCTCTGCTCTCGCTTAAAGCGCTTGGGATAATACTCAGATCCCAACGCCTGCCTCCATTCGCGGAATCTGATTGCTGAAAACGCACGCTCACTCATAAGAGCGTATTGGATGCCCAAATCGCCCAAACGCATAATGAGTTGCAGTTGCCTAAGCGAGATCATGCCGTTAACGAACTGTCTTGCAAACGAAAAGTAGGAATCGTCGGCGCGATAACCTCGAATTACGTCATAGGGAGAAATATCAATCAGGCAGTTATCCAGCAGATAGCGAAGTCCTTCGTGCGCCAGCGGTGTCGAAACATTGAACTCCCTATTGTTAGCCAAAATCGCAAGCCAATTGAGAATTGAAAACTCCCCGGACTCCAAGTCCAAGACCGCAAGACCATCCATATCGAGCTCGTATCGATTCGCGATACCATCGGACTCAGTCCGGCATGCCCACTCCATTGCCATTTCCTCATGTGGCGTGCAATAAAACCCACACCCATAGTCATTGAATTGTCTGCATTTATCCAACGACGGATGCTCGACAACAACCTCCGACCCGTGCCAAAGCTCCATATCGACCTCCAAACAAAAATATCACCCCAGCGATAGTGTACCAATAACTATCACTGGGGTGATATAGATAGATGCAAACTATTGCCTGCCAAGAGCCCTTACTAAAGGCAGGCCTCGGCAATGCGGCGCTTGAGCTCGTCGATGCCGGTACCGGTTTGGGAGCTTGTGATGATCACGTTCTCGGCCGGGACGTTGAGCTGCTTTTTGATGGCTGCTGCCTGGCGGGCCTGCTGGGTGCGGCTGAGCTTGTCGGCCTTGGTGAGGCAGACGATAAAGTTGAACTCGTTGCCCTGCAGGTAGTCGATCATGTCATGGTCGAGCTTACTGGGATCGTGGCGAATGTCCACCAGCGATACAACCAGGTTAAAGCTGCGCTCCGAGTCGAAGAAGTCGCCGATAAGTTCTGCCCAACGGTCGCGCTCGGCCTTGGAACGACGGGCGAAACCATAGCCCGGCAGGTCGACGAAGTGCACGTCGTCAGCCTCAAAGAAGTTGATGTTGCTCGTCTTGCCCGGCGTGCTCGAAACCTTGACGAGATTCTTGCGGCCAAAAAGCTTGTTCATGATCGACGACTTGCCCACGTTGGAGCGGCCGACGAAGCTCACCTCGGGGCAGGTGGACTCGGGAATCTGCGAAACCTTGCCATAGCTGGCAACGAACTTGGCAAGCTGGTAGTTAATGGAATCGGCCATGGACACTCCTTGGTCGTAGGTTCTTACAAAAGAGCGCGCTAATAAATAGCAGCGATACGGCGAACGATATCGAGCGTGATGCCACTCGCGGTACGGGCATACTCGAACAAGTCGAACTCGCGGTCGCAAATCGCATCGTACGCCTCGTCACAATTATCGCTGATAGCGCGCAACACCAGGCAATCGACACCATTTTTAGTTGCGACATGGGCAATCGCCGCGCCCTCCATGCCGACGCAATCGGCATTCGTCGCCTCGATAGCGTCGGTGCGCATGGCAGCGCCCGTCACAAAACGGTTGCCTGTGGCAATCGTGCCGACCAGGAATTGTTTGGCTCCCTCGTTCGAAGCGGCTGCATTTGTCGAGGCGTTGACAAAGCCACGCTCAGCAAGCACATCGGCAGCAATATCGACCAGCGCAGGCGTCGAGCCAAACTCCTCGAGCCCCGGTGCAGACTCGGCGATAAGCGCGGTATCGGTATCCAGATAGCGCAGGCGTTTGCCGATGACCACGTCGTCGATATGGAGTTTGGGGTTCAAACCGCCCGCGATACCCGAAAGCACAACTGCCTGTGGAGCATACTTGCTAATGAGGTGCTGTGTTGCGGCAGCGGCATTCACCGTGCCCATGCCCGCCGTTGTGGCGACAAGCGTCAGGCCGTCGAACTCACCGCTCACAACGGTCAAGCCTGCCTCCTGTGCCTCGCAAACGTCGCTCAGCTCTTCCTTAATCTGCATGATCTCTTTTTCGAGTGCACCGATAATCGCGATGGTAGCCATGCCATTCCCCAAACCTATACGAAATTCTCAACCACGGTATGGTACCAGCATTTTGTTTGACCTCGTCAAACGAACACGCTAGGCCAGCGCAGCTCGCGTATCAAACAGAGCCTTTGCAATCGCAGCCGTAACCTCGCTCGAGCGGTCGCTCCACGGCATCGATGTCATGATGCTCATGACATAGGTACGGCCATCGATGTCGATAAGGCCCGCATCGCATGTCGAATAGCAACCATCCTCGCTAATCCAGCCTGCCTTGTTCGCACCAAGGCTTGGTCGTCCGCAATGCCGTCACGGATAAATGAGCGCGATGTTGATGACAGCAATTCAGATAACCACTGGGAGGTCTCACTGCCACAGCTCAGATACTCGCTCATCTCGCGCCACAATTTGGCCGAGGTTCGCGGGCAATAGGTGGGAAAATCACTCATCGGATCGAGTGCGGTATCGTAATCGACGCCAAGACTGACAATCCAATCCTCGTAACCGACACGGTCAAACGCCGCGCGTAACGCAATAAACGAATCGTTGTCCGAATTAACGACCGCGGCCTCGATCAGGTCGCGCACCGTCTGCCAGCCCATACTGTAGCCGCCATAGGTGCCAAGGGATTCATCGAGTGAGACCTGGCCCGTCTCGACCAGTGACTCGCAGACGTAGAGTACATAGAGCGCCTTATAACTGCTCGCACCGTACACCTCGGCATCCGCGTTATACGTCACGCCCTTGCCGCTCGTCAGATCGTAAAACACCACGCCCACATCGCCCAGCTCCTGCGCCTGACTCAGGGCATCTTGGAGCGCGACGAGGCTCTCATCCTCCAGGGCGGGGATCTGGTCATCAACTAGTGAGAAGGTCTGCACGGTATCGCCTGAGGGAATATCGTTAAAGTCCGCCTTCGAAAGCCTCGTCTTGAGGCTCGCTGTCGACAGGGTTTGGCTTGCGGTGGCTTTAGATTCAGAGACCTTTTTGTTTTGCGTCTGTACCGTTGACGCATCTGAGTGTGCCATTCGCTCCGACGCGTAGGTTTTGGCGGTAATTCCGAGGATAATAACCGCCAACGTCAGCATCCCAATGGCGGCAATCTTCGCCACGCGGGTGCGAGCGTCAGCAAGGCCACGCGAAGACGTGCCCTTCGTCTCATATCTGCTGCTATGCTGCGGCACATACTCGTCCCGCGATGCGTTGTTTCGCACGTGGTCTCCTGACTGCTACCGTTTATATACGAGCAGCATAATACCGAGCAGGCATTTCTTTCCAAAGATATTCAGCGGCGTTTAAGGTGTCTTTAAAGAAACCACAAGCGTATTTATCCAATTGGCACGATTCTGTTGCGCATCTCCGCACAAAACGCAGTTGCGGTGGAATAGTTCCTGTTTGGGCGGCATAAGCCGAAAAACAAGAACCATTCCACCGCAACTTGACGGGGCTCTTTGGCAATCAACTTGGTGCCCAGGGGCACTCATTTAAGTCTGTCCCCAATGAGTGCCCTTGGGGAGCGAAAATGGCTCGCTAGCCGATGGCGTTTTTGAGTTCCGCGCGGCGCTTTTTCATGCCCGTCATGACGGCATTGCGCAACTCGGGCATGCGCGCGGTATCCATCTGGGGCACGCCCTCAAGCTTATAGGGAATGCCCAGTTGCTCGTACTTGACGACACCCATCGTGTGATACGGCAGCATCTCCAAACCCACCACGTTGTGCCATGGAGCGATCAGGCAACCAAGCTTCTCGCATTCCTCCACCGTGTCGGTAATGCCCGGCACCACCACGTGGCGGATAACGACCTTAATCTTGCGACGTGCAAGCTCATCGCCAAACGCCAGGATGCGTGCGGGATCACAACCGGTCAGCTTTTTATGCTCGACGGGATCGGCGTGCTTAATGTCGAGCAGCACCATATCGGTCTCGTTGAGTACGGCATCGAACTTCTCGGGATGCGCGGGATCGAACGCATAGCCACAGCTATCCAAGCAGGTATGCACGCGACCATCGGGGTTGTTGTGCATGGCACAGAACAGGTCGGCCAAAAACTCAGGCTGTAGGAGCGGCTCGCCGCCGGACACCGTAATGCCACCGCTGCGATAGAACTCGTGGTTACTCTGGAACTCATCCATCAGGTGTTCGACGGTCACCATGGTGCCGCCGTTAACAGACCAGGTATCGGGATTGTGACAATACGCGCAGCGCATGGGACAGCCCTGGACAAACACCACAAAGCGAATGCCGGGTCCGTCGACCGTTCCCATCGTCTCGATTGAATGCACGCGGCCAAGGGCAAACGCAGAGTCCTCGGGACGAGCGTCCACACCCTCAAGCGTCATTTCTGCCATTCGCGCTACCTTGCCTCTCCTTGGATGCAACCAATTAAAATGCCAGAGCCATTCTAGCCTATGCGTTTGCGTTTAAACGTCTCGGGCTAGAATGGCACGTTTTAATCTATCCCCCATCACCATGGCTGGGGTCTACTTCGAGATGTCAGACTGAAGAACGCTCGTCTGAGGCCTTTACGCCTTAAGCGTGAGCACCGCGCCGAAAGCAGTCGGGCCGCAGTGGCTCGAAATGACGCCGCCGACCTGAGTCCAGGTAACGTCCTTAAAGCCAAGATCGTGTGCATAGACTTCCATGTCGTCGCGCAACTCCTCGGAAAGACCCACCGAATACGCCAGGCCAATATGCGAGTAGTCGATCTCGCCCTTCTCTACCATGTGATCAATAAAGGCACGGGCGCACTTAAGCATAGAACCGCGGAACTTCTTGGTCGCCACGAACTTGCCGCCCGTCACCTCAATGCAGGGCTTAATCTTGAGCAGATGGGCGCCTAGGAACGCGACGTTGGACAAGCGGCCACCTGCCTTAAGGAAGGCAAGGTCGGTAGGAACAAAGCCCAACAGTACGCGGTCCATGACGGAGTTCGTAAATGCAAAGATCTCGTCGACGGTGACATCGGGGTGAGCCTCGATGTATTTGGCGGTCTCGACGACAACGAGCGACTGGCCCACCGAGACAAAGCGTGTGTCCATGGAGAACACGTAGTCGCGCCCCTGGGCCGCAATCTTAGAGGACTGATGCGAACAGGTCGTGGCCTCGGAATATGCAAGATGCAAAATAGTCGCGTCGGGTTGCTCGGCATGGATGCGGTCGTACACATGCGCAAAATCCGCTGGCGAACAGCCACTGGTCTTGGGCATCACGCCAAACTCGTTACAGCGCGAGTAAATCTCGAGCGGATCAATCGAGCCATCCTCGACGGTCTCGTCGCCAATCGTGACATGCATGGGCACGCGCACGATGCCGTAGCGTTCGCAGAGCTCTGGCGTCACATCCGAACCAGATTCAACCACGATTACGTACTTGCCCATTCTTATCACGACCCATCTCGACGTTGGTTTTTTAATATATGACGCACGTCCACCGTCCTGCTGCAGAACGGCCTCCAAGCGCCAAAGAGACGCCGTCCCTTGCACACAACAAAGGACAGCGTCTCCCTGGAAAACTCCGTGCTTATCTGAGATTCTACACGGTTTATTAAGGAGTGTTACTTATTCCGCAAACGGTCGCTATACGCGATAAGCGGTAGCTGGCCGCGGCAACTGCGACACATTCCGCCCAACAAGTCCAATCGTGCTCCATGCACGGTTAATGCGCGAGGCGGTAGAAATCCATCGACGCCGCACCCTCGGCGTGCAGCGCCATCGCCGGAACCGCCGACGAATAGGTACGGCTCGTAAGTGCTGCCTCGCCACCGTTGGCAAAAATCTCGACCATCGTAGTGTCCGAAAGCACGCGCAAATCGCGAAGCTCGCTGAGCTCGATCGACCTCTGGTTGCGCCCATAGCCTTCGTCACCCATGTCGAGGGTAAGCATCCCGTCCGTATAGCGTACAAAGACACCCTTGCGGATTTCGAGCTCGACCATCTTGGCTCCCTCACAGGAAACCACAAGATCAAACAGGCGACCCGGCTCCTCAACGGTTTCACCGCCTACAGCACGAACGCAATTGCCGCGCATTCTCTCAATCTCGTGCGCCGGTTGCTGGCAGAGCTTGCCGCCGCGCATGCTCAACTCTCTCGGCACCGTCAACGCGCACTGCCACCCGCGCGCCACCGTCGGGCTTTCCGCCTTCGCATCGGGGCAACCCGACCATCCGATCATCAAACGCCGACCCGCAACGTCCTCAAAGGACTGCGGGGCATAGAAATCAAAACCGGCATCAACCATCGGAGGCATGCCCTGGCCGACGATCTTAAAGCTCGGCGCCCCCCAATCGGCCTCGATGGAGAACCACACGCACTGATGCGGATTGCGGTAACGCCAGCCATCGGCGGGCACGCCCTGCGGACAGCAAACGAGAATAAGCTCGCCATCGAGCTCAAACAGATCAGGACACTCCCACATAAAGCCAAACTTCTCGCCCAGCTCAATGCGCGTCGCATAGCCCCAGTCCTCTAGATCACGCGAGGTATAGACAAGCACGCACCCGCGATCGTCTTTCGTACGAGCGCCGAGAACCATGTAGTAGATACCGTCGTGTTCAAGGATCTTGGGGTCGCGCACGTGCGTACCGATATCGTCGGGGTAATCGACCGGCCCAACAGCTATGCGCTTCTCGCCCAATTCGTCGGGATTCTCGGCAACCATATGAATTTGGTTTTGCTCACGGCCCGTCAACACGTAGTCGTAATCATCACGGTCAAAATGTTTAACGTTGCCGGTATAGAAGTAGTGAATCTTGCCATCACGTACAAAGGCAGAACCAGAATACGCTCCACTCGAATCCAAATCGGAATCGGGGAACAGCACGGGGCCGTGATTCTCGTACGTCACAAAATCCTTTGTCGTCAGATGGTTCCAAAGCACTGAACCGCCATGCGCAGCATCGAACGGATCGTATTGATGATAGATGTGATACGTATCACCAATCTGAACCAAACCATTGGGGTCGTTGAGCCAGCCAAGCTCAGGCTCCACATGGAACAAAAGCCTATCGGGGTCGGATGCGATGCGAGCCACCGTCTCATCCTGTCCGGCACGCCACTGCTCATAGTCCGCGCATGTCACCTTATTTTTTTGATTAAACATCGCCGTTGACTTTCTCGTCTATGGGAAAGGACGCTCGACTCACACGAGCCGAACGCCCTTCCCCAAATGGACTTATCCGCACATTACGCTGAACGGCTCAACTAGAAGCTAACGTCGAAGCCAGCGCCAGCGCCCTCTTCATCGGTGGTCGGCACGCCCTTTGCCTTGTTGTAGGCAAAGATCAAGACGATCGGCACGATGAAGGCGATGAGATTGCCAGCCACATACCACACGAGCGTCTCGGGCGTAACGATGAGCAGGCCAAGCACGCCGGTCAGACCCTGACCGATGGCGCGCACCTCAAAGAGCTTCACGAAGGCACCGCCGCAGCCTGCACCGATGCAAGCGCAGATGAACGGGATGATCGAGTAGCGCATGTTTGCAGCAAAGATTGCGGGCTCGGAGATACCGACCAGCGTCGGGATAAAGGACGACATGCAGATGTTGCGCTCTTTGGAATGCTTCTTGTGAATGAGGTACATGCCGATGGCGCCGCCGCCCTGGGCGATGATGGAAACCGACCAGATTGCCTGGATGTAGTTGAAGCCAGTCGTGGCAACGAGGTTTGCCTCGATACCCTGGATGAACTGATGCGTACCGGTAACGACGAGCGGCTGCAGGAATGCGGCAAAGACAAAGGCACCGAAGACGCCCATCCTGTTGTACAGGATATCGATTACGCCGGCGAGGACGTCGCCGATCAGGTTGCCGAGCGGGCCGAACACGGTGAACAGGGCGACGTTAGCAAGAATCAGGGTAACGGTCGGGACAAAGACGAACGAAACGACCTCGGGGATGTACTTCTGGGCAATCTTCTCGACCTTGGCCATAAACCAGGCAGTCAGGATTGCAGGGAACACGCCGCCCTGGAAAGCAACCATGGGAATGGAGAGCGGACCGAAGTTCCAGTACTCAGCACCCGTCGGGTCCATAACGAACGTGTTACGGTTCATAAGGCTCGGGTGAACCATGACGATACCGACGAGGATGCCCAGGATCGGGTTACCGCCAAAACGCTTGACCGCGCTGTACATAACCAGGACAGGTAGGTAGTCGAAGGTGGTGGCGATAATGGCAAAGAAGCTTGCGAGGTTCTTGAGGAACTCGCTGTGATCGGCGAGGCTGCCCTCCATGCCAAAGAGGCCGTTGGCAACAATCAGCGACTTAAGGCCGATGATGATAGCAGCGCCGACGAAAGCGGGAATGATGGGGATAAAGATGTCCGAGAATACCTTGAGGACCGAGAAGAACTTGCCCTTCTTGTCCGCCTCGGCGCCCTTGACCTCGGAAGCGCTAATCTCCTTAACGCCCGTCAGAGCCATAAACTCATCGTAAACCTTGTTGACGGTACCGGTACCGAAGATGATCATGAGCTGGCCGCTGTTGTACAGCACGCCCTTGACGCCATCGATGTTCTCGAGCTCGGCCTTGTTGTACTTGCTCGTATCCTTGAGCACCAGACGCAGACGCGTAACGCAATGCGTGGCGCCCTCGATGTTCTCCAGACCGCCGACGTTATCGACGACTTGCTGAGACACTACTTTGTAGTCCATGTTCCTCTCCATTCCTTTACGAAATCATAAGACGTTTTGATGCCATTACAGAGACGCGATCGTTGCATTTGCGCACTTAAGCGTACCGTCGGTGACCGTCAGCGCCACACCCTGGCCCTGCTTATTGCAGAATCGAGCGTTAAGCGCAACATCATCGACAAAGATGGTCGCGATATCGTCGTCAACGACCAGGCGCACATGATGAGTGCCCTCGCCCTTAAAGAACAACGGACGCTCGAGGCCCATGTTGTTGACCTGGAACCACGGGTACTGGGGAGCCGGCGTGAACTCGAGCTTGCCCTCGCGCAGGTTGGCGCGGAACTCATAGGCAAGACCGGTCTCGGCGTCCTCGGCGAACTTGACCGAGAAGCCGGCAGCGTTACCGCCGAGCTCAATGTCGGTATCGAGCAAGTAGGTGGAGCCGGCATCCGCGGCGAGCACCTGCTCGACCTTGCCCGACTCGCAGGAAAGCTCAAAGGTCTCGACTGCCTTAGCCTCGCCAAAGGCGCCAAGCATGCTGTCGGGGAGCTTGGTGCCGAGCGTTCCGTCGGCACGCTGAACGATCTCGAGGGGCATAAAGGTGCCACCCCATAGGTAAGAGCTGGGGTCGCCGCCCTCGTCACGCGTAGGAACCCAACCAAAGAGAACGCGGCGCTCACCATCAAATGCGGTACGCGCGGCATAGTACGCGCGGCCATCGAAGGAATCGTCCGCAGGAGTGATCCAAGGACCGTTGATAGAGCGAGACATGCGGTAACGGGTCTTGTTGCCATCACTGTACTCGGAGAACACCAGATACCACCAGTCGCCCATCTTAAAGAGATCAGGCATCTCGAACATGGTGTACAGGCCCGGATTCCACCAGTCGCCCTGGAACTCCCAGGTATCCAGGTCCTTGGAGGTGAACTTGACCAGACGACCGGTCATCAGACGCTTGTCCTCGCCCACACGCGTGCCGAGGATGAGCATGTACTCTTCGTTCTCCTCATCCCAAAGCACAAAGGGATCGCGCCAGTTGCGGTCATCGTAACCCTCCTGGGGCGGAAGCAGCGTCTCGGCGATGTTCTTCTCCCACTTGACGGCGTCGTCACTCGTTGCGTGAAGAAGAACCTGCTTCATCAAGCGTGCCTTGACCTTATCGCGATTGCAACCAGTGTAGAGCGCATGGTACTTGTCGCCCACCTTAAACACCGTGCCGGCATAAACATACTGGTCGACTTCCTCGTCGCCGCCACGCTCAAGGCTCTCGCCAAAGTCTTTGTAATTGACGAAGTCCTTGGTTGTCGCGAGTGCCCAGCCAAACGGCTCTCCGAAAGGTCCGGGGTTTCGCGTGTCACGCTGATGATAGAGATAGAACGTGCCGTCCTCGCCGTACGGCATGATGTCGCCTACCCAAATTCCCTCAGGCTGGTAATACACCTTGTGCATCCGAGACTTCCTTTCTCACGAGATACTAACTCGGTACAACTGCAAGATATGTCAATCGTTTTCATATGTCAAACGTTTTCACACCAATACGTCTTTTCGCAGTTCCAGTCGTCGGCAAACGGTTGACATATGCCGGCGAACGGTCATCAGAGGTGTTTGAGGAATTCTTTTGGCACGGGATGAACTACGCGGTTTTACCCTCAATGAGTTCAACGGGGAGCTTGATATTCGATTCGGGCTTTTCGCCGTTAATAAGAGCAATGATGGATTGCGCCGCGAGCTCTCCGATGCGATCGATATCTTGGCGTACGGTTGTTAAGTCAGGCATAAACGTCATAGTGCGGCGGGCACCATCCGCGCCCACGACCTTAATATCGCCCGGAGCGCTCAAGCCGCGCTGCTTCATCACGTTAAGACAGATAGCCGCCATCGTGTCGTCTCCCGCAAAGATGCCGTCAATATCGGGGTTCTCATCGAGGATCTTCGCAACGACCGCGCTCTTTTCGTCGTCGGGCTTAACGAACTCAACCTCACGGACAAGCGCGGGCAAACCGGCCTGCTCAACAACATCGAGGTAGGCATCGGTACGCTTATTGGCAGGCATGCGCATGCGGCTATTGCTGCGCAGGCACAGGATGCGTGAACATCCGTCATCGATCAGGCGACGCGTGGCAAGTTCGCCGATGCTATAGCTGTCGCTCGCAATCTGAACAGAGGCTTCGCCAAGGTCGCAGTCGATACCAACCAGACTCAAGCCCATCTCGGCATACGCCTCGGCACCGATATTAAGCGAGTTGACGATGACGCCATCAACCATATTGCGTCGAAGCATGTCGATATAAGAGCGCTCAAGCTCGGGTCGATTGGCGCTATTGCACAGCAGCATCTTAAAACCGTTTTCGGCCAGGGTATGCTCAATGACTTGAACCACTTGGGCATGAAACGGACTGCTGACATAGGGGACGATCATACCGATAAGATTCAGGCGACCGTTGAGCATGGCACGGGCGATATCGTTGGGCGTATAGTTGATGCGCTTCATCGCGGCATGGACCTTATCGCGGGTCTCTTGGCTAATATAGCCGCGATTATTAAGCACGCGAGATACCGTAGTAGGCGAAACCCCCGCCACCGCCGCAACTTCCTTGATGCCAGGCTTAGCCGTATCCTTAGAACGAGCACTCTCGCGAGCCATAGCACCCTCCCCCATCAACATGTCATACGTTTACATACGAACAAAGCATACCCCAACAAGAGCGGGAAGACGGTAACAGTACAAGTAAGTAAACGACTCATCCAAATAATTAGGAGAGTTCCGCCTAAAGGGTGACTCCAAAGGACCCCACATGGCCGGTTTTGGGTTATTTTCCAAAACGTCCCGCAGGACGCAAAGGGCTCCGCCGCGCGAAGCGCGCAGCGGAGCCCTTTGCATGTCCGAGGACGTTTTGGAAAGTAACCCAAGACGGCCCGGCGATCCTGCGGGAGTTAAACCCCTTTAGAACTTGTTGTGGAAGGTACGCGCAATGACCTCGTCCTGCTGCTCCTTGGTGAGCGTGTGGAAGTTCACGGCATAGCCGGAAACGCGGATGGTCAGCTGCGGGTACTTCTCGGGGTGAGCCTGAGCGTCGAGCAGCGTCTCACGGTTGAAGACGTTGATGTTCAGGTGGTGGCCACCCTTCTCGGCGTAAGCGTCGAGCATGTGGACCAGGTTATCGGCCTGAGTCTCGGAAACTTCAGAAACCTTCATAATGTGTCTCCTTCGATTGATAGGCGCCGGCCGAAACCGGCGCGCTAATCAGTAATCGTTATTGTTAGTATAGCACTAACAATAGTTACTCGCCCAGCTGATCAAGGTCGATATCGCCAAAGAACACCTGGTCCTCCTTGCCGAGCGCACTCGGGATGATGGAGAAGGTGTTGGAAATGCCGTCCTGAGCATCGCGGAACGGGAGCTTGGAAACCGAAGACAGCGAAGCGATGGCGCCGTGGCTATCGCGCTTGTGCATGGGGTTAGCACCCGGGGCGAACGGCTGGCCAGCCTTGCGGCCGTCGGGGGTGGAGCCGGTCTTCTTGCCGTACACGACGTTGGAAGTAATGGTCAGAACCGAGGTCGTGGGCACGGAGTTGCGGTAGGTGTCGTTCATGCGGATGTACTCCATGAACTGGTGCACAACGTCGTGAGCGATCTGGTCGACGCGGTCGTCGTCGTTACCGTACTTGGGGAACTCGCCCTCGGTCTCGAAGTCGACGATGATGCCGTTCTCATCACGGACAGGGTGGACCTTGGCGTACTTGATGGCGGACAGGGAGTCAGCCACGACGGAAAGGCCAGCGATGCCCGTAGCGAACCAGCGGTGCACGTGCTTGTCATGCAGAGCCATCTGGATGCGCTCGTAGCAATACTTGTCGTGCATGTAGTGAATGATGTTCAGCGAGTTGACGTACACGCCGGCGAGCCACTTCATCATGTCGTTGTACTTGGCCACAACGTCGTCGTAATCGAGGGTATCGCCCTCGACGGCGCGATACTTGGGGCCGACCTGCTTCTTGGAGACCTCGTCGACGCCGCCGTTGAGTGCGTACAGCAGGCACTTGGCCAGGTTGGCACGGGCGCCGAAGAACTGCATCTCCTTGCCGATGCGCATGGAGGACACGCAGCAGGCAATACCGTAGTCGTCGCCATGATAGACGCGCATGAGGTCGTCGTTCTCGTACTGGATCGAGGAGCTGGCGACAGAAGTCTTGGCGCAGAACTTCTTGAAGTTCTCGGGCAGACGGGTCGACCACAGAACGGTCATGTTGGGCTCGGGGCTGGTGCCCATGTTCTCGAGCGTGTGCAGGTAGCGATAGCTCATCTTGGTAACGAGCGTACGGCCGTCGACACCCATGCCGCCGATGGACTCGGTGACCCACTGCGGGTCGCCGGTAAACAGGGCCTGGTACTCGGGGGTACGGGCAAACTTGACCATGCGGAGCTTCATGATGAAGTGATCCACGAACTCCTGGATCTGCTCCTCGGTGAAGGTACCGTTGGCAAGGTCGCGCTCAGCGTAGATGTCGATGAACGTAGAGGTACGGCCGATGGACATAGCGGCGCCGTTCTGCTCCTTAACGGCAGCGAGGTAGGCGAAGTACATCCACTGGATGGCCTCCTGCGTGTTGGTAGCAGGGTCAGAAATGTCGAAACCATAGGTCTCGGCCATCATCTTGAGCTCGCCGAGGGCGCGGATCTGCTCCTGCAGCTCCTCGCGATCGCGGATGTTGTCGGCGGTCATGACCGTCGGGGTAGAAGCCTTCTGGGCCTCCTTGTCCTTGATCAGGTAGTCGACGCCGTACAGGGCAACACGACGGTAGTCGCCGATGATGCGGCCGCGGCCATAGCCATCGGGCAGACCGGTGATGATGTGAGCCGAGCGGCAAGCGCGCATCTCGGGGGTGTAGACATCGAAGACGCCAGCGTTGTGGGTCTTGCGCTCGAAGGTGTAGCGCTCGACAACGTTCTCATCGACCTTATAGCCGTGCTGGCTGGCAGCCTGGCAAGCGATGCGGATACCGCCGTTGACGTGCAGCGCGCGCTTGAGCGGCTTGTCGGTCTGGAGGCCGACGATGGTCTCCTTCTCGCGGTGGGCGTTATCGATGTAGCCAGCGGGGTGGCTCACGATACCCGTGACGGTCTTGGTGTCCATATCGAGGACACCGCCCTGCTCGCGCTCCTTAAGCAGCAGGTCGAGAACCTCGCCCCACAGCTCCTTGGTACGCTCAGTCGGGCCGGCGAGGAACGACTCGTCGCCCTCGTAGGGGGTGTAGTTCTTCTGGATGAAGTCTCGGACGTCAACCTCTCCCGTCCAAATGCCTTCCTTGAAGCCTTCCCATGCCTCCTGCATTGTGTAACCACGCTCCTAGTTACGTGTAATGCGGCGCTCTCTCACACCGCTGCTTATTGAATTCTTGAATGTTCGGCTTGCACTACCGGCTTCTTCCGTTCTTCACCACACGTTGGTGCAGGGAAAACGTCTGTCCACCTTGGAACTACAACCCAAAACCCAAGATTTCACCCGTCTGAGAAGGATAACATAGCGGCCCTCTCCATCTGAGCTATTATATGTTTCTTTTTTTATATCATAATGGCGTTTTTTACAAACCCGCAGGAAATGCGAGCGCAAACAACTACCGTTCACCGATTTGTTTGGTATTTTTCCTTGCCTTTGTACGACCTTCGCTCTAGCTGTTATGCCAGCTTTAGCAGGGTAAAGTGTCCCAGAGACCCTACAGAAACTGCAGGGCGGCCACGGGATCCCCCGTGGCCGCCCTGTGGTGTAGCTAGTTTTTAGCTTTGATTACCGCTTGGCATTAGGCGGCTGCGGCGGCCTTGTCGGTCGTTGCCTTGCTATCGCCGTTGCCCTGGCCCTCAAAATGCTTGTAGCACCAGCTGGTGACCAGCGGGGTCAAAATAGCCGTAACGATTGCGCAGGCAGCAACCTGTGCCGTAGCCGTCG
This sequence comes from Collinsella sp., assembly GCA_036313175.1. GTDB lineage: Bacteria > Actinomycetota > Coriobacteriia > Coriobacteriales > Coriobacteriaceae > Collinsella. Next base: position 6,885 of record JAXJMO010000061.1, on the reverse strand, counting down.
CGAGCACCGCACCGCCGTACATGGCCCCGTTGACGCTTGCCATGGCAGCAGGCGTGGCCACATTGGCTCCGGCGCAGCTCGAAATGGCCGCACCTGCGACACCCGTACCACCCGTGAGCTTATCGACCGCGATGACGGGAATTGCAAAGATCACCGAGCAGATCACGCCGAGCAGGATGCCGGGAAGACCGCCGTTGATAAGCTGGCCAAAAGTCATGGTCGAGCCCATGGCAAAGAAGACGAGCACGATGATGGCGGAAAGTGCCGGTGCCATCATCTTCTTAAAGCTGGGGAACAGGTTACCCAGAATAATGCCGACGACGATCGGCAGTATGGCGCCCACGAGCGACCAGCCGATCGGGGCCTGGCCGGCAGCGCCGAGCACGATCATCGTGACCGGAGGGCCGACAACCAGCGTGGTGATGGCGACAGCGCCACGCTCAGCCTCGTTGCCCATGGTACCCATCAGCCCAGCGTACATAGCGTTGTTGGCGCCGGTGCAAGCCGCCAGCATCACCATGGCAGAGATGCCAAACAAGTTGTCGTTGAACACATAAAGGATGAGCAGCGACATGGCAACGACCACGATCTGCTTGACGGCGATGATGATGGCGCCGCGGGCAGCGGCGGCAGGAGCGCTCTTAAACGAAATCGTCGTACCGACGATGAGCAAAAAAGCGCCCACGAGCGGGCCAGCGCCCTGCTGGGTCATGCCAAGCGTAAAGCTGCCGAGCGTTTTGAACAGGTCGGGGAATAGCGTGTTGAGCAGACAGCCCAACAGAAGCGGCACCAAGATATTGGCGCCCGGGATGGAGGACATCTTAAAGAACGGCTCCTTTGCCGCCGGCGCCTCCACCGCAGTCGATTCACTCATATATATCTCCTTTGGATGCATGCGAATCGTAGCCGCATGCGCCTATATCAGAAAGAAGGCGACGGTCCCGAGTCGCAGGAGCCGTCGCCGAATAATCGTCGCGGAGTATTACCCGTCCAGAACGATGCCACCGTCGCAGTCACCGATCTCGCCGTTCACGAAGCTGGCGAGGTCGGAAGCGAAGAACAGCACCATCTGCGCAGGCTCGCTGGCCTGGGCGGCGCGGCCCAGAGGAATACCGTTGATGATGCGCTGAGAGTTCTCGTCAGAGAGGATCGAGGTCATATCGGTAAGCGTGAGCGACGGGCATACAGCGTTGCAGCGAACGCCAAACTTGCCGCCTTCCTTGGCGACTGCCTTGGTTAGACCGTTAACACCGGCCTTGGAGCTCGCGTAAGCCGCGGTGCCGAGCAGGCCGCCGCCGATCTTGCCAGCAACAGAGCTCACGTTGACGATAGTGCCGGCATGGGCCGCCTTAAAGTGCGGATACACGGCGTTCATCATAGTGAAGGTACCGTTGAGGTTGATGTCGATGGTACGGCGCCACTCGGTGTCATCGATCTCGTCGAACTTCTTGGTGCTGATGACGCCAGCGCAGTTAATCAGGATGTTGGTCTGCGGCAGATCGGTGAAAATCTGCTCGACGGTCTCGCGCGCCTTGGGTGCATCGGCGACATCGAGCTGATAGAACTTGTTGCCCTCGCCAAGCTCGGCCACAGCGGCCTCGCCCTTAGCAGCGTTCCTTGCGATGAGCGCGACGTGTCCGCCGCCCGCAACGATACCCTTGGCAATCTCGAGGCCAATGCCCTGAGTGCCACCGGTAACGATCGCGGTCTTGCCCGTGAAGTCAAATGCCATGACTCCATCCCCCTTGATTCAGGTGTCTCCTTGCGGGAAGTTGGAGCATCGCACGTGGCGATTATATGAGTCCCAGTCGTCATGGTGGTGACAACCCCTCGCCTAACCGCGTGCATGATAGTTCTTTAAAACGCTTCAGCAATTGAATGATTTTAAGTCTTTATGCGCTCTTTATATTGCCCACTGTATGAGGCCCGCGTATGGGGGTATCATCTTTCACCGAAAATAGTTTCTAGTGTTAGGGGTTTTCGGTGGAAGATACCGATTTCCATGAGCTTGGGAGTCAGCTCCTTACCGAGTTTGGCGGCATTCACCAGCGCGTTTCGCGCTTTGTGGACAAAGCTCTCAGCGGCGAGATGGCTGTCATGCGCGCCCTTATGCTCGCTGGCGGTTCGCTCACGCCGAGCGAACTCGCCGATCGCGCCTGGGTCTCGAACGCCCGCATCGCCAATATCCTACGCGCTCTCGAAGCCAAGGGTTGGGTTGAGCGTGAGCACTCAAAGACCGACCGTCGTCGCGTACACGTCATAGTGACCGACAAGGGATTCCAGGATCTCGAAATCAAACGCCGGGAATTCGAGGACCGCACCGCGGCTTTCCTCGAGCAGCTCGGCGAAACAGATACCCAAGAGATGGTGCGCCTTCTTAGACGTGCCAACGAAATTATCGACCGCAATCAAGAAAGGAGAGATGCCGAGTGAGGATTCTCAAGCTCTTTAAAAAGCATATCCTGGCACTGTTCACAGCTATCGTACTCATCGTAATCAGCTGCAACGCCGACCTGGCACTGCCTACCTATATGAGCGATATCGTCGACGTGGGCGTGCAGCAAGGCGGTATCGCCTCGCCCGTACCCGACACCATCCGCGCCGAATCGCTCGACGACCTCGAACTCTTTATGAGCGCCAAGGACGCCAAGGCTGTGGAGGCCGTGTTTAGCAAGGCTGACAAAAACGGCATTCGAACGTACAAGGGCACCGAGGAGGAGCGCGCCGACGGCGGCAAGATTGCCGACATCATGAGCCTGCCTGAGACCGTCGTCCTTTCGTTCAACCAGGGCATCGATGCCGACTCCATGGGCGACATGATGGGCACGTCCGGTGAGAAAGACAACAGCGGCGCTCAGGCCATGCCCACCCCCGAGCAGATGGCGGCAATGACGCCCGAGCAGCTCGTCGAGATGCAGCAGAAGGCCGCAGCGGCGCAGAGCATGCAAAAGCAGATCGACGCCGACGGCGGCAAGATCACCATGAAGAGCCTGCGCCTAGGCGTTGAAGGCGGTCTTATCGATCAGGGCAAGCTCGTCGAGGGCGCCAACGATATGGCGGACAAAATGGGTTCCATGTCGGGCTCCATCGTGACCCAACGCGCCGTGAGCTATGTACAGGACGAGTACAAGGCACAGGGCATCGACCCCGCCGATGTGCAGAACGCCTACCTGAGCCGCATGGCGACCACTATGTTTGGGCTGTGCCTGGTGTCGCTCGTCGCCACCATCCTGACCGGTGCCGTGGCTTCGCGCACCGCCTGCTCCATCGCCCGCGACCTGCGTCGCGAGACCTTCAACAAGGTTATGCACTTCTCGCCGGCCGAAGTGGGCAAGTTTAGCCAGGCCTCGCTCATTACCCGCTGCACCAACGACATTCAGCAGATCCAGATGGCCGCAACCCTGTTTATCCGCATGTGCCTGATGGCCCCCGTCATGGGCATCGTCGCCGTCATGCGCGTCCTGGCCAACCACACCGGCCTGGAGTGGACCATCGCCGTGGCCATCATCGCCGTCTCGGCCGTCGTCGGCGTGCTTATGGGCCTCACCATGCCCAAGTTCAAAAAGATGCAGAGCTTTGTGGACCGCGTGAACCTTACCGCCCGCGAGCTGCTCGACGGCCTTATGCCCATCCGCTCATTCAACCGCGAGGAGCATGAGCTCGAGCGTTTTGACAAGGCTTCGCTCGACCTGATGACCACGCAGCTCTACACCAACCGCGCTATGAGCTTTATGATGCCACTCATGATGCTCGTCATGAACTGCATCACCGTGCTCATCGTGTGGTTTGGCGCGCAGGGCGTGTCCGACGGCGTGATGCAGGTCGGCAACATGATGGCGTTTATCTCCTACACCATGCAGATCGTCATGGCGTTTATGATCCTCACCATGGTTTCGGTCATCCTGCCCCGTGCCGAGGTCGCAGCCGAGCGCGTGGAAGAGGTCATCACCTGCCCCACGAGCATCAACGACCCTGCCTCGCCCAAACTGCCCGCAGCCAGCGCGCCGCGCGGTGAGCTCACCTTCCGCGACGTGAGCTTCCAGTACCCCGATGCCCGCGCCGATGTCATCAGCGGCGTGAACTTCACCACACATGCCGGTCAGATGCTCGGCATCATCGGCTCCACGGGCTCGGGCAAGTCCACGCTCGTGCAGCTGATTCCGCGCCTGTACGACGTCACAGGCGGCAGCATTTCGCTTGACGGCGTCGACGTGCGTGACATGACTCTCTCCGAGCTGCGTCGCCGCATTGGTTACATCCCGCAGCAGGGGCGCCTGTTCTCGGGCACTGTCGAGAGCAACCTCAAGTTTGCCGGCGACATGGTGAGCGATGATGACATGCACCAAGCAGCGCGCATCGCACAAGCCGAGGACTTTATCGCCGAGCGCGAGGGCGGCTACGACTCCCCCATCAGCCAGGGAGGCTCCAATGTCTCGGGCGGTCAGCGCCAGCGCTTGGCCATCGCCCGCGCATTGGCCAAAAAGCCCGAGGTCGTGGTGTTCGATGACTCGTTTAGCGCCCTCGACTACAAGACCGACGCGCGCCTGCGCGAGGAGCTGGCCAAAAACGTTACCGACGCCGCACTCGTGGTCGTGGCCCAGCGCATCGCGACCATCATGCACGCCGACCAGATCATCGTGCTCGATGACGGCCACGTAGTGGGCACCGGCACGCACGAGGAGCTGCTACGCAGCTGCCCGGCGTACCTGGAGATCGCACAGTCGCAGCTTTCCGCCGAGGAGCTGGGGCTTACCCAAAAAGAAATTGCAGCCGTCATGGAAGGAGGCGAGCGCTAATGGCAGACGAGACCAAGACTCAGATTCCCAAGCCCACCCGCCAGCGTGGTCCCATGGGCCGCATGGGCGGCATGCGTCGTGGCGAAAAGGCCAAGGACTTTAAGGGCACCATGAGGCAGCTGCTCGGCTATATCGGCCAGCACAAGATTGCCGTGTTTGCCGCCGTCGCCTTTGCCGTGTGCTCGGTCATCTTTAACATTGTGGGGCCCAAGGTGCTCGGTCAGGTTACCACCAAACTGTTCGAGGGCTTAGTTGCCAAGGTCAACGGCACCGGCGATGTCGACTTTGCCTGGATTGCCAAGACGCTCGGCTTTTTGCTCTGCCTGTATCTGGCGAGCTCTGTCTGCAGCCTCATCCAGGGCTGGCTCATGACCGGCGTCACGCAAAAGATCTGCTATCGCATGCGCAAGGAGATCGCCGCCAAGATCGCCGTCGTTCCGATGAGCTACTTTAACGGACACAGCAAGGGCGACGTGCTCAGTCGCATCACCAACGACGTCGATACGCTCGGCCAGTCGCTCAACCAGAGCGTGACGCAGCTCATCACGTCGGTGACGCAGATTATCGGCGTGCTCGTCATGATGCTGTCGATCAGCCTGCCGCTCACCGGCGTCACCGTGCTCACGCTGCCGGCCGCCGCGATTATCCTGACCGTGATGATTCACTTCTCGCAACCGTACTTCCGCGAGCAACAGCAAGTCCTGGGCGCCGTCAACGGCATTATCGAGGAGGACTTTGCCGGCCAGAACGTCATCCAGGTGTTCGACCGCGCCGAGGCCTCAATCGAGGAGTTCGACCGTCAAAACGACCGCCTCTTTATTAGTGGCTGGCGCTCGCAGTTCCTGTCGGGCCTGATGATGCCGCTTATGAGCTTGGTGGGCAACATGGGCTACGTGGGCGTCGTCGTGGTAGGCGCGCAGCTCGCGCTGACCGGCAATGCCACGCCCGGCGACATCCAGAGCTTTATCCAGTACGTTCGCAACTTTACGCAGCCGGTGCAGCAGCTGGGCAACGTGAGCAATACGATGCAGTCGATGGCCGCCGCCACCGAGCGCGTGTTTGAGTTCCTGGCCGCGCCCGAGGAGGAACAGAAAGCTGACGCGCAGATTCCCGAGAAGCGCCCCGGCCACGTGGAGTTTGACCACGTCAAGTTTGGCTACACGCCCGACAAGACCATCATCCACGACTTTAGCTGCGAGGCGCAGCCCGGCCAGACCATCGCCATCGTCGGCCCCACCGGCGCCGGCAAGACCACGCTCATTAAGCTGCTGCAGCGCTTCTACGACGTGGACGGCGGTTCGCTGCGCGTCGAGGGCGTCGACGTGCGCGACTGGGACCGCGCGGCGCTGCGCGGCGAGTTTGCCATGGTGCTGCAGGACACCTGGCTGTTTAACGGCACCATCCGCGAGAACATCCGCTACGGACGCCCCGATGCGACCGACGCCGAGGTCGAGGCCGCCGCACGCGCCGCACGCTGCGACCACTTTATCCATACGCTCGCCGGCGGTTACGACTTTATGATCAACGAGGAGGGCACTAACCTCTCACAGGGCCAGCGCCAGCTCGTGACCATCGCCCGCGCCATTTTGGCCGACCGCCCGGCACTGATTCTGGACGAGGCGACTTCCAACGTCGATACCCGCACCGAGGAGCTTATTCAGCGCGCCATGGATGCGCTGATGCAGGGCCGTACCAGCTTTGTCATCGCACACCGCCTGTCCACGATCCGCAACGCCGACGTGATCTTGGTGATTCGCGACGGCGATATCGTCGAGAAGGGCACGCACGACGAGTTGCTCGCCCAGGGCGGCTTCTACGCCGACCTATATAACTCGCAATTCGACGAGGCGGCGTAAATTCTGCTGCAGGGAACGAATAACGCCCGAGAACGGGGACGCAGGACAACCTGCGGGTCGCGCGCGCAGACGTGGTGTAAGAGTGTCCTGAGGTCCGTCGCTGCAAGCCCCGATGTTACTCCTTCTTGAGGCCGCGCCTCTCGACTATCTCGTCCACTATCTCCCTGGCGCGCCGCCCGAGCGCGCGGCGCCTCCCCTCTGTCGGGGCCGGCCTGTCCGCGGGCTCGGCGAAG
>JAXJMO010000060.1:0-14947 GCA_036313175.1 Collinsella sp. | reverse complement strand
TCCGCAGCCACACTCGGGCACTTGGAACGGGGGAAACGGCGGTCGACGAAACTGGAGAGGAGGTATTACGAGCTCCTGTGCGAATTGGAGAGAGCGCTCCCGCAAACTGCCTCTTGACAACTTATAGGAGCGTCGGTTTTAATTTCATAATCTTTGTCATGGTCGAGGGTGTGGCAGCAAACGTAGTAGATAGGCCCGTTTTGTGGCATACGGCCCATTCAAGCCCAATCTCGAAGGCTAAAGAGAGTCTCTCATCCACCCCTGCGAGCAGAAGATAGCAAAGCATATCAAAGCAACAAACGCCGGGTCGCCCGTAGGTGCCCGGCATTTGCCCAGATAAAACCTGCCAAAATAAACCTGTCCTTTTTGGCAGGTTACTCGGCGCTCTTGAGGGCGCCGACCATGTCGATCTTATTGAGGGTACGGTTGGTGGCGAGGTTGACGATAAACGTAAAGCCGAAGGAAAGCACCACGGCAAGCACGTAGCTCAGCGGCTCGACTTCGACGTCAAAGTACAGCGACGGCATCTGCAGGATGTACGTAAAGCTCTCGGCAAGCAGGCCACCCAGCGGCACGCCCAGTGCGGTGCCAATCGCCGTGAGGATCAACGTCTCCTTGTTGACGTAATGGTGTACCTCGCCACGGCGGAAGCCCAGCACCTTGATGGTCGCCAGCTCGCGCTCGCGCTCGGAGATATTCGTGTTGGACAACGTAAACACCACCACAAACGACAGGCACGCCGCCATAAAGGTCACGAGCACCACGACGGAATTGATGATAGTGAAGTTCGCCTCGTAGTTCTGCCAATGTTCGGCCGTGCTCGAGATGGTGAGCCAACCGTCACTCTTAAGATTCTTGCTAAACGCAATCTGGTCGGCCGACGAGCCCTTAAGCAGCACAAAGATGCCGTTAAGACGCGCGCTTCGGCCGAACGCGCGCTCATAGGTGCCCTGCGTCATATAGAGCGTGTTGCCCAAATAGTTGAGCGAGATGTCGCTGACTTTGACCTTGGCGACGTTGAGCGACGAATCCTGGACCTGCGCCGTGTCGCCCGGCTGAATCCCAAGAACCAGCTGTGAACTCTTGCTCAGATACACGTCTCCGTCACGCAAAGACAGTGGCTCTTTGGACTCATCCTCGAGACGCACGTAGTCGTCCAGGTCGTTCGTGCGGTCATCGGGCACCACAATCAGCTGCACGGTCTCGCTCTTTCCGCCGAATGTAAAGGTGACGTTGTCGGTCATAATCGGCAGCGTCGAAGTCACGGTCACGTTGGAATCATTGGCCGCGCTGCGCTCATCCAATGCCGCGCACGTCTGCGAAAAATCGTCGGGATTGGCGACCGCCAGCAGATCGTAGCGTGTGATGTGGCCGTACTGCTTGGGCGAAAGCGCGACCGACGTGTCGCGAATACCCATACCGCAGATCACAAGCGCGGTGCAACCCGCGATGCCAAAGATGGTCATAAAGGCGCGCTTTTTATAGCGGAATAGGTTGCGTGCAGCGACCTTGTTCAAAAAGCCCATGCGGCGCCAGATAAAGCCGATGCGCTCGAGCAAGATGCGCGAGCCAGCGCGCGGGGCCTTGGGACGCATAAGCGAGGCCGGGGTCTCGGCCATCTCGTGGCGGCAGGCGATAATCGTGGCGCCCACCACGCCCACGGCAAACAGCGCCACCGACACGAGCGACGACACGATGTCGTACGAAAGCAGCATCTGGGGCAGTGAGTACATGTCGTCGAACACCGTAAACAGGAACAGCGGCAGGCCCACAAATCCGATGATGTTGCCGAGCACGCCGCCGATCAGACAAGCCCACAGCGCATAGTCCACGTATTTGGACAGGATGCGTCCGCGCGAATAACCGAGTGCCTTATACAGGCCGATGAGCGTGCGCTCCTCCTCGACCATACGCGTGGCGGTGGTAAGGCTGATGAGCACGGCGACGATAAAGAAGATGAACGGGAACACCGTGGCGATGGCCTCAATTGACGAGCTGTCGCTCTCCACGCTCGAGTAGCTTGCGATGTTGCCGCGGTCCTGGATGTACCAGGTGCATTCGCCCAGATCGGAAAGCTCGGCGCGGGCATCGGCAAACTGTTGATCGGCGGCGGCGCGACGCTGATCCAGGTCGGCTTGCGCCTGCGCACGCTCGTCGCTGCCCTCGGCCATGCGGTTGATGTTGTCCTGCTCAATCCCAAAGAGCATATTCGCCTGACGCTCAGCCGCGTCCAAGCTCGCCGGCGTGTCGACCGTCAGCTCCTGGGCGCGCGCCTTCTCACGCTCCTCGCGGATCTTCTCGATATTGCCCTTGACCTCATTGATCTTTGCCGCGTAGGAATCCGAATAGGAGTTGAGGCTCTTGGCTCCCTCGACGATCACGTGGACCGCGGAGTAGGAAGAAGATGTCGCGGCGTCCTCGCTCACATAGAACTTATAGTCCGCCGCCGAAGCAGCGCGAAAGGCGTTGACTGTCGAGTCAGAACTTACATCAGTGGGGTCGAGGACCTCAGCCGTAATGGTGTAATCGCCCGCGGCAAACTGGTCCTTGGCGCTTTGATTGGACGAGCTCGCGTCATTGGCGGCAAAACTCACCGTATCGCCGATTTTCTTGCCCGATGCCTTCAGGAACTTCGAAGTCACCGCGACTTCATCGGCGCTCTCGGGCAAATCGCCGTTCACGAGCACCGGCTGATCGATGTTCTCCTTGGAGAGACTCTGCACGACCACGCGCTCGCGCGTTGTGCCCACGGCGGTGTAGGCGGTCTCGGTGTAGATGCCCTCGGCCGTTTCGACGCCATCGACCTCTTGTATGGCGTCGAGATCATCGTCAGTCAGGCCATAGGTCGACTGCACGTTAATGTCATAGACATTTTGCTGGTCGAAGTAGGCATCAACCGAATCACACAGGTCCTCGCAACCCGCCTTAAGGCCGCACATCACGCTCACGCCAAGCGCGGTGATGACCACGATTGACAAAAAGCGCTTAAGACTGCCTCGGATTGTGCGGTAGATGCCACGGCGAAAAACCGTCGGCACCATATCGTTTGAGCTTTGGGCAGTGCGGTAGGTCGTAAAATCCTGCTCGCGCTCCGTGTTCTGCGCGTCGCGGCGTAGGCTGTTTTGGCGGTCTTGGTCCATGGGCGCTACCACTCGATCGTCTCGATAGGCACGGGATTTTGCTGGACCGTCTCGCTCTCCACGCGACCGTTCTTAAAGCGGATCAGGCGATCGGCCATGGGCGCCAGCGCGGAGTTGTGGGTGATGATGATGACCGTAATGCCCTGCTTGCGGCAAGTGTCCTGCAGCAGCTGCAAGATCTGCTTGCCGGTTTTATAGTCAAGTGCACCCGTGGGCTCGTCGCACAAAAGCAGCTTGGGGTTCTTTGCCAGTGCGCGGGCAATGGACACGCGCTGCTGCTCGCCGCCCGAAAGCTGTGCCGGAAAGTTGCCCAGGCGCTCACCCAGGCCAACCTGGCAAAGCGTTTGCTCGGCATCGAGCGAATCGGGGCAGATTTGCGCCGCAAGCTCGACGTTTTCGAGCGCCGTCAGGTTGGGGACCAGATTGTAGAACTGGAAGACAAAGCCCACGTCGGCGCGGCGGTATTCCACGAGCTGAGCCTCGTTGGCGGAGCTCACGTCGCGCCCGTCCACCGTCACGGTACCGGAGGTCGCCGTATCCATGCCGCCCAGAATGTTGAGCGCCGTGGTCTTGCCGGCACCCGAAGCACCCAGAATGATGGCGAGCTCGCCGCGCTCGACCGTAAAGCTCGCGCCGTCGAGCGCGTGGATGCGGGCATCGCCCTCGCCATATGCTTTGATGACGTCTTTGAATTCGATATAGGCCATCGATCAATTCCCATCTGGTCGGATAACTCTTTAGTATTACCCATTTCCCGCCTGCCAAAAAGGGACAGGTTTATTTTGGCAGGTTTTATATGGGGAAACGGCAACCATAGATGAAGCGCCGGGAAGGCAAAGAAATCATCGATTGGGTCAGGCCGACCGCCAAACACAACGCACGCATCTCAATCTGTCAGCCAAATCATTCGAACAGCTGTTCGTTTCTATGATATGATTCAGCTATCTAAGCAGGCCAATACGCAGAAAGGCGGCCAACATGGCGTTCGACTTTAAGAAGGAATGCAAGGAGCTCTACAAACCTGCAAGCAAGCCGAGTATCGTAACTGTCCCGCCTATGAGCTACGTTGCCGTTCGCGGCAAGGGCGACCCAAATACCGAAGGTGGCGAGTATCAAAACGCCCTGCCGCTGCTTTACGGCATCGCCTATACCGTCAAGATGTCAAAGAAAGGCTCAAGGAGTATCGAGGGCTATTTCGACTTTGTGGTACCGCCGCTCGAAGGTTTCTGGTGGCAAGACTCCCCGAGCGGCGACATCGATTATGTACGCAAAGACGATTTCAACTTCATCTCGTGCATCCGCCTGCCCGATTTCGTCACCCGAGATGACTTTGACTGGGCAGTCGCGGAAGCCACGACCAAAAAGAAACTGGACTTTTCCGCCGTCGAGCTGCTTAAAGTTGACGAGGGTCTCTGCGTTCAATGCATGCATACCGGACCCTACGACAACGAACCGGCGGCCGTAAACGCTATGCATGAATACATGACCGAACAGGGCTATGTCCCCGACTTCTCGGACTCCCGTTTACATCACGAAATCTATCTCTCCGATCCACGCAAATGTGCACCGGAGAAACTTAAGACTGTGGTTCGTCATCCTATCAAGCGCGCTGAATAGCGTGGAGCGTCATTTCACGCGCTAGGTTTTAAGCCAGCCAACCAGCCGCCTCCTAGGCTGTCAAGCAATTATCTTGACGCGGCCCGCCGCATCTAATAAGTTTGTTTTGCTAAAGCTGGAAAGCCTCTCAACGATGCGCAACTCCAGCTCTTTTTCTATCAAGAGGCTTAAATGAAATACCGGAAGTCGCGGATATCCATCAACGAACAAATAGCACTATTGACAGAATACAGGGGTCTTAAGTGCTCTGATCAAAGCGAACTCGAGCGAGCTTTGGTCGAAGTCGGCCACTACAGACTGTCGGCCTACTGGTTTCCCTACAAAACCAAATGCAAGTCCGGGATTACCATCTTTCGCGAAGGCACAACATTCGAAACCATCATCTACACGTATGAATTTGACCGAGCCCTCCGGCAGTTAATGTTTGATGCGGTCGGCAGAATTGAGATCTACCTCAAAAGCAGCATTGCCTATCTTGCCTCTGAGGAACGCGGGCCTTTCTGTTACCCAGATGTCGCCATAACGAGGCTCAACTCGGCATGTCCATCGCGCTTTGCGCCGCGCTGGGCTACGCAGCCGTCTTTGGCAGCGCCACCAATACGCTGCTCGCACCCATCCTGATTGGCTGCGAAGTCTTCGGTTTCGGTAATCTGCCGGCATTCTTCATCGTCTGCGTCGCGGCTTACCTGTTCAACATGGATAAGTCGATCTATGCCCTGCAGAAGCGGGCGTAGAAAGATGTCCAAGCAAGTGGTCTCAACCGGAAACGGCGTCTTGGCTATGCAAAGTGCTCGAACGTTATTCCTCGTACGCGCCCTCAAGCCGGAGCAGCCACTCCTTACGGTCGAGGCCGCCGGCATATCCGTTAAGCGAGCCGTCGGCCGCGACCACGCGATGGCACGGCACGATAATCGAAATGGGATTACGCGCGACCGCGGCCCCCACGGCACGGGGAGACACAACGGGTGCTTCGTTTCCCGGTACACGATGTCGAGCCGCAACACGCTGGGCGATCTCACCATACGTAGCGACCTCGCCACGCGGGATAGAAAGCAGCTCAAACCAAACCTCACGCTGAAACGCCGTGCCAATCATATGCAACGGCGGCGTAAACCGAGGCTCCTGCCCCGCAAAATAAGCATTCAGCCAAGCCCAAGAACGCTCAAGCACCGAAGATGCCGCGCCATTTGCCGGACTCACCGAAGACATCCCACCGGTACCAGAAACCGCATCGGCACCTACGACATACTCCGCATCCTCTTTGAGCAGCGTAGAGCCAAAGTGCTCCTGACCCTCAAACCAAAGCCCCGTCAAACCGCGGCCATCAGCGGCAAGCAAGATTTCGCCCAAAGGCGAAGCAAACGTCGTCGTGACCACCAGCGGCTCCTTTCAAAACTCCGCACCATAATACCGCGAATTGTGCAGACAACCTCGCAGATACGTCCGGACAGACTCGATTGTCCAAGAGAGGGCGTTTTCCCTCTCAATATCGGCCGATACCGAGTCGCAACGCCCAAAACGATGTCCGGCAAAAACGAAGGTGAATGGTTTTCCGAGAAGTGAACGAGTAAAACTAGGGCCCCGAAGCATCCGCATTTTTTGACTGCAAAACAGCAGGATTCATGCGATAAAACCGCAGGAAATGGCGGCAAAAATATGCCAATGCTTCAAGGGTCCAAAATAGGTCGTTCACTTCTCGGAAAACCATTCACCTTCGATTCGGCCCCACCCCAAAGTCCCCGCAGGCAGCAGGCGCGAAGCGCCGAGGCCGCCGCCGGGACCAGGGCCCGCAACAGCCACGTGCCCCCACATCAGCCCAGCAGTCCCAACCGACAACGGCCCCATCGCAGGCCGCTCGTAGCAGCGTCATCGCAGGCGGGGGCCGGGCTTGGTTTTCAGAACACTCCGCACTGATATCTTCTGTATTGAAGACGTCGATGGTGCACCCGTATACCATTGACGTCGACACCATCAGATGCGGACCGCGCGGTGACCCCACATTCCGCTGGCGCCCATGGGGCTGCCCTCGTTTCCTGACATGTCCCGCGCGGGCCGCGGCGAGCCGAGACCGCCGCATGACCTAATAGGAGCATGGAGCGATACCGCGGACCCGAACAACCGCATTCTATCGCGCCCCGTCAGTGTGCCGTCTGCCCGGTCCAGGCGAGCACGGAAAGAACGGAGCGAGACATGCAAAACGAATCGACACCCGGCGCCCGCGGGCCGGTCTTCTGCGGGGTCGACACCCACGCCGACTCGCACTGGCTGTGCGTCCTGGACTGGAGGGGCCGCAAGGTCCTGTCCCGCCAGTTCCCCGCCGACGCGGCGGGCTACGAGGCGCTCGCCGGGGCGATCGCGGCGGCCGGGGAGCCGGCCTGCGTCGCGATGGAGGGGACGTCGTCCTACGGGGCGGGCCTCACCAGGCACCTCGCGTCGCTTGGGATGCCCGTGCGCGAGGCGCTCTCCCCGGCGAGGATGCAGAGGAGGCGCCCGGGTGTTAGCGTCAATGTAATTTTCACCATTTCCACCAACGCATTTTCGCCAATCGCGCCAACGCGGATACGCCGGATTCGCCAACGCGGATGTGCCGCTTTCGGCGCCTAGGCGCCCTCCTCCTTCCCGTCCTCACCGCCGATGGACACGTCCTTCAGGCGGTACGACCGGCCCGTTATCTTGATCATCGCGCAGTGGTGGCACAGCCTGTCGGCGACCGCCGAGGCCGTGACGTTGCTGCCGAACACGTCGCCCCACCTGCCGACCGGCACGTTGGTCGTGACGATCGTCGACCGCTTGAGCGCGTAGCGCCTGTTCACCAGCTGGAACAGAAGGTCGGCGCCCTCCTTCCCGATATCGAGGTAGCCCAGCTCGTCTATTATCAGCAGGCTGCAGTGCTCGTAGAACCGCATCCTGCGCGCCAGCGCCTCCTTCGCCGAGGCGTGCTTGAGGTCCTCGACCAGCCTCGAGCAGTCGGCGAAGTACACCTGCTTGCGGGCCATCACCGCCTCGTGGCCTATGGCTATCGACAGGTGGGTCTTGCCGACGCCCGGGCTGCCGACGAGCACGACGTTGTCGCCGCGGTCGACGAACTCGAGCGTGGCCAGCTGCTCGACCAGCCCGCGGGGCACGCTCGGCTGGAAACCCCAGTCGAAGTCGGCCAGCGTCTTTATGTAGGGGAAGTTGGCCATCCTCGTGCGGCGCTCGTCGTCGGCGCGCCGCTTGAGGGCTATCTGGGCGTCGGTGAGCTCGAGCATGGCGTCGACCAGGCTCTTCCTCCCGTCGGCGACGAGCCTGACGTACTCGGGCACCGACGACGCCATGCCCTCGAGCCCCAGCTCCTCGAGATTGGCCGCCAGGCGGTTGAGCGGGCTGGCCTGCACCGCGGCGCTCACAGCGAGCCCCCTATCGAGTCGAGCAGCCCGAGGTTGGCGGCGGCGGCCGCCTCGATGTCGCCGGCGGCGTCGCCGAACCAGCGCTTCCCGGCCATGGCCTCGGCGTAGTGCGCCGGGTCGTAGGCCGGCCCGCCCGCCACGTGCGTCGCCACCAGCTCGCCGCCGACGTAGCAGTCCATCGCGCCGCCGGGCATGCAGACGATGCGGGCGGGCCTGCCGATGCAGCGCCTGGGCACCGACATGGGCTCGCCGTGCGCGCTGACCAGCATCGTGGCCGGCACCCTGGCCACGCGCACCACGTCGCCCATCGCCTCCTCGAGGGCGCGGAGGTTGCCGACGGGCAGCAGCGCGTCCTTCTCCTCCATGAACAGCGCGGAGGGCGGCAGCCCCGTGGTCTCGTTGGGCTCGGAGTTGCTGGCGTCCTCGATCCGCGCGATGATCTCGTCGATGTCGTCCCAGCCGTCGAAGTCGCCCTGGTAGGCCGCGAGCCGCGACAGGAAGCGGTTCGACGACTCGACCTTGCCCTTGGTCTGGGGGCTGCGCGGGCGGCACAGCTTCAGCTCGAAGCCGGCGGCCTTGGCGAACTCGTATGCGCGCTGGACCTTGAGGCGCCTGCCGCCCTTGACCGTCACCAGGGCGGACATGTTGTCCGTGACCCACTCGCGGGGCACGCCGCCGAGCCTCGCGATCGTGGCGTACATGCATCTGACCAGGTCGTCGGTCGTCCTGGTCCCCGACCGGATGAATATGTGCCTGCGGGAATGGCCCAGCGTCGCCGCGAACACGTTGAACTCGAACAGCTCGCCGTCGCGGTTCGCCATCCTGACCGACTCCTTCCAGTCGAACTGCAGCTGCAGCCCGGGCGGCGTCTCGAAGCGCGGGTGCGGTTCCGGGCCGACGGAGACCCCGACGGCGATACCGTTCTTGCGCATGAACTGGGTGAAGGCGTTGTAGCCGGCTAGGTTCTCGCCGGGATACCTGTGCAGCAGCCACTCGTGGATGCCCTCCTTGGTGACCCCCGGCAGCTGCGCCTTGGCGGCCACCTCCTCGATGTGCGCGTCGAAGGAGCCCGCCCTGTCGGCGCGCCCGTCGCGGGGCCGGCCGCCCTCGGCCCTCCAGTACGCCGCCACGGTGTGCCTGTCCTTGCCGTAGCGCTTCGCTATGTCGCTGAAGTTGGGCTTTATGCCCGCTTCCCTGTACATGTCCAACTCTCCGATCAGGTTCTTCTCCGCCACGGCCGCTCCTCCCGAAAGCATCGTTCGCTTGTCGGTCGAAGCGTAAGCCCCGGCGTTGGTGGAAATGGTGAAAATGCGTTGGCGTGATTGGGGAAATTGCGTTGGCGGAATCGGCTAAAGTGCGATGGCGAAATTGGTTGTTTTTACAGTAGCGCTAACACCCGGGGCAGGGAAAGTGCGACGAGTCGGACGCGGAGAGGGCGGCCCGCGCGGCGATGTCCGGCTCAAAGCTCGGGACCCCCAAGAGCCAGGACGGGTGGGTCGACGGGGTGCGCTGCATGCTCGCGGCGCGCTCCGGGGCGGTGAAGGCGCGGACCTCGGCGATCAACACCGCGAGGTCGCTGCTCACCACCGCCCCGGAGGGGCTCAGGTCGAGGTTCCGCGGGATGGCGGGGCCGAGGCTGATGGAGGAGCTCCCCTCCGTGCGCGCCGAGGGCGCGCTGGGCGCCGCGCTCGGCGCGCTGGCGGACCTGTGGGCGGCGGCGCGCGACGCGGCGCTCGACATGGAGCGCGCGATCGAGGCGTCCCTGGAGGAGAACTGCCCCGCGCTGCTGGCGATGTACGGGTGCGGGCCCGTGAGCGCGGCCAAGCTCGCGGTCGCGGCCGGGGACAACCCGGGCAGGCTGCGCTCCGAGGCGTCGTTCGCGGCGATATGCGGGGCCTGCCCAATCCCCGCCTCGAGCGGCAAGACCGTGAGGCACAGGCTCAACAGGGGCGGCGACCGGCAGGCGAACAGCGCTCTGCACGAGATCGCGAGGCAGAGGGTCATGCGCGACCCCGAGACCGCCGAGTACGCCGAGAGGGCCAGGGCGCGGGGGAAGAGCGACAGGGAGGTCATGAGGTGCCTCAAGCGCTACGTGGCCAGGGAGGCGTACCGGGCGCTGATGCGCCCGCACGAGGTCAGGAGGCCCGAGGACGCCTCGGGGCTCGTGGCGGCCAGGCGCGCGGCGAGGGTCAGCCAGGTGAGGGCGGCGTCCATATTGGGAACCAGCGAGAAGTACATCTCGATGCTGGAGAGGGGCCAAAGGGAGCTCAAGCCCATAAGGAGGGCCTACGAGGCATGGGTCGAGGCCGGACTTCCGCTCGATTGGGACAGGCAAGCCTTCGAGGCCGAGCGCAAAATGGATTCTAAAAAACACCTTGCCAAATAGGAGCGCCACACATGGTCGAGGACGTTCTGAAAACTAAGCCCGGCCCCCGCCGGACAGGTCACACTACTCGCAGAGCAGCTTAGCGATCTGGACGGCGTTGGTTGCCGCGCCCTTACGGATTTGGTCGCCGCAGCACCAGAAGGTGATGCCGCGCGCAGCCTCGGGGTTCGAGATGTCGCGGCGCACGCGGCCGACCCAAATCAGGTCCTGGTCGGAGGTGTCCATCGGCATGGGGAAGCGGTCGTGTGCATCCTCGGCAGCTATATCGTCAACCAGCTTGACGCCGGGAGCAGCAGCCAGCGCAGCACGAGCCTCCTCAACCGTTATATCGCGCTCAAACTCGAGCGTAATGCTCTCGGAGTGCGAACGCAGCACGGGCACGCGCACGCAGGTGCAGTTCACGCGCAGCTCGGGCAGGTGCATGATCTTGCGGCCCTCGTTTTGCAGCTTCATCTCCTCGGAGGTAAAGCCTTCCTCCTTGACGCCGCCAATTTGCGGAATCAGGTTACTCGCGAGCTGGGCGGCAAACGCGCGCGGCTCGGGAATCTCCTCGCCACGGCCCAGGGCGGCCAACTGAGCCTCGAGCTCGGCCATGCCGGGGGCGCCAGCACCCGAAGCCGCCTGGTACGTCGAGACGATCATGCGTTTCACGCCAGCGAGCTGATGCAGCGGCCACGTGGGAACCAGGCCGATAATGGTCGCGCAGTTGGGGTTGGCGATAAGGCCGTGATGCCACTTGATGTCGTCGGCATTGATCTCGGGCACGACCAGCGGCACCTCGGGATCCATGCGGAAGGCGTGGCTGTTGTCGACCACGACGGCGCCGCGCTTGACGGCCTCGGGCAGCAGCTCCTTCGCGATATCGTCGCCGGCGGCGCCAAGCACAATATCGCAGCCCTCAAAGGCCTCGGGGCAAGCCTCTTCAATCACGATCTGCTCGCCACGGAACTCGACGGTCTTGCCCGCGGAGCGTGCACTTGCCAACAGCTTGAGCTTGCTGACCGGGAACTCCTGCTCGTTGAGGCACTCGAGCATCTGGGTGCCCACGGCTCCCGTCGCGCCCAAAATAGCAACCGTGTACTGTTTCATGCTTCCCCCTTTAAAGGTTTTGGCTTTTGCCCGCACGCCGAGCAGGCCGATTATTGTTGCCAGTGTATACAAGAACGGGGCAGGCACGAAACCCGCCCCGTCGAAACGAAACCGAAACGAAACGCCCCGCCGTAGATTTTTGGCGCGTGCCCCAACAATCTACCGAGACAGTCGCTACTTGTGGAGTGCTGACAGGGCGGGATCGACCGGCGCGGGAGCCTCCAGGTCGGAGACCTTCACAATGCCGTTCTCATCGGAGAAGGCACGGTAGATGGTCTGGATCGCCAGATCGAAGTCCTTCTCCTCGACACCGATAATGATGTTGATCTCGTCGCAGCTCTGCGAAATCATGCGCACGCTCACGCCGGCCTGGCCAAGCATGCCAAACAGATGGCCCGAGATGCCCGCGCGACCGCGCAGGTTACGGCCAACGGTCGCAATGAGCGCCAAGCCCTCGACAACCTCGATCTCGAGCGGCTCGACCTCCTGCTGAATGTCGCCCACGAGCGAGTACAGCGAATCGTGAACGTCCTGCTCCTGCACCACGGCGCCAAAGCGGTCGACACCGGTGGGCATGTGCTCGACGGAAACGTCATAACGCTCGAAGACCGAAAGCGCGCGGCGCATAAAGCCGACGCGGGGCTTGGTGCGGTCGCGGGCGACGTTGATGGCGACAAAACCGCGCTTGCCGGTCACGCCGGTAATGATGGGCTCTGCCTCGCCCTCGTCAGCCGTCTCGCTAATGATGGTGCCGGGGTCCTGCGGCGCATTGGTGTTCTTGATGACCAGCGGAATACCAGCCTCGCGCACGGGGAACACGGCCTCCTCGTGCAGGACGCTCGCACCCATGTACGAAAGCTCGCGCAGCTCCTCGTAGGTAACACGCGCAATGGGCTGAGCCTCGGGAACAATACGCGGATCGGCAGAATAGAAGCCCGAGACGTCGGTCCAGTTCTCGTACAGGTCGGCACCCAGGCACTTGGCCAGAATCGAGCCGGAAATATCGCCGCCGCCACGGTCGAGCAGCTTGATCTGGCCCTCACGCGTCGCGCCGTAGAAACCGGGCATAACAAAGCCGCCCTGCTGACCGTACTCCTGCACCAGCTCGGAGGTGCGATTCATGCTGAGCGTGCCGTCGTGATGGAACGCCACAACCGTCGCGGCGTCCAGGAACGGCAGGCCCAGGTACTCGGCCATCAGGCGAGCGGTGAAATACTCGCCGCGGCTCACGAGCTCCTCGGTAGAGTAGCCGCCCGAGCGGGCGCGCTCGGCAAAGGCCGCGAACTCCTCGCGGATGGGATAGGTGAGCTCCAGCTCGTCAGCGATATCAAAATAGCGCTGGCCAATGTCCTCGAGCAGTTCCTCGCACGACACGTGATACTTAACGTGCGCGTTAACCAGGTAGAGCAGGTCGGTCACCTTGGTGTCGCCCTTAAAGCGGCGGCCGCAGGCGGAAACCACCACAAAACGGCGGGCAGGGTCGGCGTCGACGATGGCCTTGATCTTCTTGAAGTGTTCAGCGTCGGCGACCGACGAGCCGCCAAACTTGGCAATCTTAATCATGGGCTTGAGGTTACCTTTCTAAAAAGCCTCTGCAAACCTATTTTGCGCGCTCTGATACCATGGTTTCACCGATTGGGACCAAGGCATCCGAGGAGCAGTGTTATATGGGAACTTATCATAGTACACGAGGACGCACTTTATCGTGCTCAAGTAAGGTGGCAATCCGTACCGGCATCGCTCCCGACGGGGGTTTGTTTGTCTCGGACGAGCTCGGCACCCAGCAGGTCGATATCAGCTCGCTTGCAGATAAATCGTACTTTGAAATCGCTCAAGATGTGTTGGGAATGTTACTGAATGATTACACGGCCGAAGAAATTTCGGCGTGTGTCGACGAGGCATACCGCGGCACGTTCGCGAGTGAAGAGGTTACGCCGCTCGTCAAACTCGACGCTGCGCCGGGCGCCGACGCCCCTCAGACCTATGTGATGGAGCTCTTTGGCGGCCCCACAAGCGCCTTCAAGGACGTCGCCCTGCAGATGCTCCCCCGTCTGATGGCCCGCACTTCCGCCAGGGACGGCGGCGCTGAGCGCATCATGATCGTCACCGCCACGTCGGGCGACACGGGCAAGGCCGCGCTCGCCGGTTTTGCCGACGCTCCGGGCACGGGCATCACCGTCTTTTATCCCGAGGGCAAGGTCAGCCGCGTCCAGAACCTGCAGATGTCCACGCAGGAGGGCGATAACGTCGCCGTCTGCGGCATCCGCGGCAACTTCGACGACGCCCAGAGTGCCGTCAAGCGCATCTTTGCCGATAAGGAGCTTGCCGAGCGCTTGGAGGCCGCCGGCACGGTGCTTTCGAGCGCCAACTCCATCAACGTCGGCCGCCTGGTACCGCAGGTCGTCTACTACTTTGCCGCCTATGCGCAGCTGCTGCGCGCCGGCGCCATCGAGGCCGGCGACGCCGTGGAGTTCTGCGTACCGACCGGCAACTTTGGCGATATCTTGGCCGGCTACTACGCCAAGCGCATGGGTCTGCCCGTCGCCAAGCTCGTCGTGGCGAGCGACAAGAACAACGTGCTTGCCGACTTCCTGACCACCGGCGTTTACGACCGTAACCGCCCGTTCTTCACGACCATCTCGCCGTCGATGGACATCCTTATTAGCTCCAACCTGGAGCGCATGCTGTACTTCCTGTCCAACGGCGACTGCGAGCTCGTTGCCGGCCTTATGGAGCAGCTGGCACAGACTGGTCGCTACGAGGTTCCCGCCGACCTGCTGGCAAAGATTCAGAGCGTCTTTGGCTGCGGTTGGGCCAGCGAGGACGAGGTCCGCACTGCCATCAAGAGCTGCTGGGATGCGAACGGCTACGTGATCGACCCGCACACCGCTTGCGGCTATCACGTCTTTGAAAAAGTCGCTCCCGCCGAGGGTGCCAAGGCCCGCGTGCTGCTTTCGACCGCAAGCCCCTACAAGTTCCCGCGCGCCTGCTGCGACGCCCTGGGCCTCGACGTTCCCGAGGATGATTTTGAGGCTATGCGTGTGCTCGAGCAGGCCACCAACACGGTCGCCCCGACCCAGCTCGCCGAACTCGAATCCAAGCCCGTCCGCTTCGAAGACGTCTGCGACGTCGATGAGATGGCAAGCTACGTCGAGTCCGCAGCAAAAAAGATGGCTACCAACTAAACCCCTTATAAGGCGCCGGCGAAAGCCGGCGCACCTTCTTTTTATTTAGCTTTCGGGATGATGACGAGCATGCGAGCGGGTCTGGCCGTTTAGTTCGTCGCGAGTTCCGCACGAGCCGGAAAGCACTTAATGTGCTTTCCG
>JAXJMO010000059.1:0-48386 GCA_036313175.1 Collinsella sp. | reverse complement strand
TCATCGTCCCGGCATTCAGCATCAGGGTAGCGCTGCGACGCGGAAATCGCGCGCCGTTGCCGCGCCCCGCAGTGCCCGCTTCCCCCGAGAACAATTATCAGTGCAGGTAAACGGCTTGCACTTTCTAGCGAAAAGCCGGCGTGGTTGGAATATCTCAATTCATCGTAGTAAACCGGCATAGTTTCGTATTTCCAGCAGTTCCAAATTCGTCAACACGCCGGCGTTTATGCAAAAAGCCCGACCTCCGCATGGAGATCGGGCTTATAGGGCTCAGCAAAGCCGAACCTACACGGTCAAATGACTCGATGATTACATCTGCTCGGGCGCGGAAACGCCAACGAGGGTGAGCACCAGGGCGAGCGTCACGCGAACGGCATCGCAAGCGGCCAGACGGGCACGCGAAAGCTCGGGGTCGACGGGACGGCCCTCGCTCGGCAGAACCTGGCAGGCAGCGTAGAAGCTGTGGAAGTCGCCGGCGAGTTCCTCAGCAAAGTGCGTCAGACGGAACGGGGCGCGGTCGCGAGCGCAGCTGGCGATGAGGTCGGTGAGCTCGTTGAGCTTACGCGAAAGGGCGAGCTCGGTCGGGTCGGTCAGCAGCGAGTAATCGACGTTCTCACCGATGGCCTTGGCGGCGACAGCCTTCATGCCCATCTCGTCAGCCTGCTCGGGCGTAACGTCGGCGGCACGGCGCAGAATGGAGCACACGCGGGCGTGAGCGTACTGCACGTAGTACACCGGATTGGAGTTGTCGCGCTTCTTGACGGCCTCGATGTCGAAGTCGACCATCTGGTTAGAGCTCTTGGAGATGAGCGTGTAGCGAGCGGCGTCAGAGCCGACCTCGTCGACGAGCTCCTGCAGGGTCACCATGGTGCCCTTGCGCTTGGACATACGGACGGGCTTGCCGTTACGCAGCAGGTTGACGAGCTGGCCCAGCAGAACCTCGAACTTGCCGGGGTAACCCAAGGCATCGCAGACGCAGCGGACGCGCTCGATGTAGCCGTGGTGGTCGGCGCCCCAGATGTCGATGACGTGGTCGACGCGCTGGAACTTATCCCAGTGATAGGCGACGTCGGAGGCAAAGTAGGTGTACTCGCCGTCGGACTTGATCAGCACGCGGTCCTTGTCGTCGCCCAGATCGGTGGAACGGAACCACAGGGCGCCGTCCTTGGTATAGAGGTAGCCCATCTTGTCGAGCTTCTCAAAAGCGCGGTCGACGGCGGAGGTGCCGGCGGTCTCGCCCTCGGTGTCCTTCACATACAGCGAGCGCTCGGAGAACCAACGATCGAAGTCGCAATTGACGGCGTGGCAGAGGTCGCGCATGTTGTCGACCATCTTTACGTAGCCGCGCTCGCGGAAGCTCTCCATGCGCTCCTGAGGATCGGCGTCGACCCACTTATCGCCGTCGGTGCGCCAGAACTCAGCAGCCTCGTCGATGATGTAGTCGCCGCCGTAGGAGTCCTTGCCCAGGGTCTCGGCAAAGTTGTCCTGATACGGATGGGTCTCGGGATGCTCGTCGTTCTCGTCGGCGACAAAGGCGTCGCGGTCGGCGATCAAGATCTTGTGAGCCTCGTCGATATCCACGCCCTGCTTGGCGATGATGTCGGCAAGCTGCATATAGCGCGTGCTGATGGAGTTGCCGAAGGTGTTCATCTGAGAGCCGTGGTCGTTGATGTAGAACTCACGCTGGATGTCGTAACCGGCGTGGTCCATAACGCGGCAGAGGGAGTCGCCCAGCGCGGCCCAGCGGCCATGGCCGATGTGCATGGGGCCGACGGGGTTGGCGGAAACGAACTCGACCTGGGTCTTCAGGCCGCCGCCAACGTTGGACTTAGCGAAGTCCATGCCCTTCTCGCGGGCCTCGCCAAAAATGGCGTTCTTGACGGCGACGGAGAGGAAGAAGTTGATGAAGCCAGGACCGGCGATCTCGACCTTCTCAATCGCGGGGTCCTCGGGCATATGGGCAACGATGGCCTCGGCGATCTTGCGCGGGGCGCAGTGGGCCAGCTTGGCGGACTTCAGGGCCATGGTGGAGGTCCACTCGCCATGAGAAGTGTCAGCCGGTCGCTCGATGGCGCAATCGTCAAGTTCAAATGCGGAAAGGTCGCCGGCCTCTTGGGCCGCAGCAAGCGCAGCGCGTACCAGCTCTTCAATCTTCTCGGGCATAGATCCTCCTTGTGTTAAAGCCCCCGAGCTCTTGGTCACTCGTAGGGCAAAAGCCAGAGTTTGTAGCACTCTATCACAAGCGACGCACACTGTCGCAGGGTAAAGCCAATCGATATTGCATATGCACAAAATTGACTACAGCTTGTATGGAGTCACTCAAAGATGCCAGTCTGCCTGCAGATTATGCAGGCGTTGAAAATGCATAAAGGTGTGAATGAGCTGCGCCTGTTATCGAATACTCTTACCTATCGGAGTTGTGTGCTTTTCCTGCATAAAGTAAGGGTTTGCGCACGTCAGCGTGTTATTCTAGACATACGTAAATTCGTATAAGTTGGAGGTAGCATGTTCTCAATCGGTCAACACGTCATTCATCCGGGTCAGGGAGTCTGCACCGTCGTCGGTTTTAGGGACGACACACCGCAGCCCATGCTACTGCTCGAGACCAAGCAGGGACATGCGCAGACGATCCTCATGTACCCCGTGGCGCAGGCCGACCGTTTGCACGCCGCCATCTCGCAGCAAGATGCCGAGCACCTGCTGAGCCACTATGACGAGCTGGAGTGCGACACTTTTACCGAGCGCAACAGTTCACTTGAGGAGACGCACTTTAAGCAGCAGCTCAAGCTGGGCGCGCCCGAGACGGTCCGCGTGGCAAAGACCATGATGCACCGCATTCGCCAGGCCGAGGAAGCTGATAAAAAACCCAGCTCCTACTACATGCGCGTACTCAAGGAGGCCAAACGCCGCTCCATCGAGGAGTTCGCCGTGGCCTTGGGCGTCACCGAGGAGGCCGCCGAAGCCCGCCTAGCCCAAGCCGCCCTCAACTAACCTGCCAAAAAGGGACAGGTTTATTTTGGCAGGTTTTATCTGGCCAAACGTCAACAAACAATCAGTAAATGGCCGGGTGCTCCGTTTTGTTTGTGAGCGCCCGGCCATTTTTCTATATCCGTAGAATACGTGAAGCCCATTTGCGATGACATCACGCGGGGGCCGTCCAGATCGACGCAACCAACGGCCGCATCCACAACAAGCGCGCCTGTCTTGCTCAATTACCATTAAAAAGCATCAATTTGAAAACGCAATAACATTTCGGCAGGTAGCAGCTATAGTCGGTGAACTGAATCTCGACAACCGAAGCCTCCGAATGAGGTATCTTCAGCCCATCCAAGCTAAAGGAGGGGCCATGCCGAGAAAACCTCGTTCAAAGTCACCAACCGGTTATTTCCACATCACGTTGCGTGGAAACGGAGGGCAATTGCTGTTTGACGATGCCGAGGACCGAATCGCCATGCTTCAGATCCTCGATGCGATCCTCCCCAAACACAATATCGAGCTTATCGCTTGGTGCCTTATGGGAAACCACATTCATCTGCTCATCGACGATCCGGACGACCGCAAGAGCGACGCGATGCACGCGGTAGCAGTATCGTATGCGGGCAGGTACAATGCGCGGACGGGGCATATCGGCCACGTGTTTCAGGAGCGGTTTTGGGATTCGCCCATTAAGTCAGAAGTATATTTACTCGAGGCAATTCGATACATTCATCTGAATCCACAAAAAGCGGGACTGGCGGCATACGACGAATATCCCTGGAGCAGCCATCGCGAGTATCTAATGAGTGCCAGGTCACGGCCGCATGTTACCGGCAGCGTTGTCGGTGTTTTATTCCCAACACCTCGCTCATACCTTCGGCTCATGGAAAGTACGCCGTCGCTTCCCTATCGCCCCAGCGCAACAGCCAAGGTTCGCGAGGAAGATCTATGCGAATTTGGCACGGCAATCGTGCAGAGTGTCGCAGGATGTGCTCCGACGGAACTCAAATCCGTCTCCAAGCCACTTCGCAATGAGGCGATTCTCGCGCTTCGAAAACAAGGGCTAACGGTTAAGCAGGTTCAGCTGCTGACCGGACTGGGGACATGGATTATCAAGAACGCGTCGTAGCGTCGCGTTTGCCGAGTTACGGATACGGCGAAGCGCAGCTGTCTGCCGCGAGGCGCCGCCATTCGCCAGCGTCACCATGTCAAACAGAAAACGCTTCCGCTGAATAACATCCAACGGAAGCGTTTTCCCAGATAAAACCTACCAAAATAAACCTGTCCCTTTTTGGCAGGTTAGGCCTGGAAGGTGTCGCGGTCGGGCGCGAAGGACTGCATGGCCGCGATGGTGCGGTCGAAGAGCTCGGGAAGCTCCCAGCCCAACATCTCGGCGCCCTGCGAAATCACGTCGCGCGAGCAGCCGGCGGCAAAGCGCTTGTCCTTGAACTTTTTCTTGAGCGACTTAGTCGTAAAGTCCATGACGCTTTTGCTCGGACGCATGATCACGGCAGCACCGATCAGGCCGGTGAGCTCGTCGCAAGCAAACAGGATCTTCTCCATCTGAAGCTCGGGCTTGGGCAGCGAGGCATTGAAATCGGACGTGTGCGTCTGAATAGCGCGAATGAGTTCGGGCGATGCGCCCTCGCCCTCGAGGATTTCTGCCGCATAGATGGTGTGGTTCACGGGGTCGTCCTCATGCTCCTCCCAATCCAAGTCGTGCAGCAGGCCGACGATGCCCCAAAACTCCTCGTTCTTGGGATCGAACTCGCGCGCAAAGTAGCGCATGGTGCCCTCGACCGTCTCGCCGTGGGTGATGTGGAACGGGTCTTTGTTGTGCTCGTTAAGCAGTTCGAACGCACGGTCGCGGGTGATTCCGGCGGAAAGCATCTGGGACATGGCAATACCTCCAGGTGAGTCGGTGCTAGGACACGGTGTCATTATCGTATATCGCCGTAGCTCAAGCCGAAAGGCAGAAAAGGTATACGGAGAAAAAAGCCGGGCAAACGTGTCGCCCGGCAAAACCGCAGATAAAACCTGCCAAAATAAACCTGTCCCTTTTTGGTAGGTTTAGGGGCGGACCTGGCCGGTGCCGCGGAGCTTGTATTTGTAGGTGGTGAGGGCCTCGGCGGCAAAGGGGCCGCGGGCGTGGAGCTTTTGGGTCGAGATGCCGATCTCGGCGCCCAGGCCAAACTCGCCGCCGTCGGTGAAGCGCGTGCTGGCGTTGGCGTACACGGCCGAGGCATCGACCGCATCCAGGAAGCGCTCGCAAGCATCCGTGTCCTCGGCAACGATGGCCTCGGAGTGCATCGTGCCGTAGCGGTTGATGTGTGCGATGGCCTCGTCCTCGTTTGCCACGACCTTCACACTCATCTCGAGAGCCAGGTACTCGCGACCCCAGTCCTCCTCAGTCGCGGCGACGTAGTCATCACCCTCGGCAAGCCCGGCATCGGCGCATGCGGCGCAGGTTGCCTCGTCGCCGTGAATGAACACGCCGTGGTCATGCAGCACGGCCACGACCGCAGGCAAAAACGCATCGGCCACAGCACGATCGACCAGCAGCGACTCGGCGGCATTGCACACGCCTACGCGCTGGGTCTTGGCATTAACGATAATGTTGAGCGCCTTATCAAAGTCGGCGGATTCATGCACGTAGATGTGGCAGTTGCCCGTGCCCGTCTCGATCACCGGCACAAGCGACTCACGCACGCAGCGCTGGATCAGGCCTGCACCGCCGCGCGGAATGAGTACGTCGACAATACCGCGGAGCTTCATGAGCTCGCCAGTGGCCTCGCGGTCGGTGGACTCGATCATCGACACGGCCTCGCGCGGGAAGCCCTTGGCCTCGAGCGCATCGGCCAGCAGCTCGGCGATCATGGCACACGAGTGATAGGCCAGCGAGCCGCCGCGCAGAATGCAGGCGTTGCCGGTGCGGATGCAGATGCCCGCGGCGTCGGCCGTCACGTTGGGGCGCGCCTCGTAGACCATAGCGACCAGGCCCAGCGGCACACTCACACGGGTCAGGTCCACGCCGCTTGCAAGCACGCGGTGGTCGAGCACGCGGCCCACGGGATCGGGCAGCTCGGCGAGCTTTTCCAGGCCGGCGGCCATGCCCTCGACGCGCTCGGGCGTCAGCAGCAGACGATCGAGCAGTCCGGCCGAGGTACCCGCATCGCGCGCGGCGGACATATCGAGCTCGTTGGCGGCGACGATGGAGTCGACACCGTTGCGCAGTGCTGCGGCCATGGCGCGCACGGCCTCCTGGCGCTGTTCATCGCTCGCCGTGGCAAGCGAGGCCGACGCTGCCTTGGCGGCAACGGCAAGATCGTGGACATACGTGGCTATATCGACCGACATGGGCGGCCCTTTCTCCTAGAAGTTTGCAACCATGGTAGCCGATTTGCACATGGCCTCGCCCGCGGCGGTAGAATTGGTCAACCCGAAACACCGCAACGAACGGAAGACTCACATGGCCCTCATCACTTCGTACCACGTCCCCAGCCTTTACGTCGAGGACCACAGCATCGACGTCCCCCTTGACTGGCGCGGCCTGGAGCCGATGCTCCTGGCCGTCGGCAGTACCATGCGCCGCGGCGCTATGCCGGCACCCATCGCCGGCGCGCCCGAGAGCATCAAGCTCTTCTACCGCGTGGTTTGCGCGCCCGACCGCATCAACGACGATCTGCCGCTGCTCCTGTTTTTGCAGGGCGGCCCCGGCGGCGAGAGCCCACGTCCGCTATCGCCCACAAGCGACGGCTGGATCGAGGAGGCCGTCAAGCACTTCCGCGTGGTCCTTCCCGACCAGCGCGGCACCGGACGCAGTAGCTGCGTGGACGGACGCACGATCAAGGCACTGGGTGATCGCGCAACGGCCGCCGGCGCCGATACAGCACGCTCGCAGGCGGACTTCCTCAAGCGCCACCTCGCCAGCTCCATCGTGCGCGATTTTGAGTACCTGCGCCTAGTGGGCTTTGGCGGCAAGCCGTGGGTCACGCTCGGCCAAAGCTACGGCGGTTTTTTGACGCTGAGCTACCTGTCGCTCTTCCCCGAGGGCGTGGCGGCGAGCTTTACCTGCGGCGGAATCCCCCACGTGCCGGCGAGCGCAAGCGAGGTCTACGCGCACACCTTCCCGCGCATGGCCGCCAAGACGCAGCAGTATTATGACCGCTATCCCGCTGACGTCGAGCGCGTGGCAGCCCTGGCCGATGCGCTCGAGGCTCAGAAGCCCGTGCTGCCCGACGGCTCGCCGATGACGGTCGAGCGCCTACAGCTCATGGGCAGCGACTTTGGCATGAAGCCGAGCTTTGAGCGCATGCATTGGACTATCGATCACGCTTTTGTTACTGGCGACGGTACGCTGAGCTGCGGCTCCTCGGTATCCGACAGCTTTTTGATGCGCGCCTTCGAGCGCACCAACACACGCACGAACCCGCTGTACTGGACACTGCAGGAGTTTATCTACGCCGACGGCGACACCATGCCC
Source organism: Collinsella sp. (assembly GCA_036313175.1). Lineage (GTDB taxonomy): Bacteria > Actinomycetota > Coriobacteriia > Coriobacteriales > Coriobacteriaceae > Collinsella. The sequence goes on along the minus strand of JAXJMO010000059.1, from coordinate 40,927 downwards.
ATTCGCTGGGCCGCAGCAGAGGAGAAGGCCCATCGTGCCGAGTTCGACACACTCGCGCGCCCGCTCATGTTTACCGGCGAGGCCATGTTCCCGTGGATGTTCGAGCAGATGCCCGAGCTCAAGCCCTTCAAGCCCGCCATGGACCTGCTGATGGAAGACACCAGCTGGGACAAGATCTACGACCCGCAGCGACTGGCGTGCAACGAGGTGCCCCTGCAGGCCGCGGTGTATTTCGACGACATGTACGTGGATTCGGGCCTGCAGCTTGATACGCTCAGCCGCGTGGGCAACTCGCATGCCTGGGTGACCAACGAGTTCGAGCACGACGGCCTGCACGGCAGCGTGGTATTCAAGCACCTCTTCGACGAAGCCCTCAACCGCGGAGACCTGCGCCAGATCTTCTAGCAAAGGAGTGTCCCAAAGTGCCGGCACATAAGGAACGTCCCCAAGTGCCGGCACGAGAAAGACAGCGCTGCGGGAAACGATCCGCAGCGCTGTCTTTCTTTATGCAAATACGATCAAGTTATCCCTGTGTATCGCCGGCTTCTCGGCCAGGTCTGCCAGCAGGCGGTTGCTGGCGATCTGGTCCTGGCGGCGGCCGGCGGCAAGTTCCAGCACGTCCGAATCGGCCTCGGCGATACCGCGGGCGACGACCATACCGCTCGGATCGCACACATCGAGCACATCGCCCTCGGCAAACTGGCCATCGACCTCGCGAATACCCACCGCAAGCAAGGAAGAGCCACGGCTGACCAGCGCCTTCGCGGCGCCGTCATCGACCGTTACCGAGCCATGCGCCTTGTCGCCCAGCGCGATCCACAGTTTGCGCGGCGCAATGTCCAGGCGCTCCGCCGGCGGATCGAACAGGGTTCCCACGCTCTCGCCGCGGGCGAGGCGCACGAGTGCATCGGGCTCCTCGCCCGAGCAAATCACGCTCTGAATGCCCGCCGTCATCAGGATGCGGCTCGCGCGAATCTTGGTAATCATGCCGCCCGTGCCCACCGATGTGGAAGAATCGCCCGCCGAGGCAATAATCTTGGCATCGATCTTATGCACGACAGGAACAAACTCGGCCGTGGGGTCCTCATGCGGATTGGCAGTATAGAGGCCATCGATGTCCGAGAGCGTCACGCACAGATCGGCAGAAACCAGGCAGCTCACGAGCGCCGCCAGTGTGTCGTTGTCGCCGAACTTGATCTCATCGACGGTAACGGTATCGTTCTCGTTGACGACCGGCACCACGCCAAGCTCCACGAGGCGCAGCAGGGCGTCGCGCGCGTGCAGGTAGGACGTGCGGCGGGCCGTATCGTGGCGCGTGAGCAGCACGAGCGAGGTGAGCAGGTCGCGCGCATGGAACTCCTCGTCGTAGGCCGACGAGATGATGCACTGACCGGCCGAGGCGCAAGCCTGCAGGCTCGGCAGGTCACCGACCGGCTTGCGGTCGAAGCCCAGCACGGGATAGCCGCAGGCGATAGCGCCCGAGCTCACCACGACCAGACGCCAGCCGAGCTTGCGCAGCGCTGCGGCTTGATCGGCAAGTCCACCGATAAAGGCGCGGTTGACCTTGCCATCGGCGCCCACCACCGTGGACGAACCGATCTTTACCACCATCGTTTTATAAGAAGTCGTCATACGTCAAACCAATCAACTGTTCAGCGAACGGCCGAGCGGCGGCCAAGGGAGCGTGACTCGCCCCTACCGCCCAAGGAATTAGTGAGCCCAGGGAAAAGCAGAAGCCGCGGCCATATTCTTGCGCACGAGCTCGTCGCGCACCTGGGCCAGGCCCTGCTCCATGCCCACCACATAGGTCTGCGGGTACAGGAAGCGCTTGAAAGCTGCGTCCAGATGATCGAGCGCCCAAACACAGCGCTCGCGCGCGTCCTGGATGCTCTCACGCGGAGCCACCGCGCTGCCGTCGCGCACGATCGGCACCAGCAGCTCGCGATACTCAAGTTCGGACACGTCGGTCACCAGGGCGGCATCGTTCACGGCCACGAGGGTATTGCCGCGCGCGGCGCCCTCCCCCGCCAGATGGTCCTCGTCGTAGATCATGTCGCAGACCGGGCCGCCAAAGCCGTCGTAATAACGGCGCACGCGTTGCACACCCGGGATCGTGCGCTTGTAGGGCTGCTCGGAGAGCTTGACCACCGGCGTCCATGGATCTGCCTCGCTCGCACGGCGGGCGGAAAGCTTGTACACGCCACCCAGCGCCGGCTGGTCATAGCAGGTCGCAAGCTTGGTACCCACACCAAAGCTGTCGATGGGCGCACCCTGGTCGAGCAGCGACTGGATCGTGTACTCGTCAAGATCGTTGGAAACCGAGATCCCCACATAGGGCAGGCCCTCGGCATCAAAACGACCACGGACATACTTGGAGAGCTTGGCGAGGTCGCCGGAGTCGATGCGAATAGCCGACAGGCGCTCGCCCACCGCCTCCATCTCCTTGGCAACCGTAATGGCATGCTCGCAGCCCTCGCGCACGTCATAGGTGTCGATGAGCAGCGTACAGTTCTTGGGGCTCGACTTGGCAAAGGCGCGGAAGGCCTCGAGCTCGGAATCGAAGCTCATCACCCAGCTGTGCGCATGCGTGCCAAAGACGGGAATACCGTAGCGGCGGCCGGCGAGCACATTGGACGTAGAGGAGCAGCCGGCAACGTAGCTCGCGCGCGCAACGGCCAGGCCGCCATCGGGGCCCTGGGCACGGCGCAGGCCAAACTCCGCCACGGGACGGCCATCGGCGGCAAGCACCACGCGCGCCGTCTTGGTGGCGACAAGCGTCTGGAAGCCGACGATGTTGAGCAGCGCCGTCTCAAGCAGCTGGCACTCGAGCGCAGGACCGGTGACGCGCACCATGGGCTCGCGCGGAAAGACGAGCTCGCCCTCGGGAACGGCGTCGATATTTACATGCGCACGAAAATCGCGCAGGTAGTCGAGGAATGCGGACTTGAACATCGCGCCGCCGGCAGGGGCCTCAAGCGATGCGAGGTAGTCGATGTCCTCGGGCGTAAAGCGCAGATTCTCGACCAGCTCGGGCAGTTCGGCGGTGCCGCACATGACGGCATAGGCGCTGCCAAAGGGATGGTCGCGGTAAAACGCGGTAAAACAACCCTGCTCATTGGCCTTGCCGCTCTCCCACAGGCCCTGGGCCATAGTGAGCTCGTACAGATCGGTGAGCATTGCAATGTCGGTGGGATGCGAGATGTCGGTCAAAGCCATGGGGCGACCTTTCGGATGTGTGGTACAGAATTTGAGGGTTAGACGAGAGCAGAGGATGCGGACATGACACCCGATGCAAATCGGTTAGAGCAGGCCCATGCTGGTCAGGATCGTGTAGCCCATAAAGATGACAAACGCGATGAGGGCAAGGACAATGATGATTTTTTGAGCCGGCGCCATGCCAGGGATCTCGTTCTCGCCCGTAGGTTCCTTGGAGGTAACCATGCGCTGGGCAAAGGTCATCTCGTCACGGCTCGGCTTGGGCTCGACGGACTTGGGACGAGCGGCCTTTTTAGGCTGAGGTTTGGGCGCGGCAGGTGCAGGCTTCGCAGCAGCGGGCTTGGGTGCGGGCGCGGGCACCGATGCGGATACGGCGTTCGCGGCGGCCTCCTCGGCTTTCGTACGCTCGGCACGCAGGGCAGCCAGCTCCTCGCGCTCGCGACGGGCCTCTTCCTGGGCCTCGCGACGAGCCTTCTCGGCGCGGAGCTCCTCCAACTCGGCGCGCTCCTCGGCAGACAGTGGTTGGGACTCAAGCTCGGCCATGGTATAGCCCTTTCTTTTAAAAAAAGCCGCCGACACAATGTCAGCGGCTTATCAAATCCAAGGGTGGAGACGAAGGGAGTCGAACCCTCGGCCTCTGCCATGCGACGGCAGCGCTCTCCCAACTGAGCTACGTCCCCAGGACAAGTCGATATTTTACCTACGGCTCGCCAACTGTCAACGCCCAATAACCAGTCTTTTTGGAGCGCGGCTATTTTGACAACTTTTCGAACAGACGATCCTCTCGATGATTTTTAATCCCCGTCCCAGAAAAATCATCGACGAACGCACTACTTTGCGCTGGTAAGAACACCGGTGGTGTCGAAGGCCGGGGTGAAGCTCTCGTCTACCGCGCCGCCCTCTTGCCAGAACATCGTCGTAAAGCCCAGGTCGTCGGCATGGTCGAGCACCCGCTCGTACTCCTCGCGCGTCACGGCGCGCGCCAGATCGCCGCCTTGTTCGCGCATGAGGGCATTGGGCGTGTATTGGTTCATGACCGAGATCGGCACGTCGCCCACCGTCTGCCACACCAGGTCCAGTACGCGACACGAATCGTCCGCATGCCCCGGAAGCACCAGGTGGCGCACGATGATGCCGCGCTTCATGAGCCCGCCCTCATCCACCAACTCTCCCCCGCGGCGATCGATCTCGCGCGCCATCTGGGCCAGACCCGACACGGCCACGCGCGGGTAGTCCTTAATATGAGAAAGCGACTGCGCAAGCCCGGCATCGGCATATTTAAAGTCGGTGAGCCACACATCGACCAGGTCGCCCAGCGCCGCCACGGCACTCGCACGCTCGTAACCACTCGTGTTGTAGACGATCGGGATGACTAGCCCGCGCATCCGTGCCGCGGCAATCGCGGCAGGCAACAGGTGCGCATAGTGCGTCGCCGTCACCAAATTGATGTTGTTGGCACCCTGGTCCTGCAGTTCCAGCATAATCTCGACCAGGCGCTCAGGCGAAATCTCAAGGCCAAAATTGCCGGTCGAGATCTCGTGGTTCTGGCAGTAGATACATTTAAGCGAGCAACCGCTAAAGAAGATCGTGCCCGAACCGGCCTCGCCCGAGATAGGCGGCTCCTCCCACATATGAAGCGCCGCGCGGGCCACCCTGAGCGTGTCGTTAGCACCGCATACGCCGTGCGCGCCCTCATCGCGCGCCGCACCGCAACGGCGCGGACACAAATGGCAGGCAGGCGAAAAAAGTTCGGTCAACGACGTCGGCATAAAAACATGCTCCAAAACAACGATTCAGCAGCTCAAACGTAAAGGGCCAGACCGCGTAGACGGCTCCGTCCCTAAGGCGCCGTAATCGTCCGACACGATTTTTGTAATGTCAAGACTGGAATCGATAAAGTGCCGCTTTATGATGTAGGTATTCCGCCCCCCGCGGAGCAACTGGGTGAACCGTCGCGTTTATTTAGGGAGCCCACACAGTCGTGCCTAGTACAGGTATCCTTCGTTGTTAAGGACGCTGGAACAGTCGATGAGGGCACCCACCTGTTTTAGGTGGGTTCATTTTCGTAACGTGGGGGGTGGTTTTCTTTTGCCGAAAAACGCCATTACAGTCCATATGGATTCCCGCCGGCATCCCGACAAGCCATCGACAACATCCCAATATCTGGTAAGCGCGTGATTATCGCTGTGTGCAATTCCATGCACCCCCCTTGGTCGAGTATTATGGTCCGGCTATGCCCTTTGCGCATGGCGTTCTTCCGACCTTTTCCTTCGACGCTTGGCGGTTTTTAGATTCATGGCTTCATCCCCGAGCTACATACCGTATCTATGCGTGGCAGCGGCGGCCTTTATCACGACCTTCCTCGCGGTGCCCCTGGTCAAGCGCTTGGCAATTAAGCTCGATGCCGTCGACTATCCTTCTAAGCGCCGCATCAACACCAAGCCCATCCCGCGTTTGGGCGGAACGGCGGTGTTTTTGGGCCTGGTCGTTGCCTGCATTGTGCAAATCCTAGGCACCTGGTACCTAGGCTGGCCGCCCGTTTTGGTGCCGCACCCGCGCCTTCACATTAGCTATCCCATGCTGGCGCTCTCCTTTACCGTCATCTTTGCGACCGGCGCTATCGACGACGTCTTCCAGCTCAAGCCCAAGCAAAAGCTGGCCGGACAGGTCCTCGCCGCGCTCATCGCCTGTATCGGCGGCCTAAAAATCGGCGTCATCGTCAACCCGTTTGCTCCCGGCGAGATTATGCTCGGATGGCTCGCCTACCCCATTACCGTGATCTATCTGGTGGCATTCACCAACATCATTAACCTCATCGACGGCCTCGACGGCTTGGCCACGGGCATCTGCGGCATCGCGTCGTTCACCATGTTTTCGATGGCCGTTCTCTCGGGCCGCATCGACGCCGCCGCGCTCTCCATTGCGCTCTTTGGCGCCTGTCTGGCCTTTTTGCGCTACAACTTCAACCCCGCAAGCATCTTCTTGGGCGACTCGGGGTCGCTGCTTCTGGGCTTTGCGCTGGGCTCCATCTCGCTGCTCAACGTGAGCCGCACCGCCGCACTCACCTCGCTTATCATCCCGCTCATCGTTGCCGGCGTGCCCATCATCGACACGTTTAGCGCCATCGTGCGCCGCAAGCGCGCCCACATTAGCATCGGGCAGGCCGACAAGGGTCACATCCACCACCGCCTGATCCAAGAAGGCTACAACCAAAAACAGGCCGTGCTGCTCATCTATGCCTGGTGCATTATGCTTTCGGCCGGCGCCGCCGCCATCAATCAGGTCGAGGTGCCCATGCGCGTGCTCATCTTTACCGTGCTCGCCATTGGCTCGGCGGCCTTTGCCAAGCATCTACATCTGTTTGAGCCCGTGCTGCGCCACCATTACAACAAGCGCACGCACGAGGACGAACTGGTCACTCCCGACGACCCCGCTTTTAAGCAGGAGGAGCAGGCAGCCGAGGAGCGCAAAGAAGAGCGCCACCACAAGCTCTAGGGCAAGCTGCCGAGGATGTGCCAAGGCTCCGTTGGCCAAGCGCGGGCGCGCCGCGCCCATCGCACAGGCTACCCCTCTCCCGCCCTTCGCCTACTTACGTCCCGCCCCTCCAATAAACGCGTTATCATCTTGACCCATGAACATACGTTAGGAGCAATCATGCCAAACGAGAACAGCTACGAAGTCGCGCTGCAAAAGAGCAACGCCATTCGCGAGGGCCTGACCAAGACGCCCGAGAAGTTCACCATGCTCACCGGCGACCGCCCCACCGGCCGTCTGCACCTGGGCCACTACTTCGGCACCCTCAAGGGCCGTGTTGAGCTGCAGAACATGGGCGCCAAGACCAACGTGCTCATCGCCGACTACCAGGTCATCACTGACCGCGACACGACCGAGCACATCCAGGACAACGTGTACAACATGGTCATGGACTACCTTGCCTGCGGTATCGATCCCGACAAGACCATGATCTACGCGCACTCCGCCGTGCCCGCCGCCAACCAGCTCATGCTGCCGTTCCTGTCGCTGGTGTCCGAGGCCGAGCTGGCGCGCAACCCCACCGTCAAGGCCGAGATGGAGGCCTCGGGCCATGAGCTTACCGGCCTTCTGCTCACCTACCCGGTGCATCAGGCCTGCGACATCCTGTTCTGCAAGGGCAACGTGGTGCCCGTCGGTCGTGACCAGCTGCCGCACATCGAGCTCACCCGCACCATCGCCCGCCGCTTTAACAACCGCTACGGCAAGGTGTTCCCCGAGGTCGACGCGCTGCTGTCCGAGACCCCGCTGCTGCCCGGCCTGGACGGCCGCAAGATGAGCAAGAGCTACGGCAACGCCATCAACATCTCGATGACCGCCGAGGAGACGGCCAAGCGCATCAAAAAGAGCCAGACCGACTCCGAGCGCATGATCACGTTCGATCCCGAGAACCGCCCCGGCGTGTCCGGTTTGCTTTCGACGGCCGCCATCTGCACCGGTCGCTCCGAGGTCGAGATTGCCGAGGAGATCGGCATGGGCGGCTCCGGCCAGCTCAAGAAGTACGTGACCGAGGCCGTCAACGAGTACTTCGCACCGATCCGCGAGCGTCGCCAGCGCTACGAGAACGATCTGGACTATGTGAAGGACGTCCTGCACGAGGGCAACCGTCGCGCCAACGAGATCGCCGATCAGACCCTGGCAGAGGTTCAGGACGCCATGGGCATGGTGTACTAGACCGATCTACTGGCTTGAGCTTTCGATTGCTTTAGGGCGGGCGCTGCGGCGTCCGCCTTTTTTTGGAGCCGGACCGCTTCGGCTCCGTCCATCGCACCCCCTCGACAAACAGGAACAGGCCCGCTGGCAGTTAGTTGCCAGCGGGCCTGTTCCCGAAGTACACCGTTGAATCGCACAGAGGGGAGGAATGCGAATCAAACTCAACAGGGCAGGCTTTTTCATCGCCTATTGCCTGCTCCGTTGCTGAAACCAATATAGTTCACCATGGTTTACTTTCTAACGTCAATATGCACCGCCATACCTTCTCCATAAGTTAACCCCGGTAAACCTGCAACGGAAAACCACCACAAAGGGGACAGGCACCTTTGTGGTGGTTTTGGCCACGGCGGAGCCGCTAGAGCCCTGCTGGCCAGCGACAGGCGACCAAGTCGACGTGCATGGGATCGGTAAACGTCACGCCCTCCCCCATTAAGAGCTCACGCTGAGCATCGGGGCCGCCAAAAGCAAAACCCTCACAGATACGGCCGTCGGCAAACACCACGCGGTGACAGGGAATCTGACCAGGGCGCGGATTGCTATGCAGGGCATACCCCACGTACCGCGCACTTCGTGGACGACCGGCAAGCAGCGCCACCTGACCATACGTGGCGACCATCCCCTCAGGGATCTGCTCGACTACCTCGTACACCCGCTCAAAAAAGCCCTCAGACGCCATTGTTCGCTCCCTTCCACCCGGAAAAGCATAAACCACCACAACGGTGCCTGTCCCCTTTGTGGTGGTTTATGGCAGGTCGGTTAGTTGGCGGGGCGGAAGAAGGCTACGGCTACGGCGCCGGGACCCACGTGGGTGCCGATGGTGGCGCCAATGGTGTGGATGGGCAGCTCGTTCTCGGCATGGCCGGCCCACAGCGCGGCGCTGTCCTCGATATACTTCTTGAGCACCGCGTCCGAAAGACCCGTATAACCAAGCGCCAGCGGCATGGAGAAGTCGACGCCGCCCGCCTGTTCGACCTTCTGGTTCAACAGGTTTCGACCGTTTTTGGAACCGCGCGCCTTGCCCAACTGCACGATGAGGCCGTCCTCGGCGGCCACGACCGGCTTCACGTTGAGCAGCGTACCCACAGCGCCCGCCGCAGCAGACAGGCGGCCGCCGCGCACCAGGTATTCCAGCGTCTCGAGCAGGCCGATAACCACCACGCGGTCGCGCACGGCCTCGACCGCCGTCGCGATCTGGGCCGCACTACGGCCCTCGTCCACCAGGCGCAGCGCATATTCGACCAGCACGCGCTCGCCCAAGGTGACGTTATTGCTGTCTACCACGTACACGTCGCCGCCCGGCGCCTCGGCAAGTGCCGTACGAGCGCTCTGATTGGTGCCCGAAAGCTTGGCACCCACGGTAATAATCACCGCCTCGTCGCCGGCCTCACGCGCCTCAGCAATCGCCTGCGAAAAGGCGTACGGGTTGACCTGGCCGGTCTTCGGCAGCTCGTCGCGCTCCACGAGCATCTCGTAAAAGCGCTGGTGATCGATGTCGACGCCATCCATGTACACATCGGTGCCAAAGGTGACGGACAGCGGCAGAACACGCAGAGCGGGATGCTCAGCCGGCGTCATATCGCTCGCGGAATCGGTAATGATACGAATGGACATAGCGAATCCTTTCTTGCGCGTACCTAGCGCGGGGAATTTTGACAACAATGTCCCAGCACGGCGTACGCGCTCAAACGGGACGATGCAGTTGTTAATTGGAAGCAAATGCCTTGGCGGCCTTAGATCTCACGCAAGGTGTTGAGAATCGTACGCAGCGACGCATACATCTGCTCGCGCTGCTCCACGCCCATGGCCTTACCGGTGGTGTCGAGCACTTCGCGAATGATGCGATCGGCCTCGCTCATGCTCTCGCCGCCCAGGGCAGTCAGGCGCACCGGGGCACGGTACTTGACGGCAGCATCGCCCGAGTCGTCGACCTCGACGTAGCCGCCCTCCTCCAGATGCGCCAGTGTGCGCGAAACGGCGGCACGGGTAACGCCGGCCATGCGGGCGAGGTCGGCGCCGGTCAGGCCGTCCTTGCTGCGCTCAAGATAGTACAGGCACATGACGTCGGAGCCCTTAAGGCCGAGCCTTGCGCCTTCGGACGTCTTGATGCGCTGAATCTCCTTGTAGAGCCCGCTGATCAGTCCGACAAAATCCTCAAAACGTGTCTCGTCGTTCTGCTGCATGGGAGACGACCGCCTTTCGCTTGCATGATGCTAACGGGCTAACATCTTAGCCGCATGTCCGGACCCCCGTACCCAAAGATTCCAATTGTTAACCCATCAACATAAAAACCACCACAAAGGGGACAGGCACCTTTGTGGTGGTTTGGGACATCAATAGGTTCTAGGCGCCGCTACAGCTCCACGCAGGGATTGTCGCGGGTTACAAGCGTCTTAACGACGACCGTCGCTCCCAGATAGCGCTCAAGCAGCTCGGCCAAGCGATCGATGGCAGCCTGGCAATCCCCCATCCGCTCGGGCTCCACGCACTCAATCGCCAGAAATGCGTCCGCCGAATCATCGGACAGCGCTGTGCGAACGCCGTCGCGCCAGTTCCAGCAGCGGCACACGGCGCCCGCATCGTCGATGTAGGCCAGCTCGCCGGGCAGCGTCGGGTCATCCGCTTCCTCGCCAAGCGGCAAGAACGCATCGCCACCATCGGTCACCTTCAAGCGAAGATCTCCCTCAATCGCATGCAGGTCCTCGCCGCCAACAGGCAGCGCGTAGGACAGCGACACCGTGTTGTAGATATCCACCGCCGGCGTGATGTGGCCGACCGGCTTGCCTTTGAGCACGCGCTTGAGCAGGTTCTCAACTGAGCAACGCGCGCCCTTTTTAGTCTTGAACAGCCGGTACGCGTCACGCCAAGCCTTAACCGGCGCATTCTCGCTGATAGTATCGCTGGTCAGATGACGCTCCGCGTCGATATTGGCGCGGTCGAGCAACGCCGCAATCGCATCCACGTCCTCTTGAGGAATCTGAGCCGCGGGCTTCATGCCCTTCACAACCACAACGCCGACCGCTGCCCGCGGAAACAGCTCCCAGAATGAATCCTCGGCAATAAAGCTCTTCATACGCTCTCCCTTCATTGTGCGCGCCCGAGCGAGGGCACCTAAAAAGCGCCCTTACGACGGCCACCTTCAAAGTCCTACGGTGCCGCCACAAGAGCGCTTACGCTGCCCCCATCCGGAGAAGGGGGCGATATGTCAGGCGTATTGTAACCTGAGTCATCCGCGCGAGCAAAACCACCACAAAGGTGCCTGTCCCCTTTGTGGTGGATATGGACTCGCGGCGACGCTAGTGGCGGAGTCCCAGCAGGCCGCGGCCGCGATGACGGGCCTCGGCGGGCACCTGAGCGTGCGGGCCGGCGGCCTTTACGGACTCGGGCAGATGCGAGTACTTCTTCTCGAAGTTCTCCTCGAACATCACCGCCAGGTTGTGCGCGGCCTCGTCGTAGCGCGCAGCGCTCTGCCAGTACTGGCGCGGCACCAGGATGCCGTCGGGCACACCGTGGCACGTAGTGGGAATGTCAACATTAAAGATATCGTCGTGCACAAACTCGCTGTCCTCGATGGTACCGTCGAGGGCGCGAGCGACCAGCGAGCGCGTATAGGCAAGCTCGATGCGATGACCCACGCCGTAACCGCCGCCAGTCCAGCCGGTATTGACCAGATAGACGCGCGTGCGACCGTCGGCGATACGCTCACCGAGCATCTTGGCGTAGACCATGGGATCGAGCGGCATAAACGGCTCGCCAAACAGCGAGGAGAACGTGGGCGTGGGCTCGGTGACGCCGACCTCGGTGCCGGGAATCTTGGCCGTAAAGCCCGTCACAAAGTGATACATGGCGGCATCGGCCGTCAGGCGTGAGATGGGCGGCAACACGCCAAAGGCGTCGCAGGTCAAAAACAGCACGACGCTCGGGGTGGTGCCCATGCCCTTGGTCCACGCGTTGGGGATATGCTCGACGGGGTAGGCCACGCGCGTATTGTGCGTGATCGAGACGTCGTCGTAGTTGGGCTTGCGATTCTCATCGAGTACCACGTTTTCACAGATGGCGCCAAAGCGAACGGCATTGAAGATCTCGGGCTCGTGGAACGCGTCCAGGCCCTCGCACTTGGCGTAGCAGCCGCCCTCGACGTTAAAGATGCCCATATCGGACCAGCCGTGCTCGTCGTCGCCGATCAGAAGGCGCGTGGGGTTGGCCGAAAGCGTGGTCTTGCCGGTGCCGGACAGGCCAAAGAACACCGCGGTCTCGTGCGTGACGGGATCCATGCTGGCGGAGCAATGCATGGGCAGCACGTCGTCCTCGACGGGCAGCAAGTAATTCATGACACTGAAGATGGACTTTTTGATCTCGCCGGAGTAGCCAGTGCCAGCGACCAGAATCACGCGCTCCTGGAAGTTGATGACCACGGCGGCGCCGGAGTTGAGGCCCTTGATGGCGGGGTCACACTGGTAACCTGGCGCCGCGAGCACGCAAAAGTCCGGCTCACCGGTGCGCGCGATTTCGCGAGCGAGCGGACGGGCGAGCATTTGCTTAATGAAGAGCGCCTGGCTGGCACGCTCGCAGGCGACGAGCAGGCGACGCGTATGGTTGCGGTCGGCGCCGGCCATACCGCGAGTGACGAACACGTCGCGCTCGTTGAGATAGTCAACGATGCCGGCCTTGATAGCCTCGTAGCTCTCGGCGGAAAGCGGGCGGTTGACGGCACCCCAGGCAATCTTGTCGTGCACATCGGGCGTGTCGACGATAAAGCGGTCGTTGGGCGAACGTCCAGTACGCTCCCCCGTCTCGATCACCAGTGCGCCGTTGGAGGCCATGCGGCCTTCGTTGCGGCGGATGGCATGCTCGACGAGCTCGGCTGCCGGCAGGTCAACCAGCAGGCGGGGCTGTTTCTCGGCAGGGTCTTCGACCAGCGTAATGCCAAAGTTGGACAGAACTTCTGCAGGGGTAACACCAGGCATGGGGCCTCCTTTAAAAACGCGACACGTGGACGCGGCGCGCACTTTACTCACGTAAAGCCCGTTGTACCCGATATGCAAAAACGTTTTTGCGGCAACGGCAAAGCGCCCGCTCAACGGTCAAAAATCGCACGCGAGCGGCCTAGTCATTTGGGACGTTCTTAAACGACTAGTCGTTGGGGACACTCTTGAACAGGCAACAGCCAAGGAGTGTCCCCAGATGCCGGCACTTAGGGACGTTCCTAAAGTGCCGGCACATAAGTAATGTCCCCAAGTGCCGACTACAGCGGCAAGCCTTGGCCGAGCATGGCGATGGCGCTCATGAGGACCAGCATGCCGGCGGCGTAGGGCAGCACTGCGCCCAGGAGCTCGGCATCCTTACCGCGCACGTGAACGGCGGCAAGACCGATGGCGAGGGTCTGTGGCGAGATCATCTTACCGGCGGCGACGCCCAGGGCGTTCAGCGCGACCATCCAGTAGTCACTCACGCCCAGCGCCGTAGCCGCCTGGCTCTGGATGGGACCAAACAGCATGCCCGAGGACGTGCCCGAACCGGTCACGAACGCACCGACGGCACCGATCCACGGGGCCAGAATCGGGTACAGACCACCGGCGACGGCGATGCAGAACGCGCTAATCGAAGAAATCATGCCCGCATAGCCCATCACCTTGGCGCAGCCCAGCACCGAAAGCATGGTAATGACCGTCGGCATCATCTGCTTGACGGTCGCGGCCAGTACCTCGCCCATCAGACGCGGCGAAGCGCCCTGAATCGCGCCGCCGACAAACGCGGCCAGGAAAATCCAAACACCCGGCGTGTTGATCCACGAAAACGTAAGCGCACCGGGGTTCTCGCCGCAATACACCTGCACGTGGCTCGCAAACGGCGCGAGCGCGGCGTGCACGACGGGCACCAGGTTGGAGGTACCCAACAGCAGCACAAAAATTAGGATGAAGCACGACCAGGCCGAAAGCGCCGATTTAACGGTGAGCTGTTCGCCGGAATCGATATTCATATGAAAGCGCGCGTCCAAATGCCCCGACTTCTCGGCACGCATGGCGAGCACGGCAGTCAGCGCAAGTGACACGATGGAACCCACGACTACGGCAAGCTCGGGACCCACAAACATGGCAACGACCAGGGCCGCACCTACAAAGGACACACCGGAAAGCAGTGCCACGCCGGCAACGCCGTGCAGACGCTCGGCAACGCTTGCAACATTGCCCTGGTCATCGGCGACACGACCCGCAACCAGCACGATAAGCAGCGGCATCGCCACAAAGAAGGGCGCAAGCTGCACCAGCTGAACGGTAGCTAAATGCAGGGAATCCAGGCCCACCAGGTCGGCAACGGACACCGTGGGGATGCCAATGGAGCCGTAGGGCGTGGGCACGCCGTTGGCAAGCAGGCAGATCAGCACGGCAGGCACGGCCTCAAAACCAAGGCCCGCGAGCATGCCGGCGGGAATGGCAACGGCAGTACCAAAGCCGGCCATCCCCTCCATAAAGCCACCGAAACACCAGGCCACGAGCAGCGCCAACAGACGGCGGTCGCTGCTGATGGAGGTGATCATGCTGCCGATCACGTCCATGGCGCCCGTGCGCACACACAGGTTATACGTGAACACCGCGGCGATAATCACGAGCACGATGGGCCACAGGGCCATCAAAAAGCCCTCAAGCGAGGCCGTGGCTATCTGCGCCGCCGGCAAATGCCACCACGCATAGGCGAGCACGCACGAAAGAACAAACGAACCGATGGCGGCCTTCCAAGCTGGCCATTTAAAGCACAGCAGCATCACGACGAGCCAGATGATCGGCACAAGAGCCAGCAAAAACGCGGCGACATCCATGGGTAAAAAACTCCTTGGTACCGCGCAGGCGGCATCGGGGGGGGTCACAAAACTTCAACAGGATACCGCACGTTTACCGACAAATTACAGCCGCCCGCCGAAATTATTGAACAACCTGTTCAAAAACACGAATGGACACCACCGCGACTATACTAGAGCGCAGTAAGAGAAAGGAACCGCCTTGAGTATCACGCCCCTCGATAGCATCCGCCGCGCCATCGCCCGCCGCAATGGGGTCGCCGACCCCGCCGTATCGGGCGAGGCGCACGGACAGGGCGGACGCATCGAGAACGGCCTGTTCCCCGCATCGCACACCGCCGAGGAGCTCGCACGAATCCAAGAGCTAAGCCAGCGTAACGCCGGCGGTCCCGACAACAGCCAGGCCGCACGCCGTCGCCGCGAGCGCGATCGCCAACCCGGCCCCATCCACCGCATGGTCAATGCCTGGTGGAACCGCCTGCTCGGCGCCGTCTACGGCGGCGGCTTCTCCACGCAAGAAGCCGAGTACGAAGATCACGCCACCCGCCGCGACTATCTCTGGAATACCCTGGGCACCGCCGTATGGGGCATGGCGTTTCCGCTGCTCACCATTGTGTCGACGCAGCTCGTAGGCGCCGAGGAGGCCGGCAAGTTCTCCATCGCCTTTGTCACCGGCACGCTCATCATGATCGCGTGCAACTACGGCGTGCGCAACTTTCAGGTCTCGGACATCGATGAAAAGACGTCCTTCGCCTCCTACCAGCTCAACCGCTGGCTCTGCGGAGCGCTCGCGCTGGCATGCGGCCTGGTATACAGCAGCGCCCGCGGCTACGATGCACAGATGGCCACGATCGGCCTGGGCGTCTACCTGTATAAGGTGATCGACGGCATCGCCGACGTGTACGAGGGCCGCCTGCAGCAGGCCGACAAGCTCTATTTGGCCGGCATGAGCCAAACGCTGCGTTCCGCCGGCGTCATCGCGGTCTTTAGCGTGGCACTGTTCCTCACACGCAGCATGCCCATCGCGGCCATGGCCATGGGTGTCACCGCCATCGCCTCGCTCGTGCTGGTCACCGCCCCGCTCGCCCTGCTCGAAACCGAAAAATCACGCCGCATGAGTCTGCGTGAGGCTGGCCACCTGTTTATCCAGTGCGCCCCGCTCTTTGGCGCGCTGTTCCTGTTCAACCTTATCGAGAGCATGCCCAAGTTTGTAATGGAAGGCACGCTGGCCTACAAGTATCAGCTGTACTTTAATGCACTGTTCTTTCCGGCGCAGGCCATTTTGTTGAGCATTGGATTTATCTATAAACCGCAGCTCCTGCGTCTGTCGAGCATTTGGGCGAATCCGCGCAAGCGTCGCCGCTTTGACCTAATTATTGTTGCCGTTATGGCGCTGATCGTAGTCATTACCGGAGCATGCGCCGCATTTATGGCAGGCCCCGGCATCCCCATCATGAGCTTTATGTACGGCCTCAACTTTGAGCGCTGCCGCACGCTGGCACTGCTAATGGTTGTCGCCGGCGGCATCACCGCTGCCATCGACTTTATCTACGCCATCATCACGGTGTTGCGCCACGCCGGCGACGTCACCAAGATCTACCTGATCTGCTTCGCCGTGAGCGTGGTGCTGCCGGTGATCCTGATTAAGCTGCTGGGTCTGATGGGCGCTGTGGTGAGCTACCTAGCCATCATGGCCCTACTCCTGGTGCTACTGATTATCGAGTACGCCCACATCCGCCAACGCATCGAACGCGACCGCAACCCATACGGCGCCTAATTAGCTGCCCCCGGTCGCCGGAATTTGCGATGGAATCGCCCCGGCTGGGGTCTCGTTGCGGGCAATATGCATCACGCAAAACTAAGTGAGTAGACTTTTACCGAACCCCCAACCACACCGACAAAGCACAAGTCTGTTACCTGAGGTTTTATTGAGGCAAATTTGTCGGGTGCTCAGGATTTCCAAAAAAGTCTACTCCCTTAGCCAGCGGGCAGCCAAATGATTATTAAATCCCCGTCCTAGAAAAATCATTTGGTGGGCAGAAGGGCAAAAGTAGTCAAAAAGCCCCGTCCCAAATTAGCTACCCCTTGCGTAATCATTCGCCAGGAAGAATGTTTGCGTAGAACTCGGCCCCGTCGTCCAGACGCAGGATCCCGACGCGGCCAAACTCGGAGCCCGTGGCGGCGGCGCAGTCGATGTCGATGCGGTCGGGCACGCCGGCGGTATCCTCGCCGCCCAGGCGCACGATCTGCCCGCGGCCCGACTCCTCATCGAGTCCCGCCAGGCCACCAACCTCGCAATAACGCCCAAGCGACACCGTTGGCGTGTGGCCGCTCACCACGACCGGGCCCTTGCCCTCGGCAGAAAGCAACCCTGTCGGCGCATCCCAATAGCCGTGACGAATCCACAGCAAGTCATCGGATGACTGCACCGCAAGCATCTGCTGCAGTAGCTCGCGATCGGCGCCAACCGCTCCGGCACCATCGGCACAATCAACCCCATGTTCAAGCAAAAACGCCCGCGCCGCCTCGGTCTGGATGCCGGCATGCACCAGCAGATACGGACGCTCATCAGTCTCGGCCACCGCGTAGAGCGGCAGCGTCGCCATCCAACGCACGAGTTCCTCGTACGCCTCAAATTCCATATCGTTGAGCTGCTGACGGGTAGTCCAACCGCCGTTGATATCCCAGGTCTCGGCATCGAGCGGATCTTGGCCAATGATGGCATCGAGCATAATCTGCTCGTGATTGCCCTTGAGCACGCGAGCGTTGGGCAGCGAACGCACGAGCTTAATAACGCCAACCGGATCGGGCCCGCGATCGATCATGTCGCCCAGCACGTACAGCGTATCGTCAGACGCCAGCGAAATCTTGGACAGGGCCTCGTCAAGCGCACGCACGTGCCCGTGAGCATCGGATGTCACATAGATCGCCATGGAACGCCTCTCTTTACATTGCGGCCGAAGCCCGGAGTCGCAACTAAAACTTCAAGTTGAACTTAAACGTTACCCATTGTACTCCGTTGCAATAAAGCTGGAAAGGGTTGCATACCGTCAACGGTCGCCAGCGCACGCCTGCCAACCCGCACCGCTCGCGCCACGCCGCCATGCCCAGCGCCCCAACCAGCACCACCCGTGCCTCCGCCTCGTGTCGAAAATGCGCACGTCCGCAATCCGCCCCCATAAACCCACTACCTTTGGGTACAAATAACCGCAGACAACTGACCGTGCCACGCCAACCACCCAGGAGCGGACACTATCCATGAACCAGATACTTCTCTTTATCGGCCTCGTCATTATTCTGTGCCTGACCATCAAACCTGTCGGAAAAAAGCTCCCCTTCCCCACCCTGCTCATCTTTATCGCGCTGGGCATGCTGCTGGGCGTCAACGGTCCGGCGCACATCGACTTTAGCGACTATGCGCTCACCGAAACCGTCTGCAGCACGGCGCTGCTGTTCATCATGTTCTACGGCGGCTTTAACACCAACATCGACCGTGCCAAACCTGTCGCCGTGCCCGCGGTGCTGCTGAGCACGCTCGGCGTCGTCATCACCGCTGGCATCACCGGCGTGTTCGCGCACTTTGTACTGGGCTTCGACTGGATCGGCGGCCTACTGCTGGGCTCGGTCGTGGCATCCACCGACGCGGCCAGCGTCTTTAGTGTGCTGCGCGAGCACAACCTTTCGCTGAGAGGCGGCACCGACTCGCTGCTCGAGGTCGAATCGGGCTCCAACGACCCCGTCGCCTACATGCTCACCGCCGTGCTCGCGACCCTCGCGGCGGGCGGCGACGTTAACATCCCCGTGCTGCTGGCCAAGCAAATCATCCTAGGCGTGGGGCTGGGTCTTGCCATTGGCTGGACATCCAGCCGCCTGATCGAACGCGCGCAGGCAACAGCCGAGGGTGCGCAGACCATCTTCTTGTTTGCCGTGGCCATCGTCGCCTACGCGCTGCCGAGCTACCTGGGCGGCAACGGCTTTTTAGCCGTGTACCTTGCCGGCATTGTGCTAGGCGCGAGCGACATCGCCGGCAAGGTCGAACTGGCGCACTTCTTCGACACCCTCACCGAGATGGCCGAGATGACCATCTTCTTCTTGCTCGGCCTGCTTGTGACGCCCGCACGCCTGCCGCAAATGCTGCTGCCGGGCCTGGCACTCATGGCGTTTATGCTCTTCGTGAGCCGCCCCATCGCCGTCGGTCTGCTGTTGGCGCCCTTTAAGACGAACCCTCGCCAGGTAGCGCTCGTAAGCTGGGCCGGCCTGCGTGGCGCGGCTTCGGTCGTCTTTAGTCTCTTTGCCGTGGTGGCCGGTGTTCCCGGCGGTCACGACCTGTTTGACCTGGTCTTTGTGATTGCCGTGTCGAGCATAGTGGTGCAAGGTTCGCTGCTACCGTCGGTGGCAAAGAAGCTCGATATGATCGACGCGGAAGGCGATGTTCGCCGTACGTTTAACGATTACCGTGGCGAGGACGGTATGTCGTTTATTAAGCTCAAGGTGGGCGCGGGCCATCCGTTTGCCGGTCGCTCGCTCGCCGATATTGGCAGCGCTACGAACATGCTCGTCGTCCTGGTGCTGCGCGATGGGGCGCACCCCGTGCTGCCCAACGGTGATACCGTCATCGAGGAAGGTGACCTGCTGGTGATGGCCGCGCCGACGTTTGAAGAGCGTGCCGAGGTTACGCTACGCGAGGTCACCGTAACGCCCCATGGACGTCTGGCCGGTCAGTGCCTGCGCGACGTGCCGCAGGGCAAGCACCCGTTTATCGTGGTAATGCTCAAGCGCGACGGCCAAACGATCATTCCTGACGGCAACACACTCATATACGCCGGCGACGAAGCCGTCATTGCCACGCTGGCATCATAGCCATCCCCACCCATAAGTTGCGGTGAAATAGGGACTGAATAGGCCTTCTACCGGCCTAAACAGTCCCTATTTCACTCAACTTCCGAGAAGGACCGGCAGCCCCATTCAACTCCGACTGCGTCGAATAATCCCAAATTGAAATACCATTTGAAAGCCGTCCGATCTCATGCTATAAAGAAATCGATACCCTCGAATAAAGGGACCTCCAAGAGCCGGGGGATGTCCCCCGGCATTTTTTATGCGAGTCAAGACTAAACAGTTCTCTAGAAACCACCGGCGCCCTTGCGTCAGCAATTTACGAGCCGCTCTACCCAACCTCTCGGCGGCTAAGGACTTTTCGCAGGTAGTTTGACGAACATATGTTTGCTTATTATAATTATACTTGAAAGCACCCCTTATCTCATGGTATAAAGAATATGGTTCCCTCCAAAAGAGGGGCCTCCAAGAGCCGGGGTCTTACCCCCGGCATTTTTTTTTGAAAAAATGGAGGCCCACCATGAGCGAACTCTCCGTCTTTGTTGACGAATCTGGCGACCTCGGAGGCGTCTCCAACTACTACCTCGTCACCCTCGTTTTTCATGATCAAAACGATGCAATCGTTGAACGCATTGACCGCTACGAGCGCGCTCTGTCGCAGTCCTCGCTTCCCAATACGCCTTTTCATGCAGGACCCCTATTGAATGGAAACGGCGACTACAAAGATCTTCCCAAGGAGCAGCGAAGGCACATATTGAGCGCATTTCGCGCATTCATTCAGCATATCCCCATACGCTACCTCTGCCTACAATACCGAATGAGCGAATTCACCGACAATCAAAACGGTCTTGCGGAAAGAATGAGGCGGGACCTCACGGTTGAGCTTTTCGACCATCTGGAATTCTTCCAACGATACGACACTGTTAAGATTTACTACGACAACGGTCAACCGATCGTAACAGAGGTCATCCATTCTGCGCTCGAGTACGTTCTAGCAAAGGACGTCATCGTATACCGAGAAGCCACGCCGCGAGCCTACCGGCTATTCCAAGTTGCTGACTACATCTGCACGATCGAGCTAACGGCTATCAAGTTTGACAGTAAGGAAGAAATCAAGACGGATCGGCTATTTTTTGGAACCCGAAGGACGTTCAAAAAGGGATTTCTCTTATATCTCAGGAAGAAACGGATGAACTGACCCGGGATCACCAGTCGTAAGACGCTCCGTAGTCATCGTCGACGGCAAAGTCTCGGAGGTCGAGGCCTTCGCGTTCGGCTTGGGCTAGGAGCTCTTGGGGCGACTCGTCCTCGATATCCACTACGTCGAGCATGGCGGCCGGAAAGCCCACGCCGGCTGCACTCCCCGCGCGGCCGAGCAGGCTCTCGCGCAGCTGGTCTACATCAACTTCGATTTTCATGGTGAAACCTCCCGCCAAACCAGGCCCTTACTCGTCAGCGCCAAGCACTTCCACGGCAGCAACAAAAGCCGCCACTTGCTTGTCGTCCATCTGCGTGGCCAGGCGCCCCACGGGCTCATCGTAGGCATACTGAACCTTATCGATAAAGCAGTCCCAAGCGCGCTCGTCCACACGAACGGCGGTCTCGCAATACTGGCTGAGCTTTTTGAGTCCATACCAAAACGCATTCACATGACGCGCGGGGTCCTCATCCAGCACACCATCGTAGCGACGCCCATTAAACTCACGCATGCGCGCCACGGTAACCTCGAGCGAGTCGCCGCCCTCGGCCGAAGCCTCATCCACAAGCTCGGGAATCGGAACCTCGCGCCGAACATCATGCCTGGTAGCGCCGTCGTACTCACCCACCAACACATCTTCGTCAAGCCGAGAATCGTAGTCAAAATAGCTCAAGCCACTACAGATCCCATGCGGCGAGCCCGTGCCAAACGCACAGAACAACCACCGTCGATAACAACACGACGGTAGGTCACAAACGACTTCTTAACCTGAGCGAGCAACTCGGAAAGCTCCCCGGTATCGCACGCCGTCTCGAACGCAACGCACGCAGACTCGGGCAACGATACCGGCTCCACCGTGCTCCTCGCAATGCGGGCGGCGCGCTCCGCCCGATATGCCTGTGCCGCCAAGCGCGCTCGCTGCGCAGCGCCGCGCACGTTGGTAAGTTCACGCTCCAACGCCACATCACCAGCAACATCACCGGCCACGTCGCCCACAAACCCGTCAGCGCTCTGCGGGCCAGTCGCGCTCAGCTCGGACTCAAACGTCGCTGCGATCATGCCCGCAAGGTCCGTCGCATCGGCGGCACAACGCAACTGCTCCAGCTGCGTACACAGCAGGTCGGCATCCAAAGGCACGGCATCCACAACGCGCACGTCATTCAGGCGCGCCACGGACTGCAGCACCATAGCTCCCGCAGCATCGTACGCCGCACGAACCCTGGCCGCCGTATTGGCCCGTAGCTTTACCTCGATAAACGAAAGCGTCTGCTCCAGGCGCGCCAGCAACTCGGCCTTGTCCTCCATGCGCAAAAAGGCAGCATAGCGACGCTCCATCTGCAGCGGACCCGCAACGCCCGCCTGCTTGCGAGCGCGTGCAAGCGCAGCGCCCTCAACACGGCGCACGTACGTATCAACAGCCCGCACGGCAGAGTCGCGCGCAGCGTGCTCGGCAGCCTCGACGCCCCTAAGTACGCCCAGCAGCTCGCGGGAGCGCGCCTTGTGCACCAACTCTCCGCGATCGTACTGCTCAAGCGCCGCCTGGCGCTTGGCCACCGATTCAAAGCCAAACAGCTCGTCGAGCAGCTCACCAACAGAACGCTCGTCCGCCATGGAAAGGCCTCCTCACGCACTACGCACCAACATGTTCGCGGAACGCCCGAGCACCGGACGCCCCACACGCCCGCACTCCTACAAATCCAGTGCCTTCTTCGCGGCGTCGACCGGGTCGCCATCCATGTAGAACACCGGGCTCAACCCCGAGATAATCTCGGACGAAACACTCTGCAAACCCGCAATGGCACTCAGCGGCAAAATCACACGCTTGGCGCCGGCGTTTTTGGCCACGCGCATAATGTCCTCGAGCCCACGAATCTCGTCCATGGAGCCCGACATACGTAAGATTCCCGGAATCGCCAGCGCAGGCATCACCGGACGGTTGCACGCCGCAGAGCAAAGGCCCACAAACTCGGCGAGCGAAACTTCTTCGGACAGGCCCTTGCTCTGCAGGTCGTTATAGAACAGCAGGTAATCCTTGGAGCCAATGTGCATGCCCGGCGCCACGCGGTTCGCCAGGTTCACAAAGTTGTCGAACGCGGCCTCCAGCGTATCGCGCACCGGCTTGTTAAAGGCCACGCCCTCGTGCTTAAACTTGCACTCGCCGGCAACGGCCTTGTTCTCCAGCTTGTACACGGCAACCTCGCCGCCCTGCGACCTGCCCACGCCAAACACGTGACCGGACAGCAGCGGCCCGTCGGGAATCAGGGTGTCCTCGCTCTGCTCGGGCACGCGCACCACATGCACGTCCTGCGGGTTGTCGGCATCCATATAGCCCAGGTTGACGTCGATAAACTCGACGCCCGCCATAATCTTGAGCTGCTCCTTTACGCGGCGACGGCCCTCGATAGCGTAGTCCAGCAGCCAGCGCACGTCGTCCTTGTCCATGGCCTCGTCGGGGAACAGCAGCTTAGCAAGGCCGCTAAAGGTCTTGCGCACGGCAATCTCGTCACGCTTGTTAAAGTCACTGTTAAAGCGGAAATACCGGTCGATATGGTGCGTAAAGTCCTTGCGGCGCATCTCCTTGCAAAACTCCGACAGGCAGTCGGTGATCAGGCCATAATGCCCGGTCAGAAGGCTCGAGCGCATCTTGGGAATTTCCCAACCCGGCAGGTAATAGTGGATTCGGTCGAAGAAGGCCGAATCGTTGTTAAACTCCGGCGGAAACGGATCAAACAGGTGCGTGGTCTTAAGGACGTTTTGCACGGTGTCGTTGATGTTGCCCTCAAAGACCATGGAGGCATCGGCGTTGATCTGGTCGCGGCCGCGCGCGTAGCTGCCACTCGCCATGTAGTCCTTCATGATCTGCACGGCGTTAGTGTCCTTAAAGCGCATGCCGGCGACCTCGTCGAACGTCACGCAGTCCCAATGGCCCACCAAGCCCACGCGGTCGGCCCGCATGGAGTTCATACGGCCGAACAGGTTGGCCGTGGTGGTCTGACCGCCCGAAAGCAAAATGGCATAGGGCGAGACCTCTTTGTAGATATGGCTCTTGCCGGTGCCGCGGGGACCCAGCTCGCACAGGTTGTAGTTGCGCTCAATGAGCGGCACCATACGCTCGATAAAGTGCAGACGCTCTTTCTCGGAAAGCTCACTGGGTTCGTAGCCAGCCGAACGCAGCAGCATGTTGAGCCATTCGTCGCGCGTAAAGTACTGGCGCTCGTCGACCATGGCATCCAGGTCCAGGTTGGGCATCTGAATGGGCGTGAGCGACGCCACGCTAAACGGAGAGTCCTCGGGTCCGCGCTTTTTGCGCTTGGCCTTGGAGCGGCGAGGCGCATCGTCGCCAAAGACTTCCATGCCAAACTCGTCTTCCTCATCCAAGGGGTGACGATACTCGATGCTCATAATGCACCAAATGCCGCCTTGCAGAATCTTGGAATAGTCGCGCACGTACTCGGCCGGCATCACAAACGGCTCGATGGTCAGATTGGCAAACGACGCCACGTAAATGTCTTTGTACTCGTCGAGCTTGGCCGTCACCTTATCGATGATGGTAAAGCGGCCCAGTTCGCGGATCTTGGACTTAATGCGCTCGGACTCGTCGGGACGCACGTAGTTATCGGTGAGGATCCTGCGGATGCGCTCCAAACCCTCTGCCACGGCATCCTCGTCGTCAGTTGAGCAGTACATGCCCAGCAGGTACTCCAGCACAAAGGTGGGCACGTTGGCGCCGCGCTTCATAAGGGCCGTCAGGTCCTTGCGCACGATCTTGCCAGCAAAGTGCTCGAGCAGCTTACCGTCCAGCCCGTCCATGTCGTAGCCCTCATCCTCGGGAGCCTCGGCCGCAGCCTGGTCATAGCCATCGGTCGAGGATTCGTCTTCGGCAGTCACCGCAGTCTCAACGGGCGAAGCGGCCTCCGTCGGCTCCGGGGTAGACGAGGCGGTCACGGCCTCCGCAGCAGCCGCCTGCTCCGGAGCAGGCGCGGCCACCCCTGCAGGCGCCGCAGCCTCCACGGGCGCATCCACATCAATCGAGGGAACTTCCCACAGATCGTCGTCATGGCTATCAAACATAGGGCACACTCCTAAAAACCAAAGTCAGCAACAGGGGCAAACGAAACAGCGATGGTGTACGTCTCGCGCCAAACGATCTTGCCCGTTTCGCGCTCGCGGCAGACCAGATAGTACGGACCCTTGGCCGAGAATCCATCCGCTGCATGCAACGCAAACTTGGCATGCACCACGCGCTCCTGCGAGTTAACAGAAATCTTGTTGGCATGCGCCTTGACCGTATCGCTCACCTCGTTGCCACTTGCATCGGTAAACACCAGCTCGTACTCGCACGGCAAGACCTTACCTTGGGCAGGTTCTTCCTGGATCAAGTTGACTGAGAAGAGCGAGTTGGTCACTCGGCGTCCCTCACTTAGTACGCGCAGCGTCGCCGCGCGCGTGTCGACAAAGTCCTTGGAACCCGAGCGCGCACGCCAAAAACCGATAACGGGCACGCAGAGCTCCTGCAGGCTCATGCCGCCGTGGACGTAGTTGTTAGTGCCGCCGGGACGCTTGAAGTGCACGTTCTCGCGCGGGGCAAATCCCTCAAAACCGGCACTCAAACGCCCCATGCCAACATTAACAAACACCCCGCATGCCTCTTCCGAAAGCTTGGCCACGGCTTCGTTGGGCACCACCAGATGACGCTTGCCGTGCATGACAGGAGCGTCAAGGAAGGGAAGGTCTGGCTTGCCGAGCATCTGGCACTCGTTGAGCTCACGACGCGTGTAGATGAAGCCGTGATCCGCCGTCATAACAACACGCGCGCCCGGGGCGTCGGTGCACACGCGGCGCGCCAACGCAGCAAGTTCCTCCACGGTGTCCGCACAGGCACCGAAGACGTCATCCTGCGTAGCGGCCTTCTCGCCCGTGGCATCGATCTTGTTGTGGTAGAGGTAAACAAGTCTTGAGTCCTTGAGCAGCGCCTTACGCTCGGTTCCCGCCATGTTGAGGTATGCGCTCGAGCGCAAAGCGCGGGCCGTGGGCTCAACGTGGGTAAGTACGGCCTCGCGCTGCGGAGTCGTCGCAGTAGGCATGCCGTCAGCCAACACAAACGAGCCATCCGTTGCAAGTTCAAGCGCATGGTGCGGCAGCAGCGCGGGCATGCCCACCTCGGTGATGGAGGGAAAGACCGCCTGCATGCTAGAAACCTTGACGTTACCGCCGCGCTCGCGCTCGAGAAGCGCCGCGACGTCACGGGCCACCTCATAGCGCAGCGCGTCGCTTACGATAACGACCGTCGTTTTGGCAGACCCCACAAAGGTGGGCAGCACATGCCAGTAGAATTCATCCTGCCGTGCAGGGCCATCGATGTAGCCGCAATCGGCCCACTCCCCTTGCGCAGCGGATGCCCAGCAGGCATTGGCATCCGCCAAAAACCAGTTACTGTAGAGATTCTCCGCCCAGTCCGCCACGGCGCGGGCAGGCTCCTCGAGCACATCGCACTCGACAGAGCGCGCCCGCAAATACGCGGTGCACATATGGCGATAGGCAGCATCCATGGAATACCAATCGGACGTATAGGCATCCCACACCTGCTGGGGTTGCGCCAGATGGAACCCGCCCGCATGTGCCTGCCTAAATGCGCACATATCGGCCACAGCGGCAAGCAAGCCAAAGTAGCTCTCGACACGGCGGTACCAGCTTAGGTCGCAGCGACGCGCCACAAAGGCGTGTGCGTCCTCAACGCGGTCCGCACCCTGGGCAAACGAGCAGAACAGCTGCGAGAGCACGGCCTCATTGACGCACGGGAACACATCAAGCGAGGCAAGCACATCGATCGGCAGGGCCTCAAACCGCGCAAAGAGCCCGCGGGCGTCCTCGACTAAACGGCAAATCTCAAATAGGTCCTCGCTCGATGCCTGGGTATCGGCGGCCTGGTCCCACGTGCGCACCGCCTCAAGGCAATAGGGGCCGTAGGCGGGAGCCACATAGCTTTCGAGTCCCTTGAGCGCCCCCTCGGGAAGCGCGGTAGACGCCGCCGTAAGGAGCACATGGGATGAAAGCATAAGCAATGAGTCGCGCTCATACAGCGGTCCCTCAAACCCATAGCAGCGAAGCATAAAGGCAGAGAGCACATCGCGCACGCAGTACTTGTCCATCAACTCGGCCAGTGCCTCGGGACCCTCGTGCAGCAGCATGGTCATACAGCCACGCAGCACAAACGCAGGGCGCGCGTCACCAAGCTCTTTACCGCCAAAAATCACCGTAAGGATGCCGAGTTCGATATCGGATGCGCCCGAGGCATGCGGAACACACGCGGCAAACTTAGCGCAGCGGGTCTTGGCATCAAAGAACGCCTTGTGCTCGCGCAGACTCTCGCGCACGGCATCGATGTTCTCGATACCAAGCTGATCGGCCAAAAGCGAAAGATAGTCAGCCTGGAACCGATCGGCATACAGCTCGACATCGGCAAGCCAATCGCCCTCAAGCCTGCCGCGCGGGCAACGGCGATACAGCAAGATATCGCTCGCAAGGTCATCGCGGTTGATAAGCTTCTTAACGGCAAACATGCGGCCCTCGCAGGCCTCAACAAACCGCACCGGGCGCTCAAAGTCACCGTGAGCGGGCATAACGCCAGCATCGGCCCCCGCGCCGTCGAAACCCTCGGCGGCCAATCGCTCAAACTCAGGGGCAAACTCGCCGTCCGCATCGTGCCAAACCACCACACGGCGCGGCGCGCATGAGGACAACGGCTGCAACAATCGCAGCTTGAGCTGTTCTTCTACATCGATCTTGGGCATGAATATCCTTACCGTATCTGCAGTTACTTGATCTTTGCCAGCACATCCTGAAACTTGGCGTAGTTGACCTTGACGCCGTCATCCAGGTCGATCTTAATCATCTGGTCTGCCAAGTGATGCAGCTTCTCCTCGTAGCCAATGATCTCTTTGAGCTGGTCGTTGAGCATTTTGACGCGCTTATCCAAGCGCACGCGCTCGCCGCGCTCGGCACTGGCAAGGGCATCGTTGGCATAGCCGATCTGCGAGCGATAGCGCTCCTGCTGCTCATGCACATAGTCGGTGCGGATGCGAGCCAACAGGTCGGGCTGATAGCGATGCATGTAAACAAGGCACTTGAAGCCGTTCTTTTTTCCACTGTCGAACAGCCAGTAGATGGGACGCTTCTTATAGGTCTGGCAGTGGTCCTTAAAGAAGTCCTTCAAAAAGTAGGTGCGGATTACCTCGCGCGAGGTGCCCTTGCCGCCGAGCGCCTCGGCAATAAAGGCCAGGTTCTGCTCGAGCGTCTCCTCGCCGTACACGGTACGCACAAAGTCGATAAAGTAGCGCACGATGTCGTCGTCAAAGTACTCATCGTCGGTGATGGGCAGCACGTTATCGCTATCGGGCATAAAGGTCACGTGCGCGGGATCAGACATCTTTGACAGATAGTCGTCGACCGTGGCGCCCTGATCGGCCAGGACCAGTCCGTCCACATCCAGCGAATAGCGACCAAACATGCAGCCCACGGCATAGCTTATGAGCGAGGTGATCTCGTCGCGCTTGGTACGCACGTATTTGTTGCCTTTATAGCTCTCGGGAATCTCATCTGCGGTATCGAAGATGCGCGCCACCGAAACGAACTTATCCTCGACCTCGATGGGCACCTCACCCTCCATGTTGTAGATCTTGGCAAAGATTCGGTTGAGCTCTTCCTCGTTAGTGCGAAGCTGCTCGAAGCGAGCATTGACCTCGGCCTTACGAGCCTCGTATTTATCTTGAAGTAAAGTGGCCATGACAGACCGCCCTTTCTTTGTTGAAAAGTGCGGCTATGCAAATTTAAAATTTGCGCTAGCCAGCTAAACAATTATCAGATTTAAATTCTTTACGGATTAAAGCGCGTCGTTTATTAATTCCCTAGTGTTTGTTGCTCTTTCTATGAATGAGCTTTTCAAATTCGCCTCTGCTAGCGTCCTTAAAATAAAAACGAGCGTCAATATCAATCGCCTTTATCCAGTCGGTAAACGCCTTTTGAGGCAGAAGCATCATGGCAGTCGTTTTTCCACTTGAACCACCAGCTTTATCCTCGAGAAGCATCATTCCATTAGGGAAGTAATACGTACACCCATGTGCAAGTGAATTGCGGATATGAGTTAGTAAAGTCATTCCTTTACCTGAGTCTTTAGGTTCGGGACCCTTGCGACCAGAGATTGTATAAGGTTGAATACAGAGGACCCTCGGACTAACGATATCAATCGGAGCTTCAATCTCTTGTTTAACTCCATCAGCCGACTTTTGATTTACAGTTGTTTTAAATCCATATTCCTCAATCACATCTCCAAGATTATCAGCCATAAGTAATTCACGCTTCCCGGAAGGCACCCCTTCATACTCAAGAAGAGTATCGAATGGCAATTGTTTCAATCCATAATCAGAGGCGGTTCTTCTTTGAGAGGCAGAGTTAGCTACAGATTTAGTCACAAAGAAATCCCAAATAGAAGAAATCTCATCCGGAGTCCAATAGCTAGATTCATGCAGAGACATATGAAATGAAGATATACAGGCTTTGTCCATAACCAGCACCTACACCAAAGGGTTATGTTTGAAATCCCAAGAGGTTTCAAACGAATCCCAATCGGTTTTTGATAGTTCGCGGCACGAGTCGACCATGTCGTTGACCAACGGCTCCTGTTCCTCGTTCTGAATGATCGGGTAGGTTGCGATTTGGCCTACCTCGAAATTAAGCGTCGGCGAGAGCATGCTTGCGACACGCATGATCACGGAGCTGTTACAAGCTCCCTGGAGATACTTGAGTGACTCCTCGTCGCTAAAAACGCTCGTGCCCGCCACATCAAAGATATGCCCAGCAGGCTTAAAACGAAACGCAATGGACCCGCTTGAAATCTTCGACCAGGTAATCGATGGGCTAAAGAAGCAGTTTGTATTCTGTGGCCTGGAAAGCAATCTACCATTCTGGTCTTTGTAATTACGGATCTCCTGTCCGTCATTCTCCCAGTTAACAACTGAGCTATTATTTCCGTACCATTTGCGGAAATCGCCGCCCTTGTTGTAGGGGAACCACTTGCAAGCGCTTTCAATCGACTCTTGAATAGATCCACAGGAATAGACGCTCTTGCAATCATCGACTTCCCACCACTCGCGAACGAAACGAGCGTTCTCGCCAGTAGCAAGCCCTTGGCGCGGCTTGCCATACTCACTGAGCTGTTTTGCGTTTCCAAACGCATCCAGAAGAGCGTCACTGGCCCAGTAGGCTATGGGGGTGCCGGGGATTTGCTTGAAGGTGTCGGCGTCGCGGCGATAGAACCAGCCGCAGTCGGGGTTTCGGATCGCCTCGAGCAACTTGAGACGCTTCGCCTCGCTGCCGTTGATGTCGACGAGGCGAACATAGGCACCCTCGCATGCCGCGCGGCCA
Organism: Collinsella sp.; assembly: GCA_036313175.1. GTDB lineage: Bacteria > Actinomycetota > Coriobacteriia > Coriobacteriales > Coriobacteriaceae > Collinsella. The sequence goes on along the minus strand of JAXJMO010000059.1, from coordinate 10,721 downwards.
TTGTAGATGACATCGGCAGTCACATTGACGACCTCACCACCGATGGCATCGAACGCGCGAGGTCCCAGATGGGCCATGGAAACGATTGTCTTGTTGTCGATAACCTTGGCGCGCATCTTCTCAAAGCTGCCCAGGAACATCCAACTCTGCATGGTAACCATTGCGGCGTAGCCCTTATCCTCGACAAGGTTAAAACCGCGCTCGATAAAGCACGTGCAGAGGTCGCTCTTCACGTCGGGGTAGTTCTTCTTGATCCACTTGCTCATGAATGGATTAAAGCTGCTGCTGCCCATATACGGAGGATTCGCAACGGTGCAGGTAAAACGACGGGACAGCTTCTCGCAGATGGCGGCAGCGCTTTCGAGCTTAGTTTTGGCCGTAGCGGCAAAAAGGTCATCGGAACAACTCGCGGCGGCAGCCTTGAGCTCGTCGATCTCGTCCTCTGAGGGATTGAGCAGCGAACCGATCTCGCCCAAATGACTCAGCTCCTCGGCGAGCTTCTTGTTACCCGGCAGCTCGTCCTCCCCTAGCGGGATGCTCGAGAGCACGGTAACGTCGGCGCGAATGCCACGCCTAAAGAAGCGACGGTCGTGCTCGCGGGCGCACATGGCAAGCGCCAGCTCCGCGATCTGTGCCGCGCGGGAATCGATTTCCATACCTGCAAGGTTTTTAGTAAGAATGAGCTCGGGAATCTCGCGCTCACGATAGCCGCGCTCCTCGTACATATGGAAGAGCAGCTCAAACGCATAGACCAAGATATGGCCCGAGCCGCATGCGGGGTCGCAGAGGGTTATCTCCTCGGGACTCGAAATGCGAATGAAGTCCTCGTGCTCAGCATCGGGCTCGATGTAATACTCCATGCGCTCGCGTAGCAAACTCCCCGGATTGTTGAGCATCCACAGACGGCCGAGCGAGTTCTCGACCATATAGCGCACGATCCACTCGGGGGTGAAGAGCTGCGTGGCGGTCGCGATGTCCGCCGCTGCTGCCTTGCGCTTGGACTTGAAGAACTCGTCTTTAACGTCGGCATTGTAGTACTGATACATCCAGCCCAGAACGGTTACGCCCTCGCGCCAGTCCTCGTCAGTGAGGACGGTATTGAGTTTGCCCACCACACTGTCAGCCATCATGAGGCCCTGGGGCAACAGCAGCTCCATGGCTCCGCCCACGCGTTCAAAGACGCCCGGCAGGCAATCGGCAAGCTCCTCGCACTGAGCAACAAACAGGTAGCGCCACAACGGTTCATCCAAGCCCGCCATCTTGAGCTCGGCTATGCGATCGGTATCGGCCGTCGTTATTTCCACGTCCAGTGCGTTCTCCACGGCCTCGCTGCCATGGCTGCCGTCCGCGCGACTTAGCATGCGCATACGGCTGGGAAGCCATCCGCATGCATCCATGAAGCGAATGGCCACGATGCGGTTGAACCAGGTGTAGGCCGCACGGTCGTGCAGCGCCTCGTGACCCACCTCTGCCTGCATGCGCAGCAGTTCGTCGCGTTGCTCAATCTCAGCCGGACTTAGGGGCAGGCCGTTGACGGTCTCGGACCCAACGGGCGCGGGTGCAGGTTCGGTGATGCCGTAGCGCACCATCTGCGCCTCCACGCCTTTGATGAGCTCCGTACGGGCCCAGGTGCAGAAGCTCTTAAGAGCAGAATCGTTCATGGTTGATGGGCCTTTCTAAACGCCATAAGCCACCGGTGCGCGCTTTGGCACCGGTGGCTCCGCGGGTTAGTTGATACGGATCTCGTCGTTTGCAGCGAGCGCCTGCATAAGGCGGGAGCGCAGGTCGTCCACGTAGCGCTCCACGTCCTCTGCGGACAAGAGACGACTCGGCTTGACCAGATCGGCGCGGCGCACAGTCTTGATCTTGCGCTGGGGCTTGGGCGCGGGCACGGGAGCAGACGATGCGACGCCCTTGTTGGAGACCTTCTTGACCACCTCGCCCGTACTCATGACCTCGGTGGTGCGGCGCTCGTTGTCCATACGCACGCGGGCCTCATCCACAGCGTCGTACATCTCGTTGGCCGCCGCACTGAGCCAGTCGCCCCAGTTAGTTGCAACAACGCTCAGTTCGTTGAGACTTTGAGCGCTGTGGGCACGGTTTTTGAACGACTCGTATTTAGTGCCGGCGTCTGCTATGGCGTCCTTGGCCTGATTGACAAAGCCCTTTTGACTCTCGGCCTGCGCCCGCAGGTCTTGCAGATCGCTCTCGATGCGACACAAAAACTCATTGCGGCGGATGCCCAACAGCTTTTTCATGTCATCCTCGACGGGATCCATAAGCGGCTGCAGGTCTTTAATACGGCCGTAGGGCTTGGGATCTTTGAGGATCTCACGAACCGTTGCCACGTTCTCCACCGCACCGGGAATGTCATCGGAGGCATACTCGATACCCTCGGTGCGGTTCAAGAAATCCCTGGCGTGGTCAAACGCTGTTCGTTGATTGGACTCGAAGAACTCAACCACCTTGTCAAAGTCTTCCTTGGCATCGAGCAAACGCTCCTCATGCTTGGTGAACGTGGTCAAGAACGCCTCGGCCTCGTTCTGGTCCTTAAGGACGTCGGCCACCTCCGAGCGCATCTTCTCGCACTCGTCCTCACCGGGATACGGGTAGGCCGGCTTGATGCCCGTGTAGTAGTCGCGTGCCATGGCGAGGCACGCCTCGCGCAAGCCCTCAAGGCGCTCCTTGAGCTCGGCCACGAGCTTATCCTCGTTGGAGGGCACGGTCTTGAGATCAAACAGGTCACACATGAGTTCGCCCGTGGCGCGTAGCAACCGGTCGCTCATGCGCATGCGCAAGCGCACCTGGGCCTTATCGGCATCCTTGCGCAGGAGCGCCACCATGCGGCTGTCGTTAGCTTGAACCGTCTGACCGCCAAACAGCACCTGCGCGCGCTGCTCCACCACAAGCTGCGCCACCACATTTGCGATGTCGACCTCGCGCCAGCCAAAGGGCCTTTGCTGGTACTGGCGCTGGATATCGCCCATAGCGGTATCCAGGTGGCGCTGGTGCTGCACTTTGAGGTAGTCCTCGACCTCTTTGAGCGCACGCGTATTGCCCGCGTCCATGCCAGCGAGCCCCACTTGAACGTTGCCCACCAGAGTAGAGCGAATATCGGAATCGCTCGTGACCGGCGCGCCGATATAGTCGGCCTTTTCAAAGACCACATCGCACAGCTGCGCCAGCACCTGCTCAAAGACCAGAGCGGGTTTGGCAGCACGGATCTCAATCATGCGCCCGTTGACGGCGCATCGTGCATGGAGCACCGCCTCAGCCAAAAGGGCGTCAGCCTCTTTCTCGTTAAAGTCCTTCTCGCGCATTTTGGCCTCGACAATCTGGCGGGTACTCGGCGGTAGCTCCTGCAGATTGCGCGTCTGGGCGTACATGCGAATCTTAGCGGCGTTGACGAGTGGGGCCCAATAATCCACCTCGTCGCTCAAGGCCACGATGGCCTTATCCACGGATTTCAATGCCAGCTCGGCATCGTCCGAACGGCCCAGATCGCTGGCCATGGTCACCACGGAAAGTTCCATGCCGCCCATGCTGGTACCGTGGATTGAGCCGTCCACATAGCGGTCAAACGGAAAGTCGTTGGCCCCGCGGTTGAGTTTGCGCGCAGTGTAGATGCTTTCGAACAGGCGCTTCTTGATGTACTCAATCACCTTCGCGTTGTCGATCGGGGTGCGTGCGATCTCCTGCGCTATCTCCTGCTCCTCGTCGGTGAGGAAGCTATAGGTATCGCCCTGGCGTGCCACGTAGCTCTCGCGCTCCAAGCGGGCGAGAGATTCCTTGACGCGGTCCTTAAGGGCGCGCTTGTCCACGTCCAGGCTATCGATCATAAGGATGGAGATGTTCTCGACCGTGGCCTTGACGTAGCCGATGTAGCGGATCAAGTACAGGAGCTTAAGCACCCGGACATCGTAGCTCTCAAGACCCTCTGCGTTTTCAGCCGCGCGCTCCGCACAGACGACGACCTGAATGATGCCGTGCTCCAAATCCTTGGAGATTGTGTCGAAGAAGCGCCAGAACGGCACGAGTGCACCAGTCTGGTCATGCTGGATGGCCTGAGCGCTCTCCTGAAACGCGCTCAGCATGGAGCGCTCGCCCGTGGACATGTGCTTGGCCTTAACACCGTGCTTGCGTACCTCGGTCATCACGTCGGGCAGAAGCTTAAACTGGTAGCCCGCAAACGGGTAGCTGGCCACAAAATCCTTGGAGTTGGCGAAACCGGCAAGGTCGGAGCGCGAGCCACCCTCAAAGGTAAAGTTGTTTTTGAGGACGGCGGCGTCTTGCTCGTAGACCTGTGCAAGCATATCGGCCGCCGGCGCGGTTTTCTCGAGCACACGGCGCTGGATAACCTCGTCCACGCTGGAGCTGGAGAGCGAAAGGCGGGTATTGAAGCGGCCTTGGATCTTAGAAAAGTCGTTGCCCACGGGCAGGCTCAGGTTGTCGATGGCCTCCTGGCTCGTGACCATCACCCACACGCGGCCACCGCAGGCGGCGCCCAGCTCCTCGACGATGGTCTGAAGGCTCAGCATAAGGCTTGGGTCCTTGTCGTTTGTAATAAACTGACCCACCTCGTCGACCATAAAGAGCAAACGGAAGTTGCCGCCGTGGGCCGCTGCCTGAGCGTCTACGTAGTCCTTGACCTTTTTGGCAAAGACATCGGGGGCCAAAACCTCGTCCTCAGAACCCTCAAGCCAGTTCCATGCGGCCTTTTCGCTCATGCCGAGCACGCTCTGCAGCACCTCGACGACGTCGTCCTCAAAGTAGCTGTAGGTGTCGCGGGTCTGGAGCCAGGACTCGCCGTTGACGCGCTCAAAGGCCTCGCGGAACTCCTGGGTCTTGCCCAGGGAATCGATGTGTTCCTCGAGCTTTGCAAGCTTTAGGTCCTCGCCATAGAAGCCGCGCGCCTCGTAGAACATGCGCTCAAAGCCGCGAAGCAGCGCCGTGGGAGCCGTATCGCCCTGCTTCCACTGGCCCGCCTTGCTATCGATGTTAAAGAGGATGGCCTGCGTGGACACCGAGCAGGCGCGCTCCATGGCAGCCTCGACCATGGGGTCGACGATCTTGCCGTCAAAGTAGCGGATGGCGCTCTTACCGCCGATCTGGCGATTCTCGAGCAGGTAGCTCAGCATCTTGAGGAAGTGCGATTTACCGGAACCGAAGAAACCACTGACCCACACGCCGATCTTGTCGGTGGGCACATCGATGGCATCGCCGTAGGCCTTGAAGAACGTGGCAAAGTGCCTCTGCAACTCGCGCGTCACCACGTACTCGTCAAGCTCCTGGCGGATGGACCCATCTTTTGAATCCTGGACCTTGACCACGCCGTTGATGGAGCGGTTGATGTCTTTAGCAAAGAGGTCGCGAATGATCGTGTTGTCCATGGGTGCTCCTTTGGGTTTGGGAACGTTATGGCAAAGGGTTGTTACCGGCGGCAGGGACTTGCCTGCGGGGAGCCGTGCTTACGAGATATCGATGGCGCGGTAGTAGTTGTCGGCCGGCAGACGGTTAAAGAGCTGGAAAGAAGAGCCGTTGAAACTGCCCGGATAGGCGGCGACCACAGGCACCTCATCAAAATCCGCAAGCATGCAGTGGAGAAGCGTATGTATGCGAAAGAACGGGAAAACCTCGCCCGCGCCGGTGAGGAAAACGACGTCTCCAGGCGCGTGCGGCTCGGTCTGCTCAAGGATGTACGCAGCGACTTTCTCGGGCGAGGCGAACTTGGCCACGTCCTCGAGCACGCGCTGGGTACCGCGGCGCTCCTCTTGGTGCGGGATAGCCTTGAGGACACGGCGCTTTTCGAGAATTGCCAGCACGGCGTCGTAAAGGTTCACGACCTTGAGCGTGCATGGAAGCTTGTCGGCCTCGGCATCGCGTGAAAGGGTGTCAAATAATGCACGCGCCTCAAACTCCAGCGCGGGGTCATAGCAAAAGGTGTGGAAGCCGATCTCATTGCCTATGCCCTTGTTGGCCAAAAAGTCCTCGCTGCACAGACACTCGCGCAGAAGCTGCGCACGGCGCTCAAATTCCTGACAGACGCGCTCGGAGCGGACATGCGCCGCCACGACGCTCTTGCGGGAATGGATGCCGATATTGGTGGTGAGATCGGTCGCCGGGGTGATAACAGGGTCGACGGCGCTTTTGACGGGAGCCACGCTACATCACCGCCCTGCCGGTAAGAGCCGCGATAAGCGACTGCTCGCCCAGCTGAACCAAGGCTCGCTCGACATCGGAATCGAGGAAGAGTGGTGACAGGCGCTCGGACTCCGGGCCCTGGCCCTCGCCGATAAGGCCGGCATGGCGGAGCGTCTGGCGGAGCGAGCCCTTAATGCGCTTGACCGTGGCCTCAGTCCAGCGGGCCGCGTCCGGATACTCCGTGGTAAAGCGTGTCATAAAGGCGTTGAGGTCAACCGCCGTAAAGGCATAATCAAAGTTTTGAAGGCGCTCCCCTACCTCGACGAGCACGAGCTCGCGCACGATATCGTAGCGGCAGATCATGCTGTAGAAGATGGCCTGGTCCGCCTGCGTGGGAGTGCCGGATGCCATGAGCCTGGTTAGGGATGACGCAGCCTCGACGGCGGTTTTGGGGTCGATGCCGCGCGCGGCGCATACGGCGTCCGTGGGCACCATGGCGTCAAGGCGGCGAAGGCACACGATTGCGCGGTTGGCGACCATGCGCTCCGTGGGATATTGAAAGAGGTTCTCGCTCTTTACGCGTACAATGACCTGCTCGTCGCTTGCGCCCTGCATACGAAGGGCAGCGACGATGCGCATCTCATGCGGGAGGAATTGCTCGCGGGTGAGCACCCCCCCCCCGAACGCTTTTTGTGGTTACATCCACAGTACACGCTCCAAGGGTGTCAAAGGCTGTCACAAGTGCGCCGCAACCCGGCAGGCAGGCGCGGCGCACATGACAATAATCATACCTGTTGGTAAAAAAGTTACCACGCCCAGAGTGTCAAATGTTGAGCAACAAAATTTAATCCGGTTAACGGTCATTTTCGCAGCTTAGAAACTTTAACGAGGTCGCCCCAAATCACACTTGCCAGACAACCGCGCTTACGAATGCAGGCACGCATACGCACAACGCCACCCTCCGCTACACTCAACATAGAGTTCTACATATGATTCTATGTAAGGAGTTTCATATGCCTGTCGTAAAGCCTATTTCTGATCAGACGCGCGCTAACTACCATTCAGGAACGCGAAGATCACATTCAACGTACCATCGCTCATGGTTATGACGACCTCACCAACGGTCGTGTGCGCCCCTGGAAACAAGCGAAGACCGAGGCGGATCGGATGCGAGCCATCAGGTAAGGTCACCCCTCCCCCATGTAACCATCCTGTAAATCATAGCGGCGCAGTCGAGTTTTACCGTGATGCGGTCGCGCCTGGCGCTCCACTGTGCTAAAGTATCCCGAACGTCCAAACGACTACGAGGGGGACCTAGAAGATGGCACGTGTGCACAACTTCTCAGCTGGCCCGGCCGCACTGCCCACAAGCGTGCTCGCCGAGATCGCCGACGAGATGATGGACTACCGCGGTTGCGGCATGTCCGTGCTCGAGATGAGCCATCGATCTAGCATGTACCAGCAGATCATCGACGACGCCGAGGCAACCCTGCGCCGCCTGCTGAGCATCCCCGACAACTACCGTGTCCTGTTTTTGCAGGGCGGCGCCACGCTGCAGTTTGCGGGCATCCCGATGAACCTCATGCGCCGCGGGCGCGCCGGCTACGTCGTGACCGGCAACTTTGCCAACAAGGCGTACAAGGAGGCCGCCAAGTACGGCGAGGCCGTACTGCTCGCGAGCTCCGAGAACACCAACTTCAACCGCATCCCCGACATGGCCGACGTCAACGCGCGCATTGCCGCCGAGGCCGCGGGCGACGGGCTCGACTACGTCTACGTCTGCCAGAACAACACCATCTTTGGCACCATGTTCCACGAGCTGCCCGATTGCGGCGACGTGCCGCTGGTCGCCGATGTCTCGAGCTGCTTTCTGTCGCAGCCGCTCGACGTTGAGCGCTACGGGCTCATTTACGCCGGCGCGCAGAAGAACGCCGGCGCAGCTGGCGTGACCGTGGTTATCGTGCGCGACGACCTGATCGCCGAAGGCCCCGCCTTTGCGCAGACGCCGCAGTACATGGACCTTAAGACCCAGGCCGCCAAGGGCTCCATGCTCAACACGCCCAACACCTTTGGCATCTACGTGTGCGGCAAGGTGTTCCGTTGGGTCGAGCAGACCGGCGGGCTCGCAGCCATGGCCGAGCGCAACTGGGCCAAGGCCAACCTGCTCTACGACCTGCTCGAGAACAGCAAACTATTCCACGGCACCGCGCAGACAGACAGTCGCTCCATCGCCAACGTCACCTTCCGTACCGGCGACGCCGACCTCGACGCCGCCTTTGTTGCGGGCGCGGCAGAGCACCAGATCCAAAACGTCAAGGGCCATCGCCTCGTCGGCGGCATGCGCGCCAGCGTGTACAACGCCGTCACCATGGAGGACGTACAGGCGCTGGCCACGTACATGAAGGACTTCGAAGCGCAGCATAGTTTGAGTCCGCGATCTAACTAGCCCGCAACACGCGGGCCGACCAGCCACTTCAAACCACCCTGTTTAGATCAAAACCTGCTAAGGAGTTTTTCCATGCGCAAGATTAAGACCATCGACGACATCACCAAGGACGGCAAAGTCGAGTTTGGCGAGGGCTACGAATTTGTGAGCACCGCCGAGGAGGCCGACGCGATCCTGATGCGCTCGACCGACCTGCACGGCTACGAGCTGCCCGAGGGCATCCGCGCTATCGCCCGCTGCGGCGCCGGCGTCAACAACATCCCCGTCGAGGAGTACGCCAAGAAGGGCGTCGTCGTCTTTAACTCCCCCGGCGCCAACAGCAACGCCGTCAAGGAGCTCGTCCTAGGCATGCTGGTGCTTTCGAGCCGCGGCGTAGTGCAGTCGATGAACTGGGTGCGCGACAACGCCGACGACCCCGAGATCCAGGTCGATGCCGAGAAAGCCAAGAAGGCCTTTGTGGGCCGCGAGCTCAAGGGCAAGCGCATCGGCGTTATCGGTCTGGGCAACGTGGGCTCCAAGGTCGCCAACGCCTGCGTCGATCTGGGCATGGACGTTTACGGCTACGACCCGTTCATTTCCGTTGAGCACGCGTGGGTGCTGAGCCACGAGGTGCAGCGCGTGGGCACGCTCGAGGACCTGTGCCGCGGCTGCGACTACCTCACCGTGCACGTGCCCAGCAAGGCAGACACCATCGGCATGATCAGCACCGAGCAGATTAACCTGCTGGCACCGGGCGCCGTGCTCATCAACTACGCGCGCGAAACCATCATTGACGAGGACGCCGTCGACGCTGCCCTGCGCGAGGGCAAACTGAGCTGGTTTAGCTGCGACTTTGCCACGCCCAAGACCGTCAAGATGCCCAACACGTTTATCACCACGCACTCGGGCGCCGGCACTGGCGAGGCCGAGGCGAACTGCGCCGATATGGCCATCAGCGAGCTCAAGGATTACCTGGAGAACGGCAACATCGCGCACAGTGTCAACTACCCCGCCTGCAGCATGGGTAAGGCGCGCGCCGCGAGCCGCATCGCCTGCCTGCACGCCAACGTGCCCAACATGATTGGCCAGATCACGGCCATCCTGGCCAAGGACAACGCCAACGTGCAGCGTATGACCAACGAGTCCGCTGGCGAGAACGCCTACACCATGTTCGACACCGACGAGCACCTGAACAGCAGCACCATCGAGGCGCTCAAGCAGATTCCGTCGATGTATCGCGTGCGCGTGATCAAATAGCGCCGGCTGATCTGACGGGCAGTTCCCCATGTGGCCTGCCCGTCACTGACATTGAATGCCCACGGGGACGCCTTTCGCACGAGAGGCGCCCCCGTTTTTGTGAGCACTCCTTTAAATACACCGAGCCGCTTCTTGACATACAATCTGTATGTTGACCTAACTATCTGTGAGGTGCCTATGGTTGATACAGATTTTGCTTGGCGGCTTACGCAAGGACTCGTGCGGATCGACAGTTCCGACCCAGGTGCGTATGAGGGCGAGATTGAACGCTATATCAAAGCGTTGGTTGAGGCTCAACTGGGGCGGTTGAGCCATCCGGTGCTCCATGCCGTGCAGGTTGAGGAACTCGAGGTGCTGACCGGACGCCGCAATCTCATGGTCACCGTGCCCGGTTTGAGCGACGAGGCGCGGCTGGTCTATATCTGCCACATGGATACCGTTACCTTGGGCGATGGCTGGGACGCAAACACGCCGCCACTCGGAGCGGTTGTGCGTAACGACAAGCTCTACGGCCGCGGTGCCTGCGACATGAAGAGTGGCCTGGCCTGCGCCATTGCCGCACTGGTCCATACGCTCGAGCGCGTGGCGGCGGATGGCGCGCTGCCCCGCCGCGGCTTTTCGCTCATCTGCTCGGTCGACGAGGAAGATTTTATGCGCGGCTCAGAGGCAGCCATCGATGCTGGCTGGGTCGGCTCGCGTGAATGGGTGCTGGACACCGAGCCCACCGACGGACAGATCCAGGTGGCGCACAAGGGTCGCACGTGGTTCGAGATCGAGATGACCGGCGTCACGGCGCATGCGAGCCAGCCTTGGAAGGGCGCGGATGCCGTCGCCGCCATGGCCGAGGTCGTGTGTTCGCTCCGTCGCGCGTTTGTGGCGCTGCCCGCGCACGATGAGC
>JAXJMO010000058.1:0-47968 GCA_036313175.1 Collinsella sp. | reverse complement strand
GAATGATGGTACGAGCATCCATTCGGCTTCCAAGGCGGCCACGGACAGAACGGGACGAACAGAAAAGAGCACGTAGACCTGCCAAAGCTCGCCCACAAAGCTCATGCTGACAAGCACGGCAGAGGTAGCGATAACGGTTAGGGAGCCCAAAACGCGACCGCTTACTTTATCGGCAACATGGCCAATGACAAGCGATCCGATAACGCTCACCACGGTAGAGATCGCATTGGAGATGTTGTACTGCGCAAGAGATATTCCCAAGTCGCTGACGATGAGCGGCTGGAACAGGCTCATGCAGTTGACGAAAATCGTGTAGCACGTGGCCATGATCACGAAGCCGGAGGCCACCACGAGCCAGCCGGGGAAGAACTTACGCTGCTGGGGCATACTGCTCCTTATTTAACAAACGAATAGCCGGCGCCGGGCGCCGGTAGTGCCCAAGATTGCCTTGAAAGACAAGGGCATAGGCCTTATGGCCATGCCCGCAGGCTTGAAAGGCAAGGTTGGATGCTACCGGTGGTCGGCGATATAGCCCAAAGCGACGGCGGTATAGGCCGCAGCACCGAGCGGCAGCTCGGCATCGTTAAAACGTGCCTTGGGATGGTGCTGGGCAAAATGCTCGTCCGTATCGGTCACAGCTGCGCCCACGGTAAAGTACGCACTCGGGATCTCGCTCGAGATCAGCGCGAAGTCCTCGCTCGCCATGGCGTGGAACAGCGGCAGGAAGGCGGCCTTGGGCAGCACCACGCCCACGTAGCCAAGCGACGCCTGGGTCATGTCGTCATCGAGTACGAGCGGGGGAACATCCGAAAGCGTCTCGATGGTCGCCGACGTACGATATGTTGCAGCAACGCCGTTTACGACCTCCGCGATGCGGGTCTTTAGGTGAGCCATGAGCTCAACATCAAAGCCGCGCAGCGTTCCCTCGAGCACACAGGTGTCAGGGATGACGTTGGCCGCCAAGCCGCCAGCAAACTTACCAACGGTAAGCGCGACCTCCTTAGCCGCCGGCACTTCGCGAGCGATAAGCTCCTGAAGCGCCAGATGCACATGCACGCCGGCCGTGATGGGGTCGATGCAAATCTCGGGGCTCGAGCCATGGCCGCCCTTGCCCTGAAGCGTGATACGAAAACCGTACACGCCCGAGAGCGCCGGGCTGCCGTAGAGCACCAGGCCGAGCGGCGACTGGCTATTGACATGCATGGCAAAGGCGACCTGAGGACGCGGGTTCTGCAGCAGACCGTCGGCGATGGCGGCGCGGGCACCCTCAAAGGTTTCCTCGCCCGGCTGGAACAGCAGTTTGACGGTGGCATTGGCGTCGACGAGCTCGGCCTCGCGGGCCTTGAGCAGGCGAGCCGCACCAAGCAGCGCCGTCGCGTGCATATCGTGACCGCAAGCGTGCATGCAGCCGTTGGTGGATGCAAAGGGCTCGCCGGATTCCTCGGCAACGGGCAGGGCGTCCATGTCGCCACGAAGCATGATGACCGTACCGGCCTGCTCATTCGTGCAGATGCCATTGCCTTGGGCCGCGGCGGCACCGGCGCCGACAAGGCCCACAACGCAGGAACCATCGACGAGCGTAGCAAATGGGATGTCCATCTCGGTCAGGCGCGCTTGGATATACGTAGAGGTCTGCGGGAGGCTATTACCCAGCTCGGGCATCTGATGTAAATCGTGTCGCCACGCAGCGAGCTCGTCTGCAAAAGCCTGAGCTTCTGCAACAAGACCGTCACCGATAGCGGTCTGCGCCGCCGCGGTGGCCTTGGGCGCTGATTGCGGTTGAAGATCGGACAGTGCTGGTGCCATAGATGCCCTCCAGTAACGTTTTTGCAGCAAGCACTTTGATAGCGTAAAGTGCAAGGTACTACTTTAAGGGCGACGCATAAAAAATGCCGCCCCGGGAGGCGGCGCAACAAATTGTTTACAATTGCGGACGCGGCTTTCGACGCAAAAAATCGAAATGCGTCTCGCTCAAGATAATCGAAAGAAAGATGAGCGCGAAGCCGGCGAGCAGGCGCGAGGTGAGCGCCTCCCCCATCAGCAGCACCGAGAACAGCACACCCGAAGGCGACTCCATCGAAAGGAGCAGCGAGCCCGTTGAGGCCGGGACATGCGCCAGGCCGACGTTTTGGATGAGCAGAGCCACACACGTACAGCCCACCGATAGAAACGCCATCACACCGATAAAGCTCGGCGTCCACACGGACAGCGGCGCTTGGGTCTCGAATAACAGCGACGAGATCAGGCTCAGCACGCCGTTGCCCACAAACATCCAAAACGTGATGACGTTGATGTCCATCTTGCGGCCGTACTTGGCGGTCACCGCCATCTGGATGGCAAAGAAGACCGCGCCGCCCAGTGTGATGACATCGCCGGCATTGAACTCGACGCTATCGAGCGCCACCAAGCCAATGCCCGCTAGGCACAGCAACGCGGCGCCCAGGTTATAGCGGGTGAGTTTTTCTCCGCTCAGAAAATAGCTCGCGAACGGCACGAGGATGCAATACGTGCCCGTCAAAAAAGCATTCTTGCCCGCCGTAGTATATGCCAGACCGACCGTCTGCAACGCATAGGCCGCCCACATGAGCACGCCCATACTCAGGCCAACGATCAGATTGCGAGCGTTGAAATGTGCAGTGATGCGCTTGTGGAAGACGGCAAACATGACCAACGCTGCAGGCAGAAAGCGTACATAGAGCAGCTCGAACACCGGAATGGTGCCGAGTGCGTCCTTCATAGTGGTAAAGGAGTAGCCCCAGATGACCGCCACCGAAAGTAGCAAAACTTTCCAGAACAGCGGGGAGCGTGCGCCGGCGCCCCTGGGAATACCGCCCGCGCCCAAATCCTCACGGGCCACAGGGCTATCGGGCATGTTTTCGATTTCGTTGGCAGCGTATTGGGCCATGGAACATCCTCACACTCAATCTGGGCGTGGTGTCCGCACGCGTATGGCTGCGTGCCGCCTCATGGTCAAATAAAAACGGGGCGCACCGGACCCCCGGCACGCCCCGCTACTGTAGCAACAACCAAGCAGCCCACGCAATTCACTACGCTAAAGCATCGGGTTGGAAGACCTTGATGTTCCGACGGCGTTTACATTGTTGCGCTAGATTAATTTAGTTGACTCCAGCTTTTCGATAATCCAGTCGTTGGCTTTGATGACCGGACGGCGGAAGACGACGCCCAAGGCCAGCGACGGAATCAGATAGCTCGCCAGAATGCCCAGCTCAACCCAGTACTCCATATGGTAGGCGCCAGCCATGGCGGCATGCATGGCGTTGATGCCGTGAGTAAACGGCAGGAACGGATAGATCGCCTGGAACACGGGGCCGGTCATCTCGATGGGGAACGTGCCGCCCGAACCGCCGACCTGCATGACCAACAGCACGACTGCGAGCGCCTTGCCGATATCGCCAAACGAAACCGTAAGCGTGTAGACGATATTGGAGAACACGAGACTCGCGACCCAGCCCGCTAGCACAAACTGCAGCGGGTTGTCGCACTGAATGCCAAAGAACAGAATGTCGCCCGCGCACACGAGCGTTGCCTGCAGCAGAGCCAAACCGCCAAAGAACAGGTAACGACCCAGGTAGATCTCGTGCAGGCGCACGGGGATGAGCTCGTTGATAAGCTCATCGTCAACCGAGACCTTCATCATGGCCGCCAGTACGATCGAGCCGACCCAGAGCGACAGAATCGTGTAGAACGGCGCCATGGCCGAACCGTAGTTGCGGATCGGATAGACCGGCTTACGGTCGAGTGCGACAGGGCCGGAAAGCGACACGGCCAGACCCTCGGGATCATTGCCGATCATCGTCTTGATCGTAGCGAGATCATCCGACATCAAGGCGCCGTCGAGCTCGTCCTTAAACGCACTGATCTTGTCCGACGCCTCGCCCAGCTGATCAGAAGCCTTGTTGACCAGCTTTGCAGCCTTGGAGAGGCCCTTTGCCAGCGAACCGGATGCGTCGGTCAGGCCGCCTACGGCGCTATCCAGGTCGCCCGAGATGCCATCAAGCGAGTCCAGAATGCCCGAAACCGTCTTCTTGAGCTCCTTGGCCTTAACCGAGAACGTGGAATCGTAATCGGATTTGGCACCCGCGATGCCGGCCTTGGCATCAGCGATGGCCTGATCGACCTCGGCACGCAAGTTGTTGACCTCGGCCATGCTATCGGAGAGAGACTTCGCGGTAGCCGCCAGATCCTTGGCATTGTTGCGGTACTCAACGGCGATTCTGCCCAGCGACGTCGCGGCGGACTTGAGGCCGTCCTTCAAATTCTCATCGCTCACCTGGTCGGCAAAGCTGCGGAGCTGGTCGGCCGTGGCGTCGATATCGTCGGCACGCGTGTTGAGCGCCGCCGCGGCATCGTTGAGCTGGGACACTGTAAGGTAGACATGTTGATTCGCGGCACCAAATGCCTTCGCAAGCTCGGCGGACACGTTGTCAAACGAGCCCGCGCTTCCGTCAATCGCGGCATTGATGGCGTCGTTGGCGTCCTTCAGCGCTTCCTTGGAATCGCTCATGCCGCTCTTGACATGCTCCATCAGCTGCTTCGTTGACTCATCGACCGTGCCCGTCTGCTTGAGCATGCCGCTCGCCGACGTCAGCGAATCGGACGTGGAGCTCAAAATGCCCGCCAGCGACGAAGCATTTGCCCGAACGTCTCGCAGGTCCTCAATCGAATCGCCGAGCGTCGAGGACAGGTTGGCGATAAAGTTACCCACCTGGTCGGTGCTCATGTAATCGAGCAGGCTGGACACCGTCTTAAGACCGATCGTCGTAACGGTCTCGGTAAAAGTTTTGTTAACCTGGCTCTGGACGGCGCTCGAACCCTTCTCGGTCACGATCTGCGCAATGGCGTTGGCCTTCTGATTCTCGTAGAACTCGATATCGGCATGCTTCACGTCGGTCGAGAAAAGCGTCATCATGTCAGCGCTAAACGTTTTGGGGATAACGACGGCAGCATAGTACGCGCCCGACTTAACGCCCTCGATAGCCTTTTCGCGATTGTTGAGCACAACCCAATCGAAGCTCTCGTTGCCGCGTAGGGTGGCAGTCACGTTTTCGCCCACGTTAACCTCGACGGGGATCAAATCGCTCTCGTAACCCTCATCGGTGTTGACCACGGCGATCTTAAGATTGCCGGTGTTGCCGTACGGATCCCAGCTGCCGGCGATGTTAAACCACGCGTACAGACACGGTACGATAATGAGGCCCATCACGACAACCAAGCCGATCACGGAGCGAGACACGTTTTGGACATCGCGCTTAAACAGATGCAGGATGTTCTTCATTTATGCCTCACCTCCTTTGGAGTGCTTGCCAAGCGCGGTGGTATCTCCATCATTTGTGGCTGTGCTGTCGCTGCCCTGAGATTTATGGTGCGAGCCGATATGCGGCAAGCGGCCCGTGGACTGATCGCCGCCCTTGGCACCACGCTCGCTGGCGTTGAGGCCAAACATGTGGCGGGCGGCAGGAATGGCGGCCGTGTGTTCGCGCATCTCACGACGCAGGTCCTCATCCGAAAGCGCCGAGATGCGCATCTGGGTATTGAGGCTCGCTCGGATATATTCGATATTGATAAGCCAGCCGCAGATGGCAATAACCGAGATGATCCAAATGACAAGCAGGATGATCTTGCCGTTATTGTCGATATCGAGAACCGTCGACAGGACAAAGAGCAGGACCTGAACGCCCACCACGGCGGCAAAACCGCCCTTGATGTAGTACGGGTAGCGATGTTCAAAGGCGACCGCATGATCGAGCAGTTCGCGACGGTACGAATCGGAATCGAGCATGACGCGCATGGCCGTGCGCAGCGAGTAGCGCTGGCGCGGCAGGTCGTTGGACTCGCAAATCATCATACCGGTCGTGGAGAGCTGTTTATCAAAGAGCAGGTTAAGGTTGAGCAGCAGCGGACGCAGCTGCAGGCCGATAAAGAGCGCCACGATCAAGAACACGCCCAGAATGCACAGGTTAAACAGGTAGTTGAACGAATACATGCCGCCGACCGTCTCGCGCAGCAGATTGATGCCGTAGGTAAAGGGCAGCAACGGGTGCAGCCACTGGAAGAAGCCGGGCATCATCTCGATGGGGTACATGCCCGACGAACCCGGGATCTGCACGATGACGAGAATGACGCCGATAGCCTTGCCGATATGCTTAAACGTGGTGGACAGCGCATAGATGATATTGACGTAGGTGAACGAAATGGCGATGCCGCCCAGCACGAACAGCAGCGGGCTGACGCACTGCACGCCAATCACCAGATCGCCTACCGTAACGATGATGGCCTGCAACGCGCCCAGGATCACCATGAGCAACCAGCGGCCAAAGTAGCCTTGGCGCGCCGTAAAGCTGCCAACACCTTCACGGTCGACCTCGAGCTTGTAAATGGCGATGAGCACATAGCCGCCCACCCAAAGCGCCAGATTAGTGTAGAAGGGAGCGATGCCCGAGCCAAAGCTCTTGACCGGATAGATTGACTTGGACGTCAACTCAACCGGAGACGCCATGAAATCTGCCACGTCATTGACATCGACGCCCATCAGATCGGCCAGCTCGCCCATGGACTCGGAGGTCTGCAGCGCCGCGATGTCATTGGCGGCGGTTGCAAGCTTGTCCTGGACCTTGGCAAGCGAGGAATCGGTCTGGGACAGCGTGGTCTTGGCCTGGCCGAGCGTAGCGCTAAGCTGCGCCAACGTGCCGCGCGCATTTGCAAGTGTAGGTGTCATACCCGAGACGATACCGGTCAGGTCGCCCGAAACGGCAGCAAAAGAGTCGAGCGCGCTCGAGGCCTTCGGCAGCGCGTTTTGGCCCAAGTCCGTCTGGGCTTGGCCAAGGTTGGTCGCACCGGTATGAATTGCGTTATTGATAGCGTCACTGGCACCCGAAACAGCCGCTGCGTCATTCGCCATGGCGCTCGACTGCGCGGACAGACCGTCCTTGATGCTCTGAAGCTTTTCATTCTGCTCTCGAAGCAAATCGATGGTCGATACAATGCGCGCGTCAATTTCCTCGGAACCTGTCGACGTGTCATTGGCGAGAATCTCCAAGTGCCCGATAACGGCCTTATTGTGGTCGATCGTCGCTTGAAGAGACTCGAGCGAGTTGTCGATACGGGTGGTCGTAGATGTGACCGCGCCCGTCAGCTTGCCGATGGCAGCGTTCGCAGAGGCCGACGTCTTGGTGAGCGCAAGGCTGCCTTCCGAGAGCGCCTTGGAGAGCGAGGTGATGGAGTTGCCCGCCGTGGTGCGAGCTTCGCTCAGCAGGTCGTTGCCCTGGGAGATCGCCTGCGTCAGCGACGGTGCCTGGCCTTGCAAGCCGGCAAGTGCCGCATCAGCCGAGGCGATAGCGCCACTCGTCTTATCGATGGCGGCATTCATATCGCCAATCGAATCGCGCACCTCGCCCAAGGTGTCGGACGCCTCGAACACCGAACTTGCCAGCGAGTCCTGAGTCTGGGTTGCCTTGTCCTTTAAATCGACACCGGCATCCTTGGCGATACCGGCAACAGTCTTGCCTACCGTGGAGACAAACTCCGAATTGATCTGCTCCTCGATAGTATTGGCGCCGGTATCGGTCACCTTGGGCGCAATGGCGCTCTTCTTCTCGTTAACGTAATAGGTGAGCTTCGGCTGGTGGTAATTGCCATCGAGCATCGAGACAAGATTGTCGGAGAAGTTCTTGGGGATTACGATCGCCGCGTAGTATTCCCCGCTCTCGACGCCCTCTTTGGCATCGGCCGCCGAGTCGACGAAGGTCCAGCCCAGCTGATCGTTCTCCTTGAGCTGATCGACGACCTGATCGCCCGCGTTGAGCTCGCCCACCAGGTCGTTTTGGGTGCCCCGATCGTTGTTGGCGATGGCAATCTTGATGCCCTGGGTGTTTCCGTACGGATCCCAGTTGGCCACGATGTTGTACCAGGCATACAGCGAGGGAATAACGCACACGCCAAGGGTAACCACCAAGGCGACGGGGTTCACAAGCAGTCGCTTAATGTCGCGCTTAAATATCGCAAAGGAGACCTTTGCATTGGATAGTTTGCTGCCGAGACTCACGCTTGGACCATCCATCCTGTCGTTGAATCGAATCGTACTATCGATAACCATTGTACGTAAGCGCTTTAGCGTCTCAGAGCACAATGGTATTGAGTTTTGCAGGTAGCAATATACTACGAAGACGAATTAACGTACAGTTGTACAGTATCTTTAATTTCAGCAGGTCACAAAACCACAACCCGCACAAATTAGCAATTCAAATAGTCATCGGGGACGTTCTTAAACGACTGGTCAAACAAGAACGCCCCCAACGACTAGTTTGGACCACGAAAGCGTCGCTGGTTGAGCATAAGTCAGCGAAAACGCCCCTAAGCGAGCAAGGTGACGCGAAAGAGGAGGGAAGCGTACTTCGGTACGCGACCGACGATTGAACGTCAGATTGCCGCTTAGGGGCGTTTGCAGCGTCGAGCTGTTACGCGGTTTGGTAAAACCGCGTAACTACCTAACTACATCAAGTTGCAAACAGCCGCCGCGAAGGCCACGGGGTCCTCGGGGAGGATGCCCTCGACCAGCAGGGCCTGATCGTAGAGCAAGCCTGAGTACTGCTTGATCTTGTCAGTGTCGCCCGCCTTCTGAGCAGCGACGAGCTTGGCAAAGACCGGGTGCTTGGCGTTGAGCTCGAGCACGCGCTGGCTCTTGGGCATACCGTCGGGCGCGCCCTCGGGTCCCTTCTGGAGCACCTTCTCCATCTCAAGCGAAAGCGGGCCCTCGGTGGTGATGCAAGCGGGGGCATCGGTCAGGCGCGCGGAGACGGCAACCTTCTCGACCTTGTCGCCGAGTGCCTCCTTCATGGCGTTAAAGAGGTCCTCGTTCTCCTTGGTGGCGTCCTCGGCCTCCTTCTTCTCATCCTCGGTCGCCAGGTCAAGATCACCGGTCGCGACGTTCTTGAGCTCCAGATGACGATCCTCGACCTCGGGCTCGGCACCGTCGGCCACAGCCTTTTCGGCAGCCTCGCGAGCTGCGTCGTCCTCATAGATCTTGGGCATATCGGCGGCAACGTACTCACGCATAGCTTGGAACGTGAACTCATCCACATCCTGCGTCAGCAGCAGCACGTCATAGCCGCGGTCGAGCACGCCCTTTACCACGGGCATCTTGGCCAAGCGCTCACGCGAGTCACCGGCGGCGTAGTAGATGGCCTTCTGATCCTCGGGCATGCCCTTGGCATACTCGGCCAGGGTAATCATCTTCTGTTCCTTGGCAGACCAGAACAGCAACAGGTCGGCGAGCTCATCGGCCTTCATGCCATAGCTCGAGTAGATGCCGTACTTAAGACCGCGGCCAAAGTTCTCAAAGAACTTCTCGTAGGCCTCGCGGTCGTTGTCACGCATATCCTCAAGGTCGGCGGTGATCTTCTTTTCCACACGCTTGGCGATGGCCTTGAGCTGACGGTTCTGCTGCAGCGTCTCACGCGAGATGTTGAGCGACACATCGGCGGAATCCACGACGCCGCGGACAAAGTTGTAGTAGTCGGGCAGCAGGTCGTCGCACTTCTCCATGATCAGGACGTTGGAGCTGTAGAGTGCCAGACCCTTCTCGTAATCCTTGCTGTACAGATCGAACGGCGCGCGGCCCGGCACAAACAGCAGGGCATCGTACTCGAGCGTGCCCTCGGCATGGAAGCTGATGGTGCGCGCAGGATCGTCAAAGTCGTGGAACGTGGACTTGTAGAACTCGTCGTAGTCCTTCTGCTCGACATCGGAGCTGCGCTTCTTCCAGATCGGTGTCATGGAATTGACGGTCTCGAGCTCCTGGTAGTCCTCGTACTCGGGCTTGTAATCGTCGCCGGCGTCCTCGGGCTTGGGTTTCTGGCGGCTCTTGGACACCATCATCTGAATCGGGTAGCGCACATAGTTGCTGTACTGCTGAATCAGGCTCTTGAGACCCCACTCGGTCAGGAAGCGATCGTAGGTCTCGGCCTCGCCGTCGGCATCGAGCTTCTCGTTCTCGCGCAGCGTCAGGATGACATCGGTACCGTGCTCGGCGCGCTCACCGTCCTCGATGGTGTAGCCCTCAAGACCGTCGGATTCCCACACATGGGCGACATCCTCGCCATAGGCGCGGCTGACGACCTTCACATGGCTGGCGACCATAAAAGCCGAGTAGAAGCCCACGCCAAACTGGCCGATGATGTCGACATCCGAACCCTGCTGCTCGGCGTTCTCGGTCTTAAACTCCTCGGAGCCGGAATGGGCGATGGTGCCCAGATTGCGCTCGAGCTCCTCGGCGGTCATGCCAATGCCGTTATCCGAGATGGTAATGGTGCGGGCGTCTTTATCAAAGGAAACGCGAATAGCCAGGTCGCCCTGGTCGATCTTGACGCTCGGATCCTGCAGGCTCTTAAAGTTGAGCTTGTCGACGGCGTCGCTCGCGTTAGAGATAAGCTCACGCAGGAAGATTTCCTTATTGGTGTAGATGGAGTTGATCATGAGGTCGAGCAGTTTTTTGCTCTCGGTCTTAAATTGACGCATGTGCAGTCCTTTCGCGCTACCCCCGTCCGCAAAAACGGCCCGGTCGCCCGAGCCGAATCGCAGACCTGCTATGTTCAGACTTAGATTTTATAACCCATTAGCGCGCATATATACATACGGAATCGAAAAACTGTATGTCTAAGCGCTCCGATGCGCCAATTGCCAAGGAGCGTCCCCAACTGCCGGCAGAAAAGGAACGTCCCTATCTGCCATCTACGCGCTTGGCCATCCAGGCATGGGGTTGGCCCTCGTCTTCGTAATCTACCGGGGCAATTTGCGTGTAGCCCGCCTTTACATAGAGCGGCAGCACGTATTCCTGTGCATGCAGCTTAATAAGCTTTGCGCCGGCATCGCGTGCACACGCATCACTGGCCTCGACGATCGCACTCGCCAATCCGCGACGACGCATAGCCGGCAGCACTGCGACGCGCCCCATAATGTAGGTCTCCCCCGCCGCAACGCCTTCGTCCATGTCGCATGCCGGCAACACCGGGGCCTCTGCGTCAGCCACGCGCTCAAGCTCTTCGGGAAACACGCGCGAGCAACCGGCAAGCTCGCCGTCTACATAGAGCGTCACATGAATGCAGTTCGGATCCTCGTCGATAGCGTCGAACTCATTCTCGTAGCCCTGCTCGTCCATAAAAACGACGCGGCGCACCAACGCCGCGTCATCAAAGCATCCCGTCTTAAGTTGAATATCCATGGCTGCCCCTTCATTCAATGCGAACGTTAGGGACAGATTTTAGCGAAAATGAGCTCCGCGCACGCTAAACTTCGCGCGAGCCTTCGCCAGGCAATCGTAATGACCCACGTTATGGGCATCGCTCGCGATGAAGCTGTACAGGTTCTGATCGAACAGGCGCTGTGCCGGCTTTTTCTCGCGACCAAAGCGGCCGCCGGCAATAAAGTCCGCCGAAGCCTGCAGCTTGCAGCCCATATCGACCAGGCGCTCCGCCACGCTTACATCCTTTTGAACCGCACGATAGCGCTCAGGATGAGCGATGATCACCTGGTAGCCACGGCACTGCAAATCGTAAATCGTGTTCTCGTACTCTCTAAACGCATACGCATCGGCATGCGTCGAAAGCTCGAGCAGAAACTCGTTGGTTCCATCGAAATGCAAGTGCTCCGCGGCATCGATACCAAGCTCAACGAGCTTTCGATGGTTGACCTCGAAGCCCATCTGGAGCGGAAAACCGTCAGCGTTATCACGCAGCAGCTCAAAGGCATCCCACATCTTGTCGTAATCAAAATAGGGATCACGGCAGTGAGGAGTGCAAACGATTCTGGTTACACCGGCCCGCTTGGCAGCCTCGAGCATCGCCAAGCTCTCATCGAGATCGGCGGCGCCGTCGTCTACACCCGGCAAGATATGGCAATGAATGTCACGCATAGGTCAGCCTTAATCAACTAAACGTTTGCTCGGTTGGTGAAGATGCCCTTTTTGGAAGTCCCCTGATCGTCGGAGCCCTTCTTCACCTTCTTACCGTCCTTGGTGTAGTAGGAGTAGTAGTACTCGCTGGTCTCGGTCTCGCAGTAGTTCATAACGGTACCGATGAGCTTGACCTTCTCGGACTTCTTAAGCTGACCGATGGCGTTGAGCGCCTCCTCGCGCTTGGTGAAGTCCTCACGCACGACAAAAAGCGCACCGTCGGTCAGACTTGCGATCTCGGCAGCATCGATGAAGGTGCCGACCGGGGGAGCATCAAAGATGACGTACTGGAACTTAGCAGACAGTGCCTTTACCAGCTTGGCAAAGCGGTGAGAGACGATGATGTCAGCAGGATTGGGAATATGCGGCTCGGCATCGAGGAAGTAGAAGTTCTTCTGACCCGTCTCGACAATTGCCTGGTCGATAGAAACCTGCTCGGAAAGGACTGCATAGAGTCCGCCGCGGGAGCGAACGCCGAGCATATCGGCAAGGGATCTGCGACGCATATCAGCCTCGACCAGCAGGACGCTCTTGCCGCTGGTGGCGATAGCCTGGGCAAGGTTGATGGAAACCGTAGACTTACCCTCGTTGGGAATCGAGGACGTGACGGTAATGGTGCGAATGGGGTCGTCCACGCTCGCAAAGCGGATGTTGGCCAGAAGGGTCTTGGCGGCATTCTGTACAACGAGCTTATCGGTGTTCTTTGCCTTAGCCATGCCTATTTACCACCTTTCATAGCCGGAATTCGGCCAACAACGGGAATGCCCAGGAGCTCTTCCGCCTCTTCGGCACCGCGGATGCGGGTATTGAGCATGTCTGCCAAAACGACATAGGCGACTGCGATAAAGATACCGGCGAGGAACGCGACGGCAATATACAGCGTGCGCTTGGGGCCGCTGGGGGCTTCGGGGGTCTTAGCCTCGTCGATAACGTTGATGCTCTGGGCAGCGCCGACGTTCTGAGCGACCGTACTCACCGAGCTAGCTATGGCCTTTGCGACCTCAGCCGTCTCCTTGGCATCGGTGCCGGTAACCGAAAGCGTAATGACACGCGTGGTGGTCTCGGAGGAAACAGACACCTTGTAGTCATCCAGATCGGTGAGGCCCAGTTCCTTGGCGGCGCCGCTCTTAACGCTATCGCTATCCAGCAGCGTGGCGATATCGTTGGAAAGCATCTGGCTCGCCGAGAGATCGTTGTAGCTCATCTGGCCGCTATCGTCGGTCTTGGCGAGAATGTACATGCTCGTCGTCGCGGTATAGGTGTTGTCCATCGCGGCGAAGGACACGATGCCCATGGCGATCGCGCAGACCACCGGAAGGGTGATGACCAGCTTGAGGTGCTTCTTCAGCAGCTGGAACAGTTCGAGAAGGGTCATGCAGCTTGCCTTTCATTTCCCCAGTTCGGATTGACAAAACTGTCCGTATGTTATCGCATCTTTTTACCGAGACCAAACTCTATACATAAGAAACAGGCTCTCCTGTAAAAATGTCGGAAGCAATCGTAAAATTGCACAACAACGCCGCACCCGAAAGTCAAATGCGGCGTCTGCATTAATACCTATGTTGTATCGCTATGCGAATGGCTCGTCCTGCTGTATGGGAAACGTCACCGTAATGGTGGTTCCCACGCCCAACTCGCTCGACAGATCGAGCGTGGCGTGATGATACAGGGCCGCATGCTTGACAATGGCAAGCCCCAGACCGGTTCCGCCGCGCGCCTTGGACCTACTCTTGTCCACGCGATAGAACCGCTCAAATACCTTGCCCTGTTCTTCAGGCGCGATACCGATTCCCGTGTCGGCGACCGCAAGGAACGGATGGCCTTCGTCGTTGGTGCCGCACTGCAGCGTAACCGTACCGCCGGGTCGATTGTAGCGGATGGCGTTGCTTGCCAGATTATAGATGAGCTCGTCAATCAAGCGCGACACGCCCTCGATGACCACAGGCTTGGTCTCATGACTTATCGTCACATTCGCCTGACGGGCGACCTGTTCAAGACGCTGCTCAACCGCGTAGATGGCACGCGAGAGCTCAATAGGCTCCGTGGACCCAATGGGCACCGCCTCGCCCTCAGTTGCACGCTCGGCCTCGTCCAAGTTAGACAGCGTAAGGATGTCGTTGACAAGCGCTGCCAAGCGGCCCGCCTCACGATAGATGCGACCGCCAAAGTTGCGCAGGTCGTCCTCGCCCTCGACCATGCCGTTTGCGATGAGCTCGGCATAGCCCGAAATCGCCGTAAGCGGCGTCTTGAGCTCATGGGTGATATTCGCCGTGAACTCGCGGCGCATACGATCGTTGTCCGCCAGCACCGCCATTTGGCGCTTGAGTTCCTGGCGCTGCGACTCGATACGCTCAAGCATGGGGACCATCTCGGCATAGGCGTGCTCATAGCTACGGCGTGGGTGGTCCAAATCCACCTCTTGCAACGGCGCGATGATGGCACGGGACTCGCGGCGCGCCATAAAAAACGAGAGTACCGCACCCGCTGCTGCGATAAGCAGCATCGGCGCCACCATCGACAGCAAAATCGCCGCAACGCCAGGCTGGGCCTGCGCCAAGCGGACAACCTGGCCGTTATCAAGGGCGACGGCGCGATACAGCATAATCTCGTCGAGCGTAGAGCTTGCGCGCTCCGCGGAACCCGAACCATTCTCAAAGGCCTCGATGACCTCGGGGCGATCGCCATGGTTGGGCAGTGTGGAAGGCGGCGCCTCGTTGTCGTAGGCAACCGATCCATCCTTGTTAATCAGCGTGATGCGCAAGTCCTCGCGATCGAGGCTACGCAAGAACGGGATGGGCTCCTGCTGCTCGTCGAGGGCGGCAGCAATGAGCTCGGTTTCCTGCGCCAGATTGGCACTCGTGGCATCCGCCAAGGTGTTTTGCACAAAGAACGCACCCAGCACCGTAAACGCCACGATAACCGCCATGGCGCAGACAAAGATCGTCACAAAAACGCGGTGCGACAGCGTATGTTTTCCCTGGGGGGCGAAGACCACGGGTTACTCCTCCGATGCGGTGGCCGCGGTGTCGTCGCCTTTGGCACCATCGCCGGCAGAAGGCTCGGCCAAGCGGTAGCCCACGCCGCGCACGGTCTCTATGGCGCTCGCACGCTCGCCGAGCTTTTGGCGAAGCGTCTGCACATGCACGTCGACGGTGCGTGAACCGCCGTCGAAGTCCCAGCCCCATACGCTCTGCAGCAGCGACTCGCGGGTAAAGACCACGCCAGGTTTGCGCATGAGGTACTCGAGCAGGTCGAATTCGCGCAGCGTGAGCTTGAGCGATTCACCGGCAACAGTCACTTCGCGGTGGCTGGGCGAAAGTACGATATCGCCCACGCTGAGCACATCGCTCGCCTGCTTGACCATGCCGCCGCGGCGCAGCAGCGCACGGCAACGGCTAGCGAGTTCCATAAGCGAGAACGGCTTGGTCAGGTAATCGTCGGCACCGCCATCGAGCGCCATGACCTTGTCGAGCTCGGTGTCCTTGGCGGTGAGCATCATAATGGGCACCGTCGCCGTCAGGCGATCGGCACGCAGGCGACGCATAATCGCCAAGCCGTCGGTATCGGGCAGCATGATGTCGAGCAGCACAGCATCGGGCACCCGTCGCGCCACGGCGGCCTTAAACTCGCCATCGCACGAAAAGCCCTCGGCCTCGATTCCCTGCTTGCGCAGTGCGTAGACCGTCAAATCCCTGATGTTGTCATCGTCCTCGACGTAATAGATCATGTTGAACCCCTCTGCGGCCGGCATGACCGCATCTTAACCCTAAAGGCGCCTGCACTAGATGGTATCAGCCAAAACGGCCCGTCAAATAATCCGCCGTGCGCGGATCGGTCGGGTTTTTGAAGAGCTGAGCGGTGGGCGCATGCTCCACCAGCTCGCCCAGCAAAAAGAACGCAACCGAGTCGGAAATGCGCGCAGCCTGCTGCATGTTGTGCGTAACGACCACCAACGTGCAGGTCTCCTTGAGCTCGCAGGCCAGCTGCTCCACCACCAGCGTCGATACGGGGTCGAGCGCCGAGGTCGGCTCGTCCATCAGCAGAATGTCGGGCTGCACGGCCAGCGCACGGGCGATGCACAGACGCTGCTGCTGGCCGCCCGAAAGACCCAGACCCGATTCCCTGAGCTTGTCCTTGACCTCGTCCCACAGCGCGGCGCGTCGCAGGGAGTCTTCGACCAGCTCGTCGAGCGCGACGCGGTCGCGCACTCCCATGCCGCGAGGACCGTAGGCGACGTTGTCGTAGATGCTCATGGGAAACGGATTGGGGCGTTGGAACACCATACCCACGCGCTGGCGCAAGCGGCAGATATCGTAATCGCCCAGGATATTCTGGCCGTCGAGTGCAATCTTGCCTTCAATGCGGCAATCCTTGATACCGTCGTTCATACGGTTAAAGCAGCGCAGCAGCGTCGACTTTCCGCAGCCCGAAGGCCCGATGAACGAGGTAATCTGCTTGTCACGAATTTTGATGCTCACGTCCTTGAGCGCATGATGGTCGCCGTAAAACAGGTCAAGGCCTTCAACATCGATGCGCGTCGGCGAGGCAGCAAGGTCCTGCGCCGTGGGGCGAGTCGCATCCCCAACTTCGCGCTCGTGCGCGGCCTCGGCCTGCGCCTCTATGAGTTCCTCAAGCTCCGTAGGCTCCATCGCCGCAGCAGCCGTCATACCGCATACCTCCATATCGATATCAATTCAGCAGTATCGATAGTAGAAATCGCGGCTCATACGCACGTGAGCGCATTGTCAAGTGTTTGTAAGGGCACGCTGGTTATGCAGCGGGCAGTGCAATGGTAAACACCGTGTGCTCGGGCGTCGATTCGCACGCAATGGTGCCGCTGTGTGCCGCGACAATCTCCTTGGCGATGGCAAGGCCCAGGCCGGCGCCACCGCGATTGGTCGCACGTGCCGCGTCCAGGCGATAGAACTTCTCAAAGATCACCTTGAGCTTAGCCGCCGGAATCGGATCACCCTGATTGATAAAGCGAATTCGCACGCCACCGTCATCTTGGCGTCGGGCCTCGATCGCAATGGTCGATCCTTCGTAGCTATAGGCGATGGCGTTTTTCATGATGTTGTTGAACACGCGAGCCATCTTGTCGCCATCCACGAGCACCGTCAGGTCCTCACTCACACCAACTTGGACATCTTTGTGCTGCTCGTTGAGAATGGGATAGAACTCATCGGCCACCTGCGCCAGCAGCAATCCCAGGTCGACGTAGCCGCGCGTGAGCACAATATCGTGGAAGTCAAAGCGCGTGATATCAAAGAACTCCTCAATAAGCGCGTCGAGTCGGTGCGCCTTGTCGAGCGCCACGCCCGTAAAGTGCGCGCGCTGCTCAACCGGCAGGTCGGGCGCCTCCTGCAACAGCGAGAGGTAGCCCACCACGCTGGCAAGCGGCGTGCGCAGGTCATGCGCCAAGTATGTGACCAAATCGTCCTTGCGGTGTGACTCGTCACGCAGGGCTTGCTGGACTTTGTGCTCGCGGTCGCGCACACGGTTGAGCACACCCTCGACCTCCAGGAAGTCGCCGTCGATGTTGTCCCACGCGTCGGGATGATCGATCAGACGGTCCTGAATACGGGCGGCAAGCACGCGGTCGGAATGCTGCTCACCCTGCTCATAGCCCTGGTAGTACAGAGCGCGGCCGCAAAAGAACAGGACGCACACGGCAAGCGCCAAGACAAAGCCAAGCATGTTGAATACAAAGCCGGCATCGAACAGCACCGGTCCCTCAATGCCACCGAGTGCCATGGCGCCGATCGCCAGCGTCATGACCCACGCGGCACCGCCGATCACCACGCAGCGACGCACGATTTCAAAGCGATCGATCAGCAAGAAGCCGATGAGTAGCACCGCTAAGATACCGGCAATGTTACCAATGCCGATCAGCAGTAGACTCAGCAAAAAGAGCAGCACCGTCGCAAGCGCGCGGTTATCGACGACTGCCCTTACATATTCAAAGAGCCGATCGGGCACCTCAAACGCCTGCTTATCGTCTTTTGTCATGTCCATGTCCTCGCAAACAAAGGCGTTATTCGATTATTCGATGATATAGCCGACGCCCCAAACGTTTTTAATAAAACGCGGCTTCTGAGCGTCGTCACCGATCTTTTCGCGCAGGTGACGAATGTGTACCATCACCGTATTGTTGGAGCCGGGCATAAAGTCCTCGTTCCACACCGCGCGGAACAGGTCCTCCACGGGCACTACGCTGCCGTGATGCTCGGCCAGATACAGCAAGATGGAATACTCGATGGGCGTGAGGCGCACCGGCGCACCGTCCACCGTCACGGAGCGAGCGTCACGGTTGATCTCGAGGCCGTCGAGCTGGAGGGTCGGCAACTCAGTCGTCTGCGCGCGGCTACCGTAGCTGGTGTAGCGGCGCAACTGAGCATGAACGCGCGCGATGAGCTCCAGCGGGCGGAACGGCTTGACCACGTAATCGTCCGCGCCAAGCGAAAGGCCCCCGATCTTGTCTTGCTGGGCATCGCGCGCCGTCAGCATGATCACGGGATAGGTATGGCTGGAACGGATCGTACGCAGCAGCTCAAACCCATCGATATCGGGCAGCATGACATCAAGCAGCGCCAGATCGAACTCCTGCTCCAAAATCGCCTTGGCAGCATCGGCCCCGCTATAGGCAATCTGGACATCAAAGCCCTCTTTTGTAAGGTAGATGCCAACCAAGTCGGCGATGGCCTTCTCGTCATCAACTACCAAAATGCGCTCGTTCATGCGTGCTCCTCTCGCGCTCCATTATGCCTGAGGCGACGCACGCCACACACAACAAGCGTGGGTGATTAAGTCGGCCTTAAGCACCCTTGTGCCCGTTCGGGTGCGGATGTGGGCCAAGCGCGCACGCGATGATCGCCGACGCCGGCAAACGATATACTCTAGTTTCAGAAGAGACCATCCCGTCGAAAGCGAAATCTGTGAAGTCCCTCACCTCTTTTGCAAAGCGCTCAGCCCAGCTTGCCGCCGGCTTTGTCTGCGCTATCGCCCTTGCCGCTGGCGCGCCCACCGTCGCCGGCGCCCAAGTGCTCACGACCGACAATGTTTGCGGCAAAACCGCCGATGCGCGCGGCATCACGGCCGAAAACCTGCCCGATATCGATGCGACCCATGCCCTCGTCATGGGCAAAGACGGCACCGTCTACTATGGGCGCGGCGCCGATGAGCAGGTCAAGATTGCCTCGATCACCAAGGTCATGACCGCAATCCTAACCGTCGAGAATTGCAAGATGGACGAGAAGGTCACGGTGAGCAACGCCGCAGCCACTGTGGGTAATTCGACCGCCGGCTTGCTCGAAGGCGACGAGCTTACCGTGGAGCAGGCACTGCGCGGCCTGATGATTCCCTCGGGCAACGACGCCGCCATCGTGCTCGCCGAATATGTGGGCAAGAAAATCGACCCTAAGACCAAAGACGCCGAGGCCACATTTGTGAAGGCCATGAACGAGCGCGCTAAGAAGCTCGGCTGCACCGGTACGCTTTTTGAAAACCCGCATGGTCTGGACTTTGATGAGTGGGCTGGCAATATGCACTCAACCGCACACGACGTAGCGCTGATGATGCAGGAGGCCATGAAAAACGACACGATCCGCGAGGTCGTAGCGAGCGAGGATTCCTGGATCGAAGTCACGGGCGCCGACGGCACCGACCATTCGCATTCCATGGACACGCATAACTATTTGCTGGGCCAAGATGGCAACATCGGCGGCAAGACCGGCACCACCGACGACGCGGGCTATTGCTTTACGAGCGCCTACAACCGCGACGGCGACGAGATCTACACCGTTATTTTGAACTCCACCACCACCGATCAGCGCTTTACCGATACCGCCACCCTTGCCAACTGGTACTACGACCACAAGGTGACGGTCGCAATCGCCAACATGCAAGAAAAGACCGTCAACGGCAACCCGCTTATGGCGCGCATTAGTCAAACCGACTGGACGGATAAGACAATCGACGCCACGCTCGCCGATCCCACGGCGCAAGCGACCGTGTTTTCTCTTGCCGGCGAGGTGACCGAAAAGGTTAGCTACGACGATCTTTCGGGCACGGTGCATGTGGGCGACAAGGTGGGCAGCGTTACACTCAAGCAGGACGGCACCAAGATTGCCGTCGTGGATTTGGTTGCCGACGAGGAAGGCTCGGGGCCGAATCCCATTGAATGGCTGCTCGTGAAGCTCGATCGCTTGGGCCGCCGCATCGACAACCGCCCACTTGCGGCAGAGAGCGAGACCGTAGCCAAGGCGCCCAAGGCGTAGGGCCGGAGCGATATCACATCGAACCAAATGAGGCGTCCAACGGGGCGCCTCATTTTTGAGGGTTCGAATCCCCAGCTAACGTGGTTCAACTAAAAAAGGGGCCCAAATGGGACCCTTCTTTCAAGTCATACTGGCGGAGAGCTGGG
Organism: Collinsella sp.; assembly: GCA_036313175.1. GTDB lineage: Bacteria > Actinomycetota > Coriobacteriia > Coriobacteriales > Coriobacteriaceae > Collinsella. The sequence goes on along the minus strand of JAXJMO010000058.1, from coordinate 27,581 downwards.
GATGTCCGGGCATGCTACGCATGCCCTCCGGCTTCAAAGCCTGACGGCTTTTCGCTCACGGGCTACAAACGCTTTCGCGTTTGCTTAACGCCCGTGCCCTCTCGGGTTCGAATCCCCAGCCTCCTTTCTCCACACAAAAAAGGGCCCCAAATGGGACCCTTCTTCAAATTCGTACTGGCGGAGAGCTGGGGATTCGAACCCCAGATGCCCTTTTGGGGCATACTCGCTTAGCAGGCGAGCACCTTCGGCCTCTCGGTCAGCTCTCCGTAACAGCCGTTCTATAGTAACCAAACAGTCGAAGATGGGCAAGTGGGATTTTCAAATTGCCCAGCAGCCTCTCCTCCTTGCAAGCTTCGCCTACCCCAGCGAGCGGTTGAGGGAGCCGAGCTCATCATTGCCCATGGTGCGCCACATTTGATAGATGCAGCCGCGCGCCAAGAAAAAGAAGCCGTTATCGACGAGTTGCACGGCGGCATCTGCGAGTTGATTGGTCACGGCGGGCACCGGCGGCAGCTCAAGACCTGCCTTGCGGATGGTCTCGACAGCCTCCTCAAACGTGGGCGGTTTGATGACGCCCATCTCGTTCATAAGGCCCTGCATTTCCTCCTGCGCACTGCCGCCCGACTCCTCGCCGCGCGGCACCAGGCGATAACATGCCAGCGCCAGCTCGAGCTGGTCGCAGTTCCAGTAGGCGAATGCCAGGCGATAGAACAGGTAACCGATCGAAGGCCGGTCGCTGGCAATGCGCAGGCCGTGGCGCGCTACCTCGATAATCTCGTCATAGCGTTCCAGGCGTGCCAGCACGTTGATCAGGGCAAAGTGAGACTGCATGGACGAGCGCGCCAAATCGTAGAGACGACGCACCTCGGGCAGCGCGCGCTCAAAGTCCTCTTGTTCGGCGTAAAAGCTGCAGATTTCGTGCTGGGCAAAATACAGCGCATCGGGAGCGCGAAGGATTCGCACGGAACGGTCCTCCTCCATCACCGGCAGCACCATGCGCACCAGCTGGTTGTCGCAGAACTGGGTCTGCACCGGGCCCGTCGCCAAAAGCTCAGCAACAGTACACTTGGCTTCCAACTCCTCGACAAGTCGAGAAAAGCCTTCAAAAGCACCTGTACGGTCTACTTTTGCCTGCTCGCGCAATTCAACAACACGGGCCACGTATGGGTCGTCGTCCTCTTCCATGACCTCCAACTCGTCAGCCGTATCGGCAAGCAGCAGATCGCGCAGCGCCGGCGGCAGCGTGCGATGGTCATCACGTGGTCGGGCGTGAACCTCTGCAGGCTCAATCATGTCCGGCGCATCCGCCTCATATGCCTCGAGCAAGCACTTGCAGGGCATGTCGTCCATATCCATGCTCTCAAGATCCTTGGCGACAGAAACGCAATCGGCCAGATAGGCCGCACGGCCAAAGGAATACGTTTCGACAACGCGCTCGCCCTGCTCGCCGTCGGGAGCCGCAATCTGCACGTAGCAGCGCGTGATGCGAGCACCCGAAGCAAAGCAAGCCGCCGCGAGTGTAAGCGCAACACGCGCATCGTGCTCAGTGGCCCATGCCGCGCGCTTAGGCTCATCCACCTCGCGCCAGGCGTCATCTTGAGCATCGTATTCGCGCTGCGGCATAGCATCGACAACCGTGCGGCCAAATCGCACCAGCATGATGCCCTCGGCGACGTTAGCTCGATAGGTGTAGTCGAGCCGCGTAACCACGTTGAGCGCTTCTACGATACGTGCAAAACGGGTGCGAACGTCCCACTCGCCACCCGGCTGGCACGCAACCGTCCCCGGCTTGGCCCATGGGTTGTCATTCGACAGCGTTTCGAGCAGGCGAGGAACGTCGTTTGTCGTCTTGCTGATATGCCATAGGTCAAAGAGCGAGCAGCCCTCAAAGCTTGGCGACGAGGCAACGGGGCCCAACCCTGCCCCAATACGCTCAAGGATGCCCGATAGACGGTTCAGGCGGCACTCGACGGCAAGCAGGGTATCGATCTCGTCCTGGTCCAGCAGGCTACGGTCAAAATTGAGATAGAAGAGCCTCGAGCGATCGATGCGCGCCAGGCTCATTTCGGTTTTGGCCGCGATGGTGCGCAGGCGAGGCAGATTAACTTCGCCCATCAAAGCGGCGGCATAGCGCTCAATGCCACTTGGATTATCTGTATGGTCAATGCGATAGAGCAACGTTTCGATTGCATCGGGCAGCGGCGTGGAATCAAAACCCAGCAGTACCTCAACCGGCTCGGGGAGTTTTACAAGTTTGATCTTGTCGACAGCATTTTTCATGCCCTCGTCGAGGCCGTCGGCATCTGCCGTGCCCGAGACAGTGTTTTCAGAATCGGCGAATATCACGTAACGCAAGAACATCGAGGCCATGAACTCGCCGTAGCGAAGGCTGCGCGTCGAATTCCACGTCTCGCGATCGGTTTGTTCGCGCATGGTGCCTTCGGGAGAGCCGATGACTCGCGCCCGGGAGTGCATCGTCCCATCGGTACCCCTGACCGCAATCTCACCGATGGTGGAATCGGACTCGTCAAGAATCAGTTGCATGTCGGGATCGTCGGGCAGCGATTCCTCGTTAACGGGACGGTCCACCTTATAGACCTCACCCGAAACGCACACGTAGCCCAAAAGCGACACATGGCTTTTGCCGACGAATTCGACGACATAGCATGATTCATGCGGGTCCTCGCCAAAGAGCTTCCAAACCACGCCATACGAGCGTCCCGCAGGCTGCTCGGGCATGGCCGGAAAGCGCTTTTTGGGATCGAGAAACCTGAGCTTGTATGTCGGACGCTCTGCCACGAAATATCACCCTGATCGGTCGTCTAAAGAAAGAGCGCGCCACGGGCTCACCGAGGCGCATACTCGAAATCTTACACGAGTCGATGAGAAATAGTCCCCATTGACCGAGGTTCGAATCCATGCGGTGTTTACGTAAAAGAAAAGCCCCCGTCGCCGGAGGCTTTCAATTTCAATTGGTGCGGCGTATAGGATTCGAACCTATGACGTTCTGATTCGTAGTCAGACCCTCTATCCAGCTGAGGTAACGCCGCGACTTGTTGATTATTATGCACATGGACTGAATAATCGTCAAGCGTTTTTCAAAAAAAGTTATTGAATTTGATTTTTACTCATTTGATGCAGTCGATCGACTCGATACTTTCAAACACGGCGAAAGCAACTCCTCAAGTATGTCGACATATAAGAAAAGCCTCCGTTACCGGAGGCTTTAAAGCTCAGTTGGTGCGGCGTATAGGATTCGAACCTATGACGTTCTGATTCGTAGTCAGACCCTCTATCCAGCTGAGGTAACGCCGCAACGCACGGATTATTATGCACGTGACCCCTCGATGGGTCAAGCGACAATTTGGAAAAATTTTACGAAGTGATGATTAAGATGCTCGCGCCTCGACCGAGGTTCGAATCCGTGCGGTGCCGGCGTAAAAGAAAAGCCCCCGTTGCCGGAGGCTTTCGATTTCAATTGGTGCGGCGTATAGGATTCCGCGCATCCGCTGCGCGGATCCGCACCGGCTTCGCCCGCCTGCCGGCATCCTCGCCCGCTCGCTAAAAACGCTCCGCGTTTTCTTGACGCCCGCGCCTCGACCGAGGTTCGAATCCATGCAGCGGTGGCATAAAAGAAAAGCCCCCGTTGCCGGAGGCTTTCGATTTCAATTGGTGCGGCGTATAGGATTCGAACCTATGACGTTCTGATTCGTAGTCAGACCCTCTATCCAGCTGAGGTAACGCCGCAGCGCAAGACATATAAAACCACTTTAGTTCATTAGAGTCAAGCAAAATCTCAAACTTTTTTCGCGCGGGCCGCAATTTGTCACGCTGCACCACGAGCATCAGCGCTTTTCGTACGATCGATTGGCTTTTCGATCACATCGAACCCGACGCCAAGCTCCCCCAGAAGCGACCGCACCCGTTGGGCACAGTCGTAGTCGGCAAACGAAATGCTCAGCATTCGGGCCACCTGATTAGAAGATCCAACGCCATAGAAGTGCTCAAGGACAACAAGCACCTCATGCGCCACAAACGTCTCGACCACATGCGGCGACTCCTCATAGCACCATTGCGTCAATGGTCCCTCACTCGTCTGCCGAACCACCAAGCCACCCATACCCGACGGCTCGCACGTTACCAGCAGGTGCTCCCCGCCCTCATCACTCTGGAACAACACAACCCGCTCGTCGAACAGCTCCATCACATCCCCTTTCTCTTGCTCTTAGTTAGCAAAAGCATAGCAGGTAAATGCATGTATACAGAACGTTTGTTCGTGTGTTTTCTATCGAGCTGTCCGCACGGCATGATATGGACCTGCGCACGAAATAGGGCGCCCCCGAAGGAGCGCCCTTGCATATCCCCTATGCAGCCAAGTTACGCGACCGGCTCGATCTTCTCGAGACCGCCCATGTAAGGACGCAGAACCTCGGGGATCGTGATGGTGCCGTCGGCGTTCTGGTAGTTCTCCAGAATGGCAGCCATGGTGCGGCCGGCCGGCAGGCCGGAACCGTTGAGCGTGTGCAGGTAGCGCGAACCCTTGAAGTTCTCGGGGTCGCGATACTTGATGTTGGCGCGGCGAGCCTGGAAGTCACCGCAGTTGGAGCAGGAGCTAATCTCCTTGTAGGCGTTGTAGCTCGGCAGCCAGACCTCAACGTCGTAGGTCTGACGGGCAGAGAAGCCCAAGTCGCCGGTGCACAGGCTAATCACGCGATACGGAAGGCCCAGCTGCTGCAGCAGGTACTCGGCCTCGGCGGTCATGCTCTCGAGCTCATCGTCGGACTCCTCCGGCTTAGCGAACTTGACCATCTCGACCTTGTCGAACTCGTGCTGACGGATGATGCCGCGGGTGTCGCGACCGGCGGAACCGGCCTCCTCGCGGAAGCAGGGGGTGAAGGCGGTGTAGCGACGCGGCAGAGTGTCGGCATCGAGGACCTCGCCGGCGTGCAGGTTGGTAAGCACGACCTCGGCGGTGGGGATCAGGAAGTTGTCGCCCGAGACGTGATAGGCGTCGTCCTCGAACTTGGGCAGCTGACCCGTGCCAAACATGGTCTGACGCTTGACGACGATGGGCGGCCACCACTCCTTAAAACCACGGCTGGTGTGCGTATCGAGAAAGAAGTTGATGAGGGCGCGCTCCAGGCGGGCGCCGGCGCCACCGAGAACGGTAAAGCGGCTGCCGGAGAGCTTGTTGCCACGCTCGAAGTCGAGGATGTCCAGATCGGTGCCCAGATCCCAGTGCGGCTTAAAGTCGAAGTCGAACTCGCGCGGGGTGCCCCAACGACGGCGCTCAATGTTCTCGTCCTCGTCCTTGCCGTACGGCGTGGCCTCGCAAGGAATGTTGGGCAGGTGAGCCATGAAGTCGTACTGCTCCTGCTCGAGAGCAGTGCGGCGCTCGGCCAGGCCGTCAATCTTCTCGTTGACGGCGCGCACGGCCTCCTTGGCGGCCTCGGCCTCGTCCTTCTTGCCCTCCTTCATCAGGGCGCCGATCTTCTTGGACTCGGCGTTGCGCGTAGCCTGGAGCTCCTCGACCTCGGTGATGACGGCACGACGCTCGTCGTCGAGCTCAAAGAACTTCTCGCGATCCCAAGACGTCTGGCGGTTAGCCATGGCGACATCGATGGCATCGGGGTTCTCGCGAACAAACTTGATATCAAGCATTAGATCCTCCGGCGATATACATTCCATTTAGGTTGCAACCTTGTACATGTATGGGCAAGTATATACTTATGAGCGTTTACGACCCAACTCAACTACGCAAGAAGGCACCCAATGGACGCAGTTTTTTCCTTTTTGTTTGGCACCCGCACCGGTTTTGCCATCCTTTTCGCCGGCGGCATCCTGTTATTTGCGATTCTTGCCTTTGTAATGGAGAAGCGTACCCATAAGATGTACGTCGACCGCGGACCCAAGTCCGAGGATGAGGAAGACAGCTTCTGGGACTAACCTGCCAAAAAGGGACGGGTTTATTTTGGTCGGTTTTATCTGGGCAAACGCAAGCGCCCCGCAACTGGAATTGAGCCAGTTGCGGGACGCTTTTTGCTATAGAGATAAAACCGCAGGAAAACCCGCCAAAATAAACCTGTCCCTAAATGGAAGGTTTTACTGAAGGGTGGCGTCGATGGCCTTGACCAGGGCGCTGCGCATGCCGGCATCCTCGAGCGCGATGACGCCCTTGATGGTGGCACCGCCGGGCGAGCATACGGCATCCTTCATCGCCGCAGGATGCTGGCCAGTTGCAAGCTGCAGCTTTGCCGTACCCAACACCATCTGGCTCACAATGCGATAGGCATCGGCACGCGGGATACCGTGCTTGACCGCCGCATCGCCCAGGGCCTCGATTGCCATGGCGACAAATGCCGGAGCGCAACCACCCACCGTGCCGCCCACAAACAGCAGGCTCGTATCGAGTTCGACCACCGCACCGAGCTTGCCAAGCAGATCAAGCACCACTGCGCTCTGCTCATCACTAAGCGTGGAAGCCTTCTCGCAAGCGATGACGCCCTCGCCCACCGAAACCGGTGTGTTGGGCACCGTCGAGATATGCGCGACGCCCGGCAGGACCTGCTCCCACTTGGCACTGTCCCAGGTCCAGGCAACCGACAGAACGACCTTTTTGGCAAGAGCATCCTTGAGCGGGGCGAATACCTTCTCGATCATGTACGGTTTGACCGCAGCGACCACGATATCGGATGCGGCGACAACCTCGGCGGCATCGTGGCAGGCGACCATACCGCGCGCCTCGCAGCGCTCAACCAGTGCGTCGTAGCGACCCGCGCAGGCGCACATGTCGCTCGCAGCTACACCGGCAGCGATCCAGCCATCGGCCATAGCGCTCGCCATATTGCCAAAACCGACAAATCCAATCTTCATATCTCATAGTCCTTTCAGACACATTCCTCAAAACGAAAGGTATTGTCCCACGCCATTGTTTCGTATTGCCGACCTATTTGTGATACGGCTCGCCACGGCTGATCTTGCAGGCACGGTAAATCTGCTCTAGCAGCACCACACGCGCCAGGTTATGCGGCAAGGTAATGCGTCCAAAACTGAGCATCTCGTCGGCGCGGGCGCGTACCTCATCACTCACGCCGTCCGAACCGCCGATTACAAAGGCAATGTCGCTGCTGCCTCGCAGCATAAGATCGTCGAGCCGCGCCGAGAGCTCCTCACTCGAACGCTCCTTGCCCTCGATAGCCAGCAGGATCACATGCGCCCGAGACGGCAATGCAGCAAGAATTGCCGCCCCCTCCTTGTCGCGCGCGGCATCCACGCCGCCCGCCTTAGCCGGGTCGATATCGGCCACCTCGCGGATATCAACCTTGGCATAGGCACCTAGGCGCTTGGTGTACTCAGCGCACGCGTCCTTCCAAAAGCGCTCCTTGAGCTTACCGACGCAAACGACGGTGTATTTCACGCGCGTCTACTCCTTCGAATCGTTTTGAACTTTGCTGGCGCTCAGCATCTGCTCGAACATCGAGGCCGACTGCGAAAAGTCGCTCGGCAGCACGACCGTCGAGGTTTTACCCGTGCGAGCGAACTCCGTCATCATCTCGGACCACTGCGTAAACATGAACAGTTGGTTGGCCTCGTCATTGCCGACACCCGTCTCTTGGATGATCTCGAGCGAATCTTTGATACCCAGCGCGATGGCCTTGCGCTGGTTGGCGATGCCCTCGCCCGCCTTTTCCATAGCCTCAGCCTCGGCGGTCGCCTCGGTGACGCGCTTGATGCGGTCGGCCTCAGCGAGCTCCTGTGCCGCAGCGCGCTTGCGCTGGGCAGCGTTGATGTCGTTCATGGAGTTCTCAACCTCGGTCGGCAGTGCGATTTTGGTGATGAGCGTCGACACGAGGGTGAAGCCGTAGGCGGCCATCTGCTCGGAAACGGTAGCGTTGACATCCTTGGCGATGTCATCCTTCTTGGCAAAGACCTCATCGAGTGTGTAGACGGGGATCGAAGAGCGCAGGGCGTCGGTGATGAAGTCACGCATCTGGTCGACGGGCTCCTGCAGCATGTAGTAGCTCTTGTAGATACCCGAATCTGCCGGGCCGGCGCCCATGTCATAGCTCACGTGGTACTGAGCAGAGACCTCAAGGCCGATGGTCACGTTGTCCTGGGTCTTAACGTCGATGCCAAAACCGTTTTTCATGGTGCGCAGGCTCACCGTGGCGGCCTTGCGGTCGATCACGGGCACCTTCATGTGGAAGCCCGCGTTGACAATGCGGTTAAACTTGCCCAGGCGCTCGATGATCACGGCATGCTGTTGTTCAACGACATAGCAGGCGTTGGGAAGCAGTAGCAACAGAATGATGATGGGAATCAAAAGGCTGGTAAGGGCGGCGATGATACCGGACAACAGCATGGTCTCTCCTCTGATAGGCACACGTTGGCACTAGGATACCCGTACAAGGAGATCGTACATAACAAAAAAGCTCCCATTGCTGGGAGCTCTTTCATTCAATGGTGCGGGCGAAAGGACGTCCGCGTATCCGCTTCGCGGATCCGCACCGGCTTCGGCCGCCTGCCGGCGTCCTCGCCAGCTTGCTAAAAACGCTCCGCGTTTTCTTTACGCTCGCTCCTTCACAGGTTCAAGTCCCTGTGATGGGCCCATAACAAAAAAGCTCCCATTGCTGGGAGCTCTTTCATTTAATGGTGCGGGCGAAAGGACTTGAACCTTCATGGGGTTGCCCCCATACGGACCTGAACCGTACGCGTCTGCCAATTCCGCCACGCCCGCGTGCAGGAATTAGAATAACGGAGCGCTACCGCGAACGCAAGAACTATTTTTGAAAAAGTTTGCAGGCATTTTCCCAAGCTGCTCGCGCGATTGCCTCAGCATCCTCGCCGGTACGATCGACACGGTCGTTGACCAGCGTGTTTGCCGTAATGGAGATCATTGCGGGCTCGCATTCAAGACCGCGGATGGGCTCCGGAGCCATATACGGGCAATCCGTCTCGAACAAAATTCGATCGAGTGGGGTTGCCGCAAATGCCTCGCGCACGTCGTCGTTGCGCTTAAAGGTGGCCGCACCGCCATAGGCGATATAGCAGCCCAAATCCACAAAGCGCTCCATCGTGGCGCGGTCCTCGCCAAAACAGTGCAGCACACAACCAGCCTGGGGCACACCCACCTCGCGCAGTACGTTGTACGCATCAACGTGCGAGGTGCGCTCCCCATCCGAGTCCTCGTGACGCAGGTGCAGCTCCACCGGCACATTGCGGCGCACGGCAAGCTCGAGCTGGCGCGCCATGCAGTCAATCTGCACGTTATGGGGTGCCGGCGCGATATCGTCGTCATAGTCCATGTGGTAGTCCAGGCCGATTTCACCAATACCGGCGCATAAGGGGTCATCGAGTGCGGCAACGACCTGCGCGTGAACGTCGTCGGTATAGTCCGGCGCACCATACGGATGCACGCCGGCAAGATACTTGATCTGAGGGATATCCTGCATCGGCAGAATTTCGCGCACGAGCCAGTCGCTATAGTCCGTCACGCTGCGCTTGTCGGCAATGGGGTCGAACATCGTCACCAACAGGTCGACGCCCGCGGCTTTGGCGCGCACGAGCGTCTCGGGCACTTCTTTGCCCCAAAACGAAAGCAGATGCGCATGCGTGTCGGCAAGCGGCGCCAAGGGCACGGGACAAGCAACAGTCTTCTTTTTCTTGGTAAACGTCACGCGTTCGGCATTAGGCGTCATGGATTAGCTCCTGGGCCAAGCGGACAAAGTCGGCAACATCGAGCGTTTCGGCGCGCGTGGTGGGTGCGATACCGCAAGCCTCAAAGGCGGCATCGAGCACGTCCTTGGCAAAGCCGTTGGCGCTCATGGAATTGCGGATGGTCTTGCGACGCTGAGCAAATGCAGCATCAATCACGCGGGCCACAAACTCGCGGTCGAGTCCTTCGGGCACCACGCCGTCAACACGGTCGATACGCACGACGGCCGAGTCCACGTGCGGCGCCGGCATAAAGCAACGCGGCGGCACCTCAAAGCGACCCGTCACCTGCGCGTACAGGCCGAGCTTTGCCGTATAGCCGCCATAGGTCTTGTTGCCCGGCGCTGCGGCAATGCGATCGGCAACCTCCTTTTGCACCATGACGACGGCACGCTTGAGCGCCGGCATCGTCTGGAAAAATTGCAAAATGATCGTCGCCGCCACGTTATAGGGCAAGTTCGCGACAAATACCGTCGGCTCACCGCCGGCGGCCTGCTCAATCTGCTCCGGGCCCACCTTGAGCGCATCGCCCATGATAAAGCGGAAGTTGGCATAGTCGGCGGCGTGGGCGTCGAGCACCGGTTCGAGCTCAGGATCGGCCTCAATGGACGTAACGCACGCCGCTTCCTGCAGCAACGCGAGTGTCAACGTACCGCAACCCGGACCCACCTCGAGTACGCGCTCGTCACCTGTAAGCTCGGCAAGCTCGCAGATACGCTCGATCACATGATTGTCGATTAGAAAGTTCTGGCCCAGGCGATGCTTGGTCGCAAGGCCAAACTCCTCCAGCAGCTCCCTGGTGGCCGTGGGGTTTGCCAAAGGCGAAGTTGTCATGGTTGCCTCCTTAGCATGATGGCGGCGTCTTGAAACAAAAGGGCATGGACCGTGGCGGCCATGCCCTTACAGCTAAACAGCAAATTGCCGATATGGCGCTCGCGCGGTCTCTACGCCAGACGCGGGAACAGCGGATCGCCCTTCTCGACGGGCTGACCGCCGGCAAGCAGGCCCCAAGCGCAAATGCCCTTGAGGTCGTCGCTCGCGGCCTCGTCCTCGCAGGACAGGCGGCGCAGAGCCTCGGCAGAAGTCTGGGGCATGAGCGGCATCAGCAGGTGAGCGGCAATGCGGATGGCCTCAAGCAGGTTGTAGATCACAAATGCCAGCTCGTCAGCCTTGGCCTCGTCCTTGGCAAGTGCCCAGGGCTCGGAGTCCTCGATGTAGTGGTTGGCGGCGTGGATGAGTTCCATGACCTCGTCCTTGGCTCCACCGTAATCGAGCACGTCCATCTTGGCCATGTAGCGGTCGACCAGGCCATCGGCGATCTTTGCCAGCGGGTTGTCGAACGCATCGAACGATGCGGGCTTGACGGGCGCGCAACCGTCAAAGTACTTGCCGCTCATGTTGAGCGAACGCGAGATGAGGTTGCCCCAGCTGTTGGCCAGGTCGGCGTTGTAGACCTGCTCCATGCGGTCGAAGCTGATGGCACCGTCGGTGCCGGGGACGACGTCGGTCATGAAGTAGTAGCGATAGCCCTCGACGCCCAGCATGTCGATAACGTCCTGCGGAGCGATGGCGTTGCCGCGGCTCTTGGACATCTTCTCGGCCTTGCCGGTCTCGGCATTGCGCACGGTCAGGAAGCCGTGGGCAAAGACGTGCTCGGGCAGGGCCTCGCCGATGGCCATGAGCATGGCGGGCCAAATGACGCAGTGGAAGCGGATGATGTCCTTACCCACGATGTGGAACTGCGCGGGCCAGCGATAGGCCAACTCGGCACGGGCCTCGTCGGTATCGACACCGTAGCCGACAGCCGTCATATAGTTGAGCAGCGCGTCGAACCACACATAGGTCACGTGGCCCTCGTCAAACGGAACCTGAATGCCCCAGTCAAAGCTCGTACGGCTCACGGAAAGGTCGTTGAGGCCGCCCTCGACAAAGCTGCGCACCTCGTTCATACGGAACGCAGGCTCGACAAAGTCGGGATGCTCGTCATAGAGCTTGAGCAGCTTGTCCTGGAAGGCGGAAAGCTTAAAGAAGTAGGACTCCTCCTGCACGCGCTCAAGCGGACGGTGGCAGTCGGGGCACAAGTGCTGGCCGACGCTGCCGTACTCTTCGTCGCCCTTCTGGACCTGCGTATCGGTAAAGTAGGTCTCGTCAGGCACGCAATACCAGCCGTCGTAGCTGCCCTTATACAGGTAGCCGGACTCCTTCATGCGCTCCCACAGGTACTGCACGGCATGATGCTGGCGCGGCTCGGTGGTGCGGATGAAGTCATCATTGGAAATCTCGAGCTTGCTCCAAAGCTCCTTGAAGTGCGGAGCCTGGCTATCGGTCCACTCCTGCGGCGTCATGTTGTGCTTGGCTGCGGCCTCGGCGACCTTCTCGCCATGCTCGTCCATGCCGGTCAGGAACTTGACGTTATAGCCAGCGGAACGGCGATAGCGAGCCTGAACGTCGGCGATGATGGTGGAATAAGCCGTGCCCAGGTGCGGATCGGCGTTGACGTAGTAGATGGGCGTCGTGATAAAGAACGAAGGCTTGCTTTGATCCATGGGGTTTGTCCTCCAGTAAAACGTTGCATACAGAGGATGATTCTAGCGCAAGGGCTGGATATCCTCCATCTATTGCATATCGAGCACCATGGCATAGACATCGCGCTTGCGGCGCGAATACTTCTGAGACAGGCGCTTGGCCACCGCAGACGCGGGCTCCCCCTCCTCGAGCGCGGCGCGGATATCCTCGCGCAGGGCCTCGTCGGGATCCGCTGCCGCGGCGCCAACCGGCACGATACCGGCCTCCTCACCCTCGCTCGGCGGCGCGATGACCAGCGCAATCTCGCCCTTTACCTCGCCGCGAGCACGCAGCTCCTCGGCAAGCTGGGCAGCGGGCCCGCGCAAGACCTCCTCGTGCAGCTTGGTGAGTTCGCGGCAGACGGCAACCTCACGTTGGGGAAAGACCTCCGCCACGGCCTCGAGCGTCGCCACGATGCGATGTGGAGACTCGTAGAAGATGAGCGCGCCGGGCACCACGGCAAGGCGCTGCAAACGGCGCACGCGGTCGCCGTGCTTTCGACCCAAAAAGCCCTCGAAGAAAAAATGCTCGCAGGGAATGCCGGACGAAACGAGCGCCGTGACGCAAGCAGAGGGCCCGGGAATAACTTCGACGGGCACATCGGCCTCACGCGCCGCCTCGACCAGCGCCTGGCCGGGATCGGACACGCTCGGCATGCCGGCGTCCGAGGCAAAGGCGAGGGTCTCCCCCGCCAGCAGACGGTCGACCAGGCCGGCGGCGCGGCTGGCGATCACATTCTCGTCGCAACGGACAAGCGGCTTGGAAATGCCCAGGTGCATCAGCAGCTTTGACGTCACACGCGTGTCTTCGCAGCAGATGACATCGGCAGCGGCAAAGGCCTCGCCAACGCGCGGGGACAGGTCGCCCAGGTTGCCGATGGGCGTGCCGACCACATAGAGTTTGCCCGTATGGGCGCTGTTTTGCGTCATATCAACCTATTCAATCATGCCGCGCTCGAGCGTACCGAGCGCCGCGCGGGCGTCCCATGCTGCAATGCGCTTCTCGGTCTTCCACGTTTGGAAGAACCAACCGGCAGCCGGCGCAAACGAAGCCAGCTGGTTGGCGATAAACACGCGCTCGTAGGCATTGCGGCCCTCGGGCGTAACCGACGAGTTGGCAAAGATCGCCGCGCCCGACCATTCGCCCACCAGCACGGGGAACCCAGTTGAAATCGCCTCTTTAAGCTCGCGCTTGTTACGCGAAATCGCCGTCGTCAGCCCGCGGGGGCTCGTGATATCGAGCGCATACTCGTCGCGGTAATGGTACAGGTGAAGGTCCATGTAGACGTTCTTGTACTTGGCGCCGCGCATAAAATGCTTCCACTCGCTGGGATGCCCCGAAGACGAAAAGACGACGATCTTATCCTCGGGCATATACGAACGGACGAGCTCGTAGGCATCGCGATAGAAATTGCGCAGGTAGTGAGCCGGAATGCCATCCGTCATGGCAAAAAGACTCTTGCGGACACTCATCTGCGGCGTATCCAGCAGCTCAATGCCCAGCAGGCTCTCGGCCTCGCCGTAACGCTCGGCCAAGCGCTCGAGCACGTCGAGTGCGACATGGCGGCCGTTAGTGGACGAATGCCACTCGGCAACAGCCTCCGGCGTGGCGGGCGAATCGTTGGAATCGCCCTGGCCACCGGGCACAGTCGCCAGGTCAAGCAGCACGCGAATGTTGTACTTGGCAGCCCACTCAATCGCGCGGTCGATGTAATCGACAACCGAGATGTAGGAGGCATCGGACTCCTGTGAGCCAAAGGCATACCAAGGCACCGGCAGGCGCACGGCGTTGAGGCCGATCTGCGCCATGCGACGGAAATCATCCTCGCTCACAAACGTCTCGTAATGACGGCGCATGCGCTCGTTATAGGCGGCGGTGCCCATGGCCTCCTGCAGCTCGGCCGCGTTGGATGCACCGGTCGCCGCGTATAGCGACGGGGTAACCCAAGGCTCGGGAATAAACCAGCCAGAGAGATTAACGCCGAGTATCCTCTCCATCACTGCCCCCTTCGGATCGTGCAGGCCGAGCCTGCATCGTATTGCATAGGAAAAGTATCGTTTTGAGTATACCCGCGCGTGCGGACAGACGACCGAACGGTCTGTAAAGTGGCGCAAAAGCGGGAGGAATGTCTGAGCGGGCCCGAGATGGCGCGCCGAGATGTGCACGCACGTCGGAAGTAAGCGCCGGAAAGCGCGTCCCGTTTTTCGCAAAAGACTGGGATGCATTTTCCGCGGGTCCACATAAAAGAAAAGGACCCCTTTGCAGAGGTCCTAGTCAATTCAAGGTGGCGGGGAAGGGAATCGCGTCCGCGCGCTGCGCGGACGGACCGCTGCGGCGCTTACGCGCCTTGCGAGCTGCGCTGGCAAACGCTTACGCGTTTACTCAGCTCCGCGCCCTCACGGGGTTCGATTCCATGTGGGGGCTGCATAAAAGAAAAGGACCCCTTTGCAGAGGTCCTAGTCAATTCAAGGTGGCGGGGAAGGGAATCGAACCCCTGACACGAGGATTTTCAGTCCTCTGCTCTACCAACTGAGCTACCCAGCCATTTGAGGTGTGCCTTGTTTCAAGGCTTGATTAGTATAACCAAGGACGCGTTCCGGTCAACCGAGAATTTTAAAAAAGTTTTTGAGCACAGCCTCGGTTCTATAAATCGGCACGTCAGAGGCATCAGCCGGCAGCAAGAAGTTTTTCACTCAGAGCCGCACGGGCAAACTCACTTGGCGTCATCCCCTCGGCAGCCGCCCGTCGACGAATGGCCTCCTTCATTCCCAGAGGAATCTTGACCGACAGCGTTGCCGTCCCCTCACCTGAGAGCGGGGGCCGTCCATGCACGATCCCACCAACGGTGTGTTCGCCATCCGGAAACTCTCCGCGCTCGTACGACTCGCACCACGCGTCAATCATTTCATCCGTTACAACCTGACCATTAGCGGCCGTATACGTCTTGCCCATCATCGACCCCCTTGCCGAGCCTGTTCAATCTCCTGCCAAAATTTCTTCTGGACTGGAGACAAGGCATGAATGATAAGCCACCCACGGACAAGCTCGGCCGCGACAAGCTCCACGCTTCGTCCGTCTGGGAGCCATCCAATCGCAAGCCATCTCGGCGGCTCGTCCTTCGACTCGCGACGAATGCACTCAGTAACCGCAAGCCAAGCGCTAAGCACCTGCTTTTCCGTCAGGTGCTTTTTAGCGTTGGGATGAATCTCAACATCCATGCATCTTCTCCTCCATCTTACCCAATTTCGTATGACGAAAGTCCACTGTCGCCAATTCTTAAGCCGGCACGCGTTGGAGAGCAGGGGTCGAAACAATGATTGAAGGACGCTCTAGTACGGCCCAGGCGCCGGGGCAGGAGCACATGCGCCAAGGGCGGACGTTTTCGTAGCGCGCGAGGATATTGCCGTCGCGATCGATGAAGGCGATGTCGATGGGATAGGCCATAAAACACGTATGGACCGAAGAGCAGCGTGGAAACGCCATGACGAGCGGCAGGCCGTTGGCGGCAACCGGACGCCGTCCCAGCATGCCGCGCAGGCGCACGACAAACGACTCCGCCACCACAAACTCGGCCGGCGTCCAACCCAGCCTATTGAGTGCCCGCGCGTAGGCGATGTAGGACGAGACCGCGGTCACATGACCACCCCCGGACGCCATGGATCGACCGTCACCGCACGCTCGTGCGACAACGTTGTCGGCGCCCCCAGCGGCACGCCAGCGATGCTGAGAGAAGTCGGCCACGGCTCATAGTGCATGGTGCAGGTGTAGGTCCTAAACGTACCGGATAGGGAGAGCAGGCCACCATCCGATGCCTTCGCGCCTTGCTCGCTCGACACTTCGATCTGTAAGTCATAGCCTTCCATGGCATTCAGAATTTGAGTCTGAACCGTCGCCGAGGCATCGGCAGAGCTTTCGTCGCCCTCCCCCTCCGACGCCACGGCATGCGCTAGCACGATGTCGGGCACCACGCGGTCGAAGCGCGCGACAGCGCTGGCAAAGATCATGACGTTGTACACGATGAGTGCCAGCACCAGCAAAACGGGCGTAACCACTGCCATCTCCACCGTCGCTTGGGCGCGCTCCTCGCGCAGACGCATGCGGATACTCATTACGACCCACCGCCCAGAGCGCCAACCAGCGTGGCGACATCGACGGTGAGCGGGATGGAGCCGCCGCCGGGCAGAGGAATCTCCGCAAGTGTGAACACCGTACCGCTAATGGTGCGTTCGACTTGATATTCCAACGCCTCGCAAAGCGCCTTGGGATCGGTCACGCCCAACGGAATACTTCGCAGTTTGTCTTGCGCTTGAGAGAGACCCGCAATGTCAGACCCCGGACTCTTAATGATATTGGCGGAATCGGTCAGCACCGGCTTTCGTAGGCGCAAGTCGCACGGTTCCAAACCCAGCGCCGCCACGGACGCCGAAACGGTATCGCCGAGCCACGATGCGATGGAGCCCAACGCGCCGCTGCCCCCTCCTAGGCCTTTAATCATCTCGTCCATAAGTTCGTCGGCTGAGCCTTGGATATCACCGTATCCCACGAGTAGCCGTCCCCAAACATCCATGACGCCGTCGAGCACGCCGGCAACGCCGCCCGAGCGTTCCTTCAATGTCGAGAAAAATCGCGAAAGCACGTTGTTTTGCGCCGTCGCCTCATCGGGCGCCAGCACCGCGGCAGAGATAGCACCGCGATCGCCAAGCCTGACTGCCGCGTTAAACGAGGAGTTAAGTTGATCGGGGCTGGTAATGTCACCCGAAACTGCAAAGGCGACCACGCCGTTGCGGCCAGGTGGGGCGATACGCGGGCGCTCGCCGGAAAGCGCTTTAATGGCCTGGTCAAACGCATTGCCCGCACGGTCGGCCTCATCCTCGGTCTGACGCTCAAGTTCGAGTTCTTTGTTGCGGCATTCGACGTAGTCTTCCAGAGCCTCTTTGAACTTATCGAAGTGGTACTCGAAGCCCCTTTCGACAGAAGTCGTTGCAATCGCAACGTACCCTAAAGACGACACACCGAAATGGCATTCGCTACACGTTTCGTGACCGTCAAAATCTGCGACGGATGCCAGCCCACCCGGCTTTCCTTTTTTGTAATTTGGACAGTCAGTCCCATAATGCAAATAGGCAACTTTATCTACTTCACTCGTGGGCCAACACGCATCGGTATAGAGTTCAGTCGCCCGCGCCTCATCTGGATTTCGCGGAAGGAAAGGGATGTGAGCGGAAACTTTGCCGTCCTTTTCAGTTATATATGCCCGCTCGACTTCTTCGCTCGCATAAGCGAAGAACACCTTTCGTGCAGCAGAATCTGCCTGTTTTTCCGGACCCTCGCCAAGCGGTTTCTCATTTGCCAGGCGCTGGCGATAGTAGGCCTTCGCGCGATCGAGCGCCACTTGCGGTTCCCACGTAACGCTCGAAGCGTAATGCGGATTTTGAACACCAGAGAGATCCGTCAGGCTTTTCGCACGCTCCCACATGCAAGAACAGCTGCTAACCGAGCCCTTGTCAGACCCACCACAATCCGCCAGCCAGGCGCGCTCCTTTGCCTTCGCCGTCTCCTCCGAGGCCTTCCGCAGCTCCTCGGCCGCACGCTCTAAATCATCTGATGTGTCTTTAATGGTATCGGTCGAGATCTCGGACCCTTTGAGCGCAGCGAAGTCCGACTCGGATGTCCTGGGCACGGCAAGCGCCGTGCCGGTATAGGTCACACTATCGGTATCCTGCGCCGACACCGCCTGCGTGGCACGTGCGGCGATCAGATACGGCAGAGCCGTCTCGATTTTCTGTAAGCCTTCCGATGCGCTTTTGGCAAACTTATTGCGCGTTTTAATGATCTCAATCCCGGTGTCGACCATATTGCCGGCAACTGGTTCGGCACCTGGGATGAGAATGGCAACCAGGCCCGTCCCGATTGTGGCAAACCCCGCTAGCCCCAGACTCAAGATGCTCGCATCAACCACCGTGGCAGCCGTGTGATAGGACGACACCACGTTGGCACCCGCCAACGCGCCGCTATCGGCCGCCACCTGGGTATCCCCGGCACGCGACATGCTCCATATCGCCGCGGTCGACGAAAACAACAACGTGAGCACCACTAGGATGACCACGGCAGAAGAAAGCGTGGTGTAGGCACCGTCTTCGATAAACAGGTCGATACCGGCGCGGCCCATAAAGCCGCCTCGCTTGCGATGGCAGCTCGGACGGCGCGTCAAAACGCGTCTAGACCAGAAACGCTTAATCCCATGCAGCAATCCACGAATCATAATCTCCCTCCAGCCATTCGGGACGTGATTGATACGAGACATCGACCTTGAGCTCAACGTAGCCGCCCTCGGCGGTACCACCCATAACCTGCGCAAACGCACCGATCACAGGCAACGGCTTGACCTCGCCGGAAACGGACACGGACGAGACGCCGCCCGCATCGGCCCGGCTAAGCTCGACATCCCACGACAACGGCCCGCCGGCATGAAAGATCGAAACGTTGGGCACTGCGGCAAGCCGGCGGAGGGTGAACTCCTTAAGATCGTCGTCCTCCGCCGTCGTCGTGGTCATGAGCCGCGCGGTCTCGGCGGCGGCAGACTCCATGACCGCGCGCGTATAAAGCAGGCACACCGGTTGCAGTGCGAGAAGGATGAGCGTCAGAAACGTCGGCAGCAAAAAAGCGGCCTCGACCGTAGACTGCGCCCGGTCCTCGCGCGCGATATCAATACAACGCGATGTCCTTAGCGCCCGTAGCGGCGTCGATAACCGACGTCGAGGCAACGCCATGGGATGCCGCCCGCTCAACCAGCGCCGCCAAGCGTCCATCGGTGCCAGCACGCCAAAGTCCCACAATCGCCAGCACGATCGATAACAGCGCCACCGTGACGATGGCGTATTCGACCGTCGCCTGGGCAGATTCCTCACGCAGAATGCCATGCATTTCACGATCCCTCCTTTGAGCTTATTGTTTGCGGGACCAGACGCACGGCGCGCAGACGACACGAAGCATCGCCAGCATCCGCGGCAACCGTCACCATATCGACCCAGCCGCGCCCATCGCGCACGATGGCGCCCCATACGTTGCCCTTAATATCGAGATAGCCGCTCAGGGCGAGCTGGGCCGTTGGCACCTCGCGGTAGGCGCGTAACATATCCGCCGCTGCCTCGGTCATCGGTCGGTCCTCGGACCATGCAAGCCGGACCGCAATCGCGTTGTCCTCAGGTGAATCCGTCGCAGTGCCAGACCGCTTGTCGAGCGTCCGCAGAAAGGTTTGCGCCGTGACAGCGACATCCGAATCGTCCGCATCTCGCATCTCATCTTTTTGAGACGCCACCGCCGAATCTGAGTCCGAATCGAAGGCGGCCCCAGGACGCTGCTGCCGCGCGGCGTTAAGCCCCCAAAGCACCGCCGCTATCGCCACGGTCAGGCAAGCAAACACCAGCAGCACCCCGATGGGGCGCTCGCCCTCTACAGGCTGTTGATGCCCTCGCTGATAGCGTTCCATAGATCTTGGACCTTGCCCTTAAATGCGACAATGGCAATGATGGCGATCACCACGAGCACGCCGACCAAGATGGCGTATTCGGTGGTGCCCTGCGCACTCTCCTCCTGCAGTAGCTCCCCGGCATGCTGGCGAGCGCGAATTGACCGGCAAACAGCCCAGCTCCAGACCTTGCCAGCAACGTCAGTCATCGTGTTCATGTATTCCTCCCTACATCATCCCGCCTGCTCCCAACAGCGGGCCCAATATGGACAGAAGCAACGCCGGCAAGATGAGTGTGCCGGTGGGAATCAGCAGCTTGACGGGCGCACGCTCGATCTCGCGCTCGACCGCGGCGCGATGAGCCGCACGGATCTCGCGACTTTGAGCGGCCAGTGTCTCGGCAAGTGGGGCACCCAGGGCGAGCGCCTGTCCCACCGTGATGGCAAAGGTCTCGAGCGCTCGCACGTCCAGGTCGCGCGCGGCGGCCAACAACTCGTCCTCACGCGTGCCCACGCCCACCTGCCACGCCATGCAGGCCCGCTCAAGTCGAAGAGCCAGCACTGACCGGCGGTTGGCGCAGAAAATCTCAAGCGCCGCATCAAACGAAAGACCGGCCGAAAGACCCAAGCGCACAACATCGATCATCTCGGACACTTCGCCGAGCGACACTCGCGCCGGACCGCCCGCTCCAACCGCGCCCTTCATTCGCGCGGTCAGAGCATCGACCACCGAGCGACCCGCGGCAGCGACCAGCACCGCCTCGCGCTTGCAGGCCTCTGCGATCTTGCGTGCATCCGCCCGATCCAAACCCGTCGCGACAAATACACTCAGAGCGCACAGGCAAGCCGCAACTGCAACCGGGGCGCTCATAGCTCCACCCGCATAATGCGCCTGATAACCACCAGGGCAACGGCGTTGAGGGCAAGACCCAGCACCACAGCGCCCGCGCCGGCAGGCGTCGCAAGACCGCGACGAAAATCTGCCGAAAGCAGCGCCAACACCGCGCACATGCCCGTCGGCATCGCCGCGACCATATGCGCAGACATGCGGGCCTGCGACGTCTTAACATCTAGGCGGCGCTTGAGCTCAATGCGCTCCCCCACCATGCTCGACGCCTCGGACAGTAAGTCGGCAAGCGGAGCGCCGGTGCGCTGTGACACCTTAAGCGCCAAGGTCACAAGCGAAAGACCGGGGGCGTCGATGCGCACGAGCAAGTCATCGAGCGCGTCGGTCGCCGAGATGCCGCAATCGATCGCCGCCGCCACCCGCAAAAACTCGGTATGCACCGGTTCTTGCGCATGAGCGCCCACAAAGCGCATGCCCTGAGCCAGCGAATGTCCCGAGGCAAGCGACATGGAAAGTGCGGTAAACGCCTCGGGCATGGCCTCTTCTGCATCGTGTTGCTCGCGCCGGCTCTCAAAGCCATCCCGAGCGGCGCCAACGGCAATCGGAGCAACAAGTCCCAAGGCAAATCCGAGGGGCGATAACGACACCATCGTTAGTAAAATGCAGCAGACACCGCTCGAGAGCAGCAGAAACGCCAAACGCCCCGAAGCATCTTCGATCACGAGGCCAAGGCGATGCGCCGGAGCCAGCGATGCCCACGAACGGGCGATCTTTTTCAGCAGATCGTTTTCCACCAGCTCACGCGGCAGTTTCTCTGCCACCGTCTCGAGCGCCTGACGCGCCAGCTCCGCCGGCGGCACCTGCGGCACACGAGGTTCCGCCCCGCACGCCGTCGCGACAGAAAACCCTGCCAAACCCCCTACGACGAGGGGCACAGCGACCTCCATTCGTCCACCTCCTCTTGTGTGAGCGTCCCCGACCGCAGGCCTTCTGCGATAAACGGCGGCTCGCGGTCAAGCGTCCAGGTGCGCTCGGCGGCATCGAAAGTCACATAGCGCTCGAGCTCTACGCCGCCCGACGCGGCGCGACGCACCCCCGAATACGAGGAGACGAAGCGCCTGCCATCGGCGTGGCGCTCGGACATCACGATGCCGTCGAGCGCCATGGCAATCTGCTCCTCGATGAGCTCGCTCGGCAGATCGATGCCATAACGTGCAAGCAACGTCAGACGCACCACGGTCTCCTGTTCTGAGCCCGCATGAAGTGTGGTGAGCGACCCGTCGTGGCCCGTGTTCATGGCCTGCAACATGTCGCAGCACTCGGCACCGCGCACCTCACCCACCACGATGCGGTCGGGGCGCATGCGCAGGGCATTGGTCACCAGGTCGCGGATCGTCACCGCGCCCTCGCCCTCAATTGAAGCCTCGCGCGCCTCTAGACGCACCACGTGCGGATGATGCGCAAACTTGAGTTCGGCAGAGTCCTCGATCGTCACGATGCGCTCGCCGGTGGAAATCTCGCATGACAACGCGTTGAGCAGGGTGGTCTTACCAGATCCCGTGCCTCCCGCAACCGCCAGGTCCTGTCGCAGCGACACCGCGCACGACAGCAGCTGCGCATACCAAAGCGGCAGCGACCCCAGCCCCACAAGCTCGTCCAGCGAGCAGATGCGGTCCGAGAACTTTCGGATGGTGAGAATCGGTCCGTCAATCGCCACAGGCGGAATCACCGCGTTGACGCGATAGCCCGTTTTGAGGCGGGCGTTGACGATGGGGCTGCGCTCGTCGATACGGCGGCCAAGTGGCGAGATGATGCGGTCGATAAGCACACGAATCTGCTCATCATCCTCAAACGCATGCTCGATGGGGTACAAGACGCCGCCGCGTTCAAAGAAAGCCGAGCGGCAGCCGTTAATCATGATCTCGGTAACGGTGTCGTCCTCGATGAGCGGCTGCAACGGCCCCAAGCCCACCACATCATCCAAAATCTCGTCGATGATGGTCTCGCGCTCGGGCGTCGCGAGATCGGTCGGCTCCTCAACATTGAGCGCCGCCTCCACCGCGGGACGCAATTCCGAGCGGGCAAGTGCCGGGTCGATATAGGCGCTGATACGCGCCACTTCGTCGTAACCCATGCGGTCCATCACGGCGCGCTTGGTGCGTCGTTTCACCGCGCGGCGACGCCCCGCATCTACAGGCGCTGCCGCCGCTGCAGCGCCGGCAGCCTTAATCCTCGTTTGCAGGCTCATCGCTGATCACCCTCGCGCGACCAGGGAAGGCGGATACGCGGACGTTCGGTGCGCGTTGCACGGTCGGCGACCATATCGCTCCAAGGGCCGACGGCGCACCCCAGTTCCACGAGCATCTCGCGCGTGGCCTCGCGCACGCTGGTCGCAAAAGCGCTGGTCTGCCCCACTGCCTCGTCAGCGCGCCCAAACGCCATGAGCGCGGCGAGATCCTGCCCGCCATCGGCGATGCGAATCTTGGAGCTCAACGCACAGGCAATCTCAAAGCGCATGGCGACGTCCTCGTCTGCTCCGCGCGCACCGAACCGGTTGAACACGGCGCTCATGCGCGTGCGCGGCACACCTACTCGACTCGCCAGTTCAATGACGCGCGACGCCGACGTCGCGGACGACACCGCAGCATCGCCAACGACCAGGCAACGGTCGCTCGCCGCCACCGCAGCCGCCACGGCGTCGCCCCAAAAGACCGAGGTATCGATAAAGACCACGTCGGATTCGCGACGCAAAACATCAAGCAGTAGCTCCACCGGACGTGCCATGAGCTCGGCTTGCTCGGGCGCCGCAACGGGACCCCAGAGCGTAACGCCTGGCGCCACGCGCATCGATGTGGCTACGATATCCGGCTCGGTGAGCGCGCCCGCCGCCGGCTCGATAAGTGCCGCCATATCGCGCGGAGCATCGACGCCTAACAAGTCGTAAAGGTTTCCAAACATCAGGTCCAGGTCGAGCACGGCGGCACGCAAGCCCAACAGCGACGATGTGTGTGCCATGGTGGCAACGATCGTCGACTTGCCGCAACCGCCCGAACCCGAAATGGCGCAGATGACCGGAGCTCGATGCTGCGGAGCGGCAGCGTCTGCCGGCGGCATCGGAGGCGGCGGGGCGGGCGTCGGCGACAGCGTCCCCGTCTCCCCCGCCGCAACCACACGCTGCGTCCAAGCCGGCATGGCAGCTTGTTCGGTCTGCAAGGCAGGCTCGTTCTGTGCAATCTGCTCATGCTGCATCAGCGACAACTCGCCGCACCCGGCAAAGCCCTCAACTTCGTCGAGTTCATCCGCCAGATTCACGCCGTGCACGTATCCCATATCTACAGCCGGGGAGTCGCCAGCATGCTGTGCCGGCCCCCCAGCGTCATCGTATACAAGGGGGTTCCGGGGGCGCCGACCATGCTCGGCTTCCGCTTTTCCATAATCATCAACACGCGGGCCTCTTGTAGCGCGAGGCGCCCCGGGTTCCCTATCAACAAAAGCATCGGGCTCAATCGTCATGCGCCGATCGGAATCAACCGCTCCCTCGCCCGCGCGCCCGTTGCCGCATATACTGTGCGCAGCGATGACCTCGGTCGCCCCCGCGCGAAACAGTCCCTCGATATCCGACGGATCGAGCGCTTCTATCAACACGACCACGCGACTCACGCGGCCTTCGGCCGTCAGGCGCGCAACAGTCTTGCGCACATCTTCGATATCAAACAGAGACGCCGCGATGATGGCAGCCCCGCGGCGCGACGGAAACGCCCGCGCCATGGAAACCAGCCCGTCCAGGTCACCCACGCGAAGCACCTGTGCACCCGCATCACGGCCCTCGACTTCCTGCTGCAACAGCCCGTAATCGCCGCACGCGCAGCACGCAAGCCAGATCGCCTTCATCACTCGTCGCCTCCGCTCTTTTTGCCGCGCGCCGTGGCGGGAATCGTCAAGCTGACCGTTCCCTTGCCCGAGGCTCCCAGCAGTTCCTTGACGTCTTCGGGGTCAGCCGCCAGCGTCACCCATTCGATCTTGCCCTCGCGCGTGGCACCGGAATTCTCACTGGTATCGATCACGTGCGCGCCGCACAGTCGATCGGTTACGCCATCTTTTTGCACGTACACGTCCACATAGCTGCCCACGCCCGTGGCACCGCCGACCGAGTGCTCGGCATCGACCGCCACCGAAACGGCGACCTTGCCCTTAGGCACCTCGAGCTTGTGGCTCTCGGCCTTGGTGTAGACATTGCAGATCACGGCGTTTTTGGGAATACGCGAAGTCGTCACGTCGCCGCGCACCTGGCGCAGCTCGGTCGCCGCGTCACGCGGCAGCAGGCTCGTCGGCCATTCCTGGGTTATGACATTGGTCTCATCGAGGGTCTCGCCCACATCGATATCGCGCGCCGCGACGCATACCTCGACGCGATCGCCACCGTACTTGGCCAAGGTCTCAGCCTGGACCTGTTCGGCTTGTGAGCGGATCGACGAGCCGTAAACCATGCAGAGCAGAGCAGCGAGCACGCCCGCGACCAGACTGATGGCGATACGCTTGCTCTTGTTCACGGCCGCTCCTCTCATGGCAGTGCCGGGCGAATGCCCGTACCACCATTGTCTGGGCGGTCAGAGTGCAAAGCGGCGCAATCGCGATCTTGGTTTTCGATGTCAAACCAATCGCCGACCAAAAGCTGACCAGCCCGTCAAGCTCATGGCAAGGTTTTGGTCAGCACGTCAGCAAACTGCATGTTTCGAGGCTTTTCCGCAGCAAAAAAGCCGTCTCCCGAACAGTTGGGAGACGGCTGTCATAGGAAAAATCAATTACAGATGAACATCGGGATCGAGCATTTGAGCGCTCACGCGCATGGATGACGCCAAGTTTTGGAACGTTTCCAGACGCAGACTGTCGATCTGCCCGGCGTCCTCGGCCTCGCGAACGGCGCAACCCGGCTCATGGGTATGTGTGCAATCGCCAAACCGGCACGCGCGCGATGCCTCGACAATCTCGGGGAAGGCGCGCGCCAGACCCCGCTCGTGACCCACGAGCGGTAGGCTGCGCAGGCCCGGGGCATCGGCGATCACACCGGCGTCGCCCGGCAGCGCCACCATCACGCGCGCGACGGTAGTGTGACGGCCCTGGTCGTCGCGTTCGCGCACACCGCCGGTCGCCAACGTATCGTGGCCCAGCAGTGCATTGAGCAGCGTCGACTTGCCGGCACCCGACTCGCCCAGAATCATGGCGCAGCTCCCGGCAGGCACGCAGACACGGACCTCGTCCAGGCCGCGGCCCTCAGCAGAGGACGTCACGATCACGCGCACGTCCGGACCCACCAGGCGGCGCACGCGGTCCAGATCGCGCTCGAGCTCCTCGGCATCGCAGCGGTCAGCTTTGGTGAGCACCACCACCGGCTCGGCATCGCAGTCGAGCGCCAACACCAGCGAGCGCGCCACGCGGTCGAGCAGCACCTCACCGGCACCGAGCGCCTGCACGATTAGCACGCTATCCACGTTGGAGCAGAGCACCTGACGCTCTCCGCGGGCACGGCCGCGCCAACGCTCAAAGCTCGTACGGCGCGGCAGAACGCACTCAATCACGCCCATATCGTGCCCGGGAGCGCGGCGCACCGCCGCACGGTCGCCCACGGCGGGCAGCAGCACCTCGTCCTCGCCGCGCGACTTGGCAAACCCCACGGCATGCTCGGCACGAAAGGTATCGTCGGCCGTCACCACCAGCGGAAACCCGCGATCTAAGCGCACCACGGCGCCAAGCTGCATCTGCTCGGGCTCCTCAGCATGTGCGCAGAAATCATCAAAGGCAGTCTGCTGGGTTTCATCGACTGGCAGGTCATCAAACGCCGGAACGTCCTGCAGCGCGTCAAGCCCCGGCACGCTTGCCAGCAGCTCCTCAGCAGATACGGGAGCCTCGGTCGCGAGCTTCCGACGACGATCACGCTTAGCCCGCGCCCCCGTCGTCTTTTTCTTCGCTTTAGCCTTAGCCTTGCTCACAAGCGCCTCCCAGCACCACAAATCACAACTGAGCAGGTATTTTAAATCAAAAAGAGCTGGCCGGGCAAAGCCCGACCAGCTCACAAACTTTTCCTCAGCTTACGGTCCCGAGAGGTCATCCGAAGGCCCGCCCGCCGGGAGGGGTTTCTTCTGAGCGATCCCGCAGCGCGAAGCGCGAGGACCAGCGAAGAAGAAACCCCGCAGGCGGTCGGGCCGGTGGGAAGGATGGCCTTTCGACCTACTCCTTCTCGACCGCGCGCATGATCGCCTTGTAGATCTCCATCAGCGGGATGATCAGGAAGGCCAGACCCAGCGCGGCAAGAACGCCCTTGAGCTCAAGCGTCACAGGGCCAAAGAACATCTCGGCAAGCGTCGGCTGCACGGTCACGATCACCGTCAGCACCAGTGCCAGCGCGGCAGAAGCCCACAGCCACTTGTTCTGCTTCTTCATGGTGAACAGCGACGCACGACGGCTGCGCATATTGAAGCAGTGGAAAATCTCGACCATGTTGAGCGTGATGAACGCCATCATCACGCCTTCCTCGTCGGCATTGCCGGCGATCATATCGGCGATGTGGATGTAGCCCATGTCAAAGTACACGCCCACAAAGAAGCTCGCCAGCACCAGCACGGTGATGATCAGACCCTGGACCACGCAGTCCAGGCCCATATGACCGGCAAAGACACCGTCCTTGGCGTTGCGCGGCTTGCGCTTCATGATGTCACCCTCGGCATCCTCCATGCCCAGCGCGAGCGCGGGGAAGCAGTCGGTGACCAGGTTCACCCACAGCAGCTGCACCGGCTGGAAGATGGTAAAGCCGATGAGCGTGGCGATAAACACCGAGAACACCTCAGCAAGGTTGGCCGAAAGCAGGAACTGGATGACCTTGCGGATGTTGTCGTAGATGCGACGGCCCTCTTCGCAGGCACCGATGATGGTGGCGAAGTTGTCGTCGGCAAGCACCATGTCGGCAACGTTCTTGGTGACGTCGGTGCCGGTG
>JAXJMO010000057.1:0-35847 GCA_036313175.1 Collinsella sp. | reverse complement strand
TTTCAAATGGTTCGATGTCTGCCCGGATGCGACACTTGAAGTGTCCATCCTCGCAGTATCCGGTTCTCAAGGTGCACGCTTTGCGGCTCATCCGGTCCGACCGGGCCGCGCGGCAAGGAGATATATTGCCAGACCGGAGGGCCCCCGCGGGCGGGAATCTGGGCGTACACATTTCCTACACATTTTAATACTCAGCTTACGTTTGCCGGCCGTTCTCCACCACTCGCCGAGGGTCTCTTTATAGTGAAGCGTCATATGGCTAAAGCTGATAGGCTCCCTTAGCCAAGGCACAGCCGGCATCGAGCAACTCATCGCGCTCCTCCACCGAGAACCCCTCGGCGTATACACGAACCACCGGTTCGGTCCCGCTGGGGCGGATCAGCAGCCAGGTGTCATCCTCGAATGCCAAACGTAGACCATCCATATGGCTTACAGTCTGCGGCGCCTTGCCGCAAATCGATTTGGGATTCATGCCAGGAAGCAGCGTTCGCAGCGATTCGGCGTCTTCGGCCTCAAGGCGCAAATCGCGACGCCCGTAGCTCGTCTTACCAAAACTGGCCTCGAGCTGATCGACCAAAACGCCCAAGGGCGCGCCCGTCTTTGCCATAAGCTCACACAGAATCAGACAAGCAAGGATTCCATCGCGCTCGGGCATATGCGCGGCGATGCCGATACCGCCGGCCTCCTCGCCTCCCATGAGGACGCCGCCTTTCTTCATCTCTGCAGCTATATATTTGAAACCGACCGGCTTAACGGTCACGCGACAGCCAAGCGCCTCAGCAATGCGGCGCACGAGCGTCGAGCACGAGAGATTGACGACGACACGCCCCTTCAAATTGCGAAATTGAACGAGGTCGCCCAAAACAAGCGCCATGATTTGATGCGGATGTATATATCTACCGCGTTCGTCGACCGCGCCGATACGATCGGCATCGCCGTCGGTCACCAGACCCGCGCACGCCCCGTCCTCGACAACCGCACGCTCGCAAGCGTCCACCCATGGCTCAACAGGGTCGGGGCAAATGTCCTCTTGATCGGACGACTGTCCGGCATGAATCTCGTGCACCTCGACGCCTAGCTCCCGCAGCAGGTCGGCAAGATATCCCTGAGCCGCGCCGCCCATGGGGTCAACTACCACACGCAGGTGAGCGGCTCGAATGGCCTCGGCATCGACAAACGATGCCACCGCCTGCATATAGTCAGGAATAATATCCGCGGTGCGATAGCGTTCCTCGATCCCCATCGGCTCGGGGGCTATGGTCTCTTCAAGCTCTTCGATGACATCCTGATTGGCCGTCGAGCCATCTCCCATGCGTAGTTTAAGGCACAGATACCCCTGCGGATGATGGGACCCCGTCACCATGAGCGCACCGCAGGCCTCGCCGTCATACGCCGCCGCCCACGTAAGGGCGGGGGTCGGGACAGGCCGAGATGCGAGTACTGCGTCCAATCCGTGAGCCGCAAGCACGCCTGCCGCAAGCTCAGCGAACTCGCGCGCCTGCGGCCGGGTGTCGAACCCTATATAGACTGTTTTGCCGGGATTGGTCTTTTGCCACAACTCGCCGACGGCATCGGCAATGCGGGCAACGTTGTCGGCGGTAAAGTCGTCGTCGACGCGGGCGCGCCAACCGTCAGTTCCAAAATGAATTATCGCGCACACGCGCAGACACCTCACAGTGTTTGGATCATGGTACGCATGGGGTATACCCGCAACGCTCGCCCAGCAACCTGCCAAAACCGGCATTCACTATTTGGGCAAATGCTACCGACGATGTGCAAGCAAAAAAACCGCCCCGTATGGAGCGGTTTTGACCTTTATATATCGAGCGCCTCGGCCATCGCCGCCGTGGTGATCGCCGTGGTTCCACAGCAACTGCCCACCATTGCGGCACCGGCATGCCTCCATTCGATGCAAGCGCGCGCGAAGGCTTCGGGGTTCTCGCGCCACACAGGGCCATCCTGAGTTTGAACCGGATCGCCCACGTTGGGGCGTACCGTGACGGGCGTAGTCGCCGATGCAACCATCCTGGGCACTGCCACGTTCGCGGCCGCAAGTGAACAGCAATTAACGCCAACCGAGTTTGCACCGTGCTTTTCGGCGTACAAAACAGCAGCCTCGATGTTGAGGCCATCGCCTAACAGGTCGCCTTTATCGTCAACGACAAAACTCACCAAAACAGGCATGCCGTCAGCGGCATCCTGGGCGCCGGCAAGCATGGGCTGCAAATTACGGATAGACGTCACTGTCTCGATCAGCAGACCGTCAACACCAGCATTGAGCAGGGCGTATGCCTGCTCTCGCGAAATGCTTCGTATTTCTCGATACTCGGCAGAGTCTTCGGCAAACCACTCAATGCCGATCGGGCCCATCGAGCCCAGCAGCAGCTGAGGGTGCGCCTGGCGCGCATCGTCGACGGCACCGCGATTGACCTCAGCCACGGACGGCGTAATCTGATCTTGCTTGAGGGCGTAGCTTGATGCCTGAAAGGTATTGGTAATGAGCACCTGCGCACCGGCGGCGACATACAGGCGATGGATACGAGAAACAGTCTGCGGCTCGGCAAGGTTCCAAAACGCCGGTGGGATGTCGGCAGCGTCATATTCACTCATCAGCACGCTGCCCATGGGGCCCTGCGTTAACAGGGTCTCGCTCGACATACGGCGCATAAGTTCCTCGCCGCCGGGGCGGTTGTAATAACTCGTATCCATATATGTGTTTCGCTATTCCTCGACGCTGATTCCTTGTTTTTCGAGATAGGCGAGCCAGCGGCTCATCGTGTCCTCGGAAAGCGCATGTTCCATCATACACGCCTCGGAATCGGCCCGCTCAAAATCGACGCCGAGCTCCTGGACCAAAAACGTGCGGATAAGGCGATGACGGTACCAGATAGCCGTGCCGACCTCGCGACCACGGTCGGTCAGGATGACCTTGCCGTAATGCGATTGCTCGACAAGCTCGGACGCCTTAAGCGCCGAAACTGCCTTATTGACCGATGCCTTGGAGACACCAAGACGCTGTGCGATGTCGACCGATCGCACGCCATTGGTCTCCCCTTCTTCGTTTTCGATGCGAACCATGCACTCCAAGTAGTCTTCGTTCGCCACTGTTAGGTGCAGCTCGCGCGAGCTATTTGTCGTATCCATGACCTTCCGTCCCTTCTGCGTTCAAAGGCTGATTCTACCCCATCCAAGTGTCGCGGTATGCCGTGGCATACCGTGCTAGAGTTCTTGTTGCACACGACGACCAAGATTGGAGCGGTCTTTATGGAAAACAACGCCACGAACCCCGACGTCCTTGAGCGCTTTTTGCGCTACGTCCAAATCAACACGCAATCCGAGGATGCAAACTGCGACCAGGTGCCTTCGAGCACCGTTCAGTTTGACCTTGCCAACATCCTGGCCAAGGAGCTGCGCGAGCTCGGCGCGACCGATGCCCATGTGACCGAGCATGCTTACGTGTGCGCGCATATTCCTGCGAGCGCGGGCGCGGAGAACAAGCCCGCCCTGGGCCTGATAGCACACCTCGACACCACCGAGGTTGCGCCGGGCGCCGGTGTGAAGCCGCACATTGTGCACTACGAAGGCGGCGACCTGGTCTGCGGTACCGTTGACGGCAAGCCTGTGGCCATGAGCACCGCCAAGCTTCCCGCCCTGAACGACCTTGTGGGTGAGGACTTGGTCTGCAGTGACGGCACCACACTGCTGGGCGCTGACGACAAGGCCGGCGTCGCCGAGATCATGGCGCTTGTCGCACGTATCGCTCAGGACCCCTCGCTGCCCCACCCCGCACTCGGCATTTGTTTTTGCCCGGACGAGGAGATCGGTCACGGCGCCGAGCTGTTGGACATCGAGGCCTTTGGCTGCAAGTACGCCTACACGGTCGACGGCGGTCCCGTTGGCGAGCTGGAATGGGAGTGCTTTAACGCCGCCGAGGCAACCGTTCGCTTTGAGGGCCAATCCATCCATCCCGGTGACGCCAAAGGCCGCATGGTCAACGCGGGCAATCTGTTCTGCGACTTCAATGCCCTGCTCCCCTACGAGCAGCGTCCGGAATACACCGAGGGCTACGAGGGCTTCTATCACCTTGAGGGCGTCTCGGCAACGGTCGACCATGCCACGGCGCGCTATATCGTCCGTGATCACGATGCCGCCAAGTTCCAGCAGAAGCTCGAGCTGATGGATGCCGCCGCAGCACTGCTCAACCAGCGCCTGGGCGAAGAGCGCGTGACGGTCGAGATCAAGCAGCAGTACCGCAACATGGCCGAGATCGTGCGTGACTACCCCGAGCTTATCGATGTCGCCAAGGAAGCCTACCTTGCCTGCGGCATTGAGCCCCAGGTGCTGCCGATTCGCGGTGGTACCGACGGTGCGCAGCTGTCGTTCCGCGGCCTGCCCTGCCCCAACCTTTCCACGGGCGGCTACTGCTACCACGGCGTCAACGAGTTTGTCCCGGTCAGCTCGCTCGTCAAGATGACCGACGTCCTCCAGGAACTCGTCGCCCGCTTCGCATAGATCTGGCCGCACAAGCCCAAAAGACGAATCGCCCCGTCCTCACCAGAGAACGGGGCGATTTTTTGCTGCAATGAGGACAAGTTGACGCGCGCCAGCCTCTTGACGCAAGGAGTGTCCCCAACTGCCGGCACATAAGGAACGTCCCCAAGTGCCAAATGCCGCAAGAGTGTCCCCTTTGACTAGTCGTTTAAGAACGTCCCCAATGACTACCCAACGAATAGTCCGGACCAAGGCAACGCCGATGTTTTGGCAACGACAGACACTATGACCCAATCCGAGGGCACTAAAAAGATAGGAGCCCCCGCTCGTGACCGCGGGTCGGGGCTGCGACAATGATGTTGAAGTGCCATAGGCGCAGCCGCGCCGCAACGAGGTTGGGAGGCTCCCATGCCAAAGTATTCTACCGCGTTCGGGATGGACGTCCACCTGAGGTCGACCACCGTCTGCGCCCTCGACGCGGACACCGGCGAGGCCGTGACGAGGAGGTTCCCCGGCAACCCCTGGGGCGAGATCGCCGGGTGGATGGATGGGTTCCCCGGGCCGTCGCTCGCGGCCTACGAGAGCGGCTACCTCGGCTTCGCCCCGCAAAGGGAGCTCACCGGGCTCGGCGTCGAGTGCGTCGTCGCCGCGGTCTCGAAGATCCCCAGGTCGGCCGCCGACTCGGCCTCCAAGAACGACAGGAACGACGCCGCCAGGATGGCCAAGGCGATACTCGCCCACGACATCTCCCCCGTATGGGTCCCCTCCCCCGAGGTCGAAGGCATCAGGGACCTCGCCGGCGCCTACGGCGGGGCGACCGCGCGCCTGGCGACCGCCAAGCAGCGGCTGCTCGCCTTCCTCGCAAAGCGGGGGTTCGTCTACGGCGGAACCACGCCCGCCGGCAACCCGAGGAAGTACTGGACCTACGACTTCCTGAGGTGGCTCGACAAGGCCAGGCCGGAGGACGATGGCGGGGTTCGGACGCTCGCCGCCCTGAGGAACGAGGTCGAGGCCGCGGCGGAGGCCCGGGCGGACCTGCTCTCCGAGTACAGGGCCGCCGTGGATGCCAGCCCGATCGCCGCGGAGGTGGCCGCCCTCCAGTCGATCAAGGGCTGCGCCTTCGCGCTGGCCGCAGCCTTCTCGGCCGAGGTCGGCGACTTCACGAGGTTCCGTTCCGGAAGGCAGGTCACGGCCTATTTCGGCCTCGCGCCGAGTCAGAGGTCGAGTGGCGACTCCGTGCGGCTCGGAGGCATCAGCGGTGCGGGCAACGCGCTCGTGAGGAAGCTGGCCGTTGAGGGTTCATGGTGCTACGCCGCGGCACGGCACCAGCCGAAGCTCATGCCAAGGGACACGGGCGTGCCCCTCGAGATAAGGATGCACGGGAGGAAGGGGTCCGAGCGGCTCCTGCGGCGGCGCGAGGAGATGCTCGCCCGCGGCATGCCCGCGGCGAAGGCCAACGCGGCCACCGCGGCCGAGCTCGTGAGGTGGCTCTGGGCCCTCGGCATGATGTGCCGGGAGGGCGCGGAATAGACATAGCCCCCGTCCCGGCGAGCCGGGCGACCTTCGGGGATACCCCCTATTTCGCTGTGCGCGCGGAGCCCTCCGCATGCGCCTCGACAGACTTGGGGAACCCCGCCGAAGGAATGGAGTGCGGGCCGACAGAACGGTATCCGCGGATATGAGACTGAGCCGAAGGCGTCGATGACATGCCGGGGGCGGACCGGGACGGGTTAACGGCAGGCCCCGCCGACCGATTGCAAGCGGTCGGCGGGGCCATTGTGGCTCTTGACAGCGGATTGGGTCATATGAGCGAAAGCCCGCCAGAGCGAGCAAGGTGCCTTGAAACGAGGCGGCATTGACCTTCTGGTCATGCCGCCGAAGTTGAAAGGCAGATTGCCGCTCTGGCGGGCTTGCAGCGTCGAGCCGTTACGCGGTTTGGTAAAACCGCGTAACCAAAGGCGCAGCGTCGGCCGGTCCGCCGTTCGTCAGAACGGCGGAACCAACCCTACATCACCATGACGTAGCGGCTACCCACGTAGTACTGCTTACCCATCAAAACCGGCTCGTCATCGGGACCGGTAAAGCCGGCACGCAGGTTGAGCAGCGGATCGTGCGGAGCAATGCCCAGCTCGGCCGCCTGCTCGGCGTTAGCTCGAACGGCCTCGACCGTACGGTAGCCAACCGAGACAATCGGCGTTCCGCCAACACGCTCGACCTCGGCAAAAATCGACTTGTCCTCAAGATCGGCCGTCAACAGCTCACGGTAGGCGTCAAACGGCACAAAGATGTTCTCCTCAAAGATGGGCTCGCCGTCGGCCGTACGCACGCGCTTGATATGCAGCAGCAGCGCATCCTTCTGCAGGCCAAAGAACTCCATCTCGTTTTGGCGCGCCGGAACGATCTGGCGATCGATCACGTGCGCACCGGCCTTCATGCCGTTGCCGGCACACAGCGCGGTAAACGTCTGCAGCGTCGAGGCGTGAAACTGGCGGTTGATGTGCGGCGTGGAGACAAAGGTGCCGCGGCCCTGCTGCTTAACCAGGTAACCATCGGAGCACAGCTCCTCGACAGCGCGGCGCACCGTAATACGGCTCACCTCGTACTGCTCGGCTAGTTCAAGCTCGGACGGAATACGCTCCTTGGGTGCATAAACACCTTTCTCGATCGCATCCTTGATTTCGTCATAAATCTGCTGGTAAAGCGGTGCATTTTTGGGCGCAGGCATATCTGATCACTCTTATCAAAATAGCTAAATTTCTAATACGTATATAACGTCTAGTTTCATGTTACCTCATATTGATAAAACGATACACCCTCCCTACCAAAAAGCGACAGCTTCATTTTGGTAGGTTTTATCTGGGCAAACGAGAGCCCTCGAAAGCAACGGGGCTTTCGGGGGGCTCGTTCGGATGGGTTGCGCAGGACCGGCAAAATGCCAATACCCTACTTGCCGTCATCCTGCTGCAGGCTGTCCTGTTCGCTGAGGCGCGCCTGCCTGCTGGCCATGCGTGCGGGCTTGTCGGGATCGGGAACGGCCGTGGGCATGGGCTCGTCGACATGACCGCCCCACCAGCCGCCCACAAAGTTGAGCGTGTGGAACACGTTGATCACGGCGCCGGGATCAACGTCGCACACCAACTTGATAATGTCCTGGCTCTCGTAGGTCGAAACAACGGTGTTCAGCAGGTACATCTTTTCGCGGCTGTATCCGCCGACGACCTCGGCGCAGCTAATGCCGTGCTGAAAATGGTTTACGTAGGCAGTCATGACCTCGTCTGCCTTGCGCGTCGTAATCTGCAGCGTCACGCGGTCGTAGCGACGATAGAAACTGTCGATGGTCTTGGTCGAAATAAACTGGAACACGATGGAGTACGCCGCGTTGTCCCAGCCAAACATAAAGCCAAAGATCGCCAGGATAAAGCAATTGAAACCAAAGATAACGCCCCAGATGGTCTTGCCCGTGTGGTTGGAGACCCACAGCGCGATAAAGTCGGTGCCACCGGTAGATGCGCCGGACTTTAGCGCGATGGCAGCGCCCAGACCCGAGACCACGCCGCCAAAAATGATGAGCATAATCTTGTCGCCCAAAAATGGAGCGAAGTGAAAGACGTTGAGGAACAGCGACGAGAGCACGACCTGCATCATCGAGAAGATGACGAAGCGCTTGCTAATGCCGCTCCAGCATAGGAGCGCCACGGGAATGTTGAGCGCAAGCATGCCGAGCGAGATGTCGATGTGAACGCCGCCCAGCGAGGTAACGCGATCGAGCAGGACCGCAACGCCGGTGAGGCCGCTCGGAAGCAAGTCGGCGGGCTGAATGAACGCCTGGATCAGGAATGTCTGGAGAACGGCGGAAATCGTGACCGCCACGGCAGTAATAGCGCGGCGGACGATGGTGAGGCGGCCGAGTACGAGCACTCGGTCCGTGAGCTGATCGATGGCGTTCGCCACGCAGGCTCCTTTCGAAGGCAGATGTAGTTGTGGGGTATGTCCGCGATTGTAGCATGGAGCGTGCGGGGGCGCTTCAATTCACCCTCTCTCGACAACCAAAGCGGGACCAGCAACCCCACGACCAAAGGCCCAAATTACAAGTGAGTAGACTTTACGCGACCTGCAGAGCACACCCAAAACCGCCACCCCTGTGACCTGCGGTTTTACTAGAGCAGATGCGCTTTGTGCTCGTCCTGCACCAAAAAGTCTACTCACTTAGTCCGAATCGAAGCCAAACGGATCAAAATCGAAACCAAATTGAGCCAGTCCACCGCAAAAAACGTTTGAACCCGTGCTTCTCGCGGCGGATTGACACTACAAAGCGGCCAAAATGTCGGTCAGATTATCAATAACGGCATCGGCTCGCGATTGATCGAGGTTGACGCCCTCGTGCGGGCGCAGTGCCAGGACGCGGGCGCCGGAACGTTTGCCAGCCTCGATGCCCAAAGGCGAGTCCTCGATAACCAGGCACTCGGTAGGCTCCACACCCAGCGCCTCCATGGCACGCAGGTAGATCTCGGGGTCGGGCTTAAACGCACTGCACTCGTGACCGCTGATGGTGTAGTCCAGCACGTCGGCGATACCGGCAATCCCCACCAGCTCGTCAATGAGCTCGCGATAGGACGAGCTTGCGATGGCGCACTTCACGCCGCGCTCGTGCAGCTTGCGCATCACCGGCTCCGTCTGCTCGTTGAGCAGCTCGGCATACGGAACGGGATGGTCTGGGCTGTAGACCTGCTTGTACTCCACGCGCAGGCGCTCGCGCAGCTCAACATCGTCAGGTACCAGCGACTTCCAAATGGCGGGCTCGTTAGACCCCGAAAGATCGGGGATCTCGTCAAAGTGAAAGCCCTTCTCTTCCATAAACGCCACGCGACGACGGTTGTAGAACCACTCGGTATCGACCAGCACGCCGTCCATGTCAAACAGCACTGCCTTGATCATACGTATCTCCTTTCGATAGCAAAAAAGGGGATGGGGCACAAACCCCATCCCCTCTCAATCAACCCGTAAGGTCTACTTACTTGTGATTAGTAGGAAAGCTTCCACATGTAGCGACGCATGGTCAGCGGGTGCTGACGGGCCTCGGCGATCTGGTTGCCGTACTCACGCATAACGGCGAGGTGCAGCAGCGGGTTGAAGTAGGTGATGACGCTCGCGGGCACGGCGTCAGCCAGGCCGTAGTCCTTGGAGTCGATCAGAGCGACCTTGGCGCCCATGCGCTCAAGGAAGGTGAGGGCGCGGGCGTCCATCGGACGGGTGGCGCCATCGGACATGAAGAAGACGTAGGGCTTACCCTCGGTGGAAACCTCGAACGGGCCGTGGAAGTACTCGCCGGTGTTGTAGGCGGCGGCGTCGATCCACTGCATCTCGGTGAACAGGAAGGCGGCGTGAGAATAAGCCATCTTCTCGGAGGCACCGGAAGCCATGAAGTAAATCATCTTGTCGTCCTTGAAGTCCTCGGCGAACTTCTTGGCGAGCTTCTTGCAGTGCTGAGCGGCGTTCTCGCAGAGATCGAAGATGTTGGTGAGGCCGGTGATCATGTCCTCGTAGTGGTCATAGCCCTCGGTCTGCTGAAGGATCTCGAGAGCAAGAGCGATAGCATAGCCGGGCTTCTCGCACTTGGCAGCGTAGTTGGCGTGGAAGCCGTGAACGATGACATGGTCGGCGTCGACGGTCAGAGCGGAGCCAGCCTTGTTGGTGAGGGAGACGACCGGGCAGTTGTGCTTCTTGGCGGTCTTGTTGGCCTCGACGGTCTCGGGCGTGGAGCCACCGAGGGAGCAGGTGATCACGAAGGTGTGCTCGTTGACCCAGGAAGGCGTGTCGTAGTTGAACTCGTTAGCGGTGAAGATCTGAACGTTCAGCTTGTCCGTGTTGTTGGCCAGGAAGTACTTGGCGGGGTAAAGGTCGGACATGGAAGCGCCGCAGCCGACGAAGGCGACGCTGTGGATCTCGTGGTTGGACAGGACGTCAGCGACGATCTGCTTAGGGAGGTTAAGGTCGATCTCGTACATCTGACACATTCCTTTCGATTTTTGCGGCGCCACATTGCCGGGCGCTCGCAGGGTTACCGTGGTTTGGACCGAGTCGCCGGCCCGTTGAGGATGCGACAAGGGGACTGTCCCATTGTTGCATTTTGGGAATGGAAGCCTGCCTGGGGTATGGGATGCCAGGCAGGCCCCCGGGGAAAGCGGTTAGACGCTTGGTCGCGACTAGGCCAGGATGCCGGCCGCGGAGAGGGCGATGCCGCCCACGATGGCGATCACGAGAAGCCAACCGGTGTTGACGTTCTTCTTGATGAGCCAGTACATAAGGCCGGTGAGGCCAAGGGAGATCATCTGGGGCATCATGCCGTCCAGGATGTCCTGGATAACGACGGTGCCCTCAGCGAACTGCAGCGGGGTGGTGGCGCCGATCAGCGTGGCGATCATGCCGCCCACGGACATAAGACCCACGATGCCGCAGACATACATGAGCTTCTCCATGAGGTCGCCGCCCTGAAGCTTGCTCAGGTACTCGTGGCCGCCCTGATAGCCCATCTTGGCTGCGAACCAAGTGATCAGCACAGAGGGGACGATGGAGATGAGCATGGCCAGGATCGGGCCCATGATGGAGCCCTGCTGAGCCAGCTGAACGCCCAGACCAAAGGCGATAACGCGGATGGTGCCCTGGAAGAAGGAGTCACCGATGCCGGAAAGCGGACCCATGAGGGAGGTCTTGACCGCGTTGATCGAATCGGGATCGAAGTTCTCGGGATCCTTGGCGTACTCCTCCTCCATGGAGGCGGCGAGGCCCAGGATGAAAGCGCTCGTCTGCGGGGTGCAGTTGTAGAACGCCATGTGACGGTGGTAAGCCTCTTTCTTAGCAGCGAGCTGCTTGGGGTCGGACTCATCCGGATAGAGGCGGTCGAGCGTGGGAACCATGCCGTAGAGGAAGCCCATGTTCATCTGACGCTCGTAGTTCCAAGAGGCCTGGATGGCCCAGGAGCGCCAGAAGAACTGGCTGACCTTCTTGTTCAGGGACACGTCCTTGGTTGCGGTTGCCATAGTGTGTTCCTCCTTAGTCTTCGTCGTCTTCGAGCGGATCGTAGTCGGAATCGACGCCGGCAGCAGCATGGGAACCGTTGAACTTGAAGCCCATGAAGACGACAGCCAGGCACACACCGATCAGAGCGACCGCGATGACGGACAGGTTGAGGTAAGCGGCGAGCAGGAAACCGATGAACAGGAACGGAGTCATACCCTTCTTGATCATCATGGTGAGCAGCAGGGCCAAGCCGTAGGCGGTCATGATCTTGGTCGAAACGTTAAGACCAGTGGACAGCCACTCGGGAACCATGTTGACGATGGCCTGAACCAGGTCGGTGCCAACAAAGACGGCAAGGAAGATCGGCAGGAAGTACATGACGGCGTACAGACCGGAGCCGGCGCAGATGTGCATACGGTAGGCGGTCTTGAACTTTCCGTTATCGATCGCGTTATCTGCCACATGGGTGAGGGCGGCGATGATGGAGCGGAACACGATGCCGAGGAGCTGACCCAGGACGGCGACCGGGATGGCGATCGTCATGGCGGTCTCGGCGGAAGCATCGGTCAGGCACGCAAAGGCAGCGGCCACGATGCCGCCCAGGACCATATCGGGCGGAACGGCGGCGCCGACCTGCACCAGGCCCATGGACACGAGCTCGACGGCGGCACCGACGGCAAGGCCGGTGGGCACATCGCCCAGCAGCAGACCGACGAGCGTAGCGCCAACGAGGGGCTGCTCGAAGTTAAGACGACCGAGCAGGCGGGAGTCCCACATGCAGAACACGCCGACGAGGCCGACGAGCACCGCACTGATGAACGTATTCATACCCTTCTCCTTTCAGTCAGGCAAAAGCCTGGTTGATTACAGCTTGGCGTCGATGTCGACGCTCTGATACGTAGGGGTCTGCTGGACGTAGAGCTTAATGCCCATGTCGAGCAGCTGGTTGACGTCGGCCTTCTGGGTGGCGTCGAGGAAGACGGAGCTGTCCTTGCCGCCGACCTGATCGGCACCGTCGTGGTTGGCGGTGGCGCCCAGGTTGATGGCGTCGAGCTTGTAGCCCTGGCAGAACTGCAGCATCTCGGCAGTGTTGCCAAAGACGAACATGACGCGCTCGCCGAGGGTGTTGAGCTTGTCCATCTTGGCGAGGGCACGCTCGACGGTGAAGACGTTCAGGCGCACGCCCTGGGGCTTGGCCAGCTTAAGAGCGCCCTTCTTGATGTCATCGTTGGCGGCAGCGTTGTCGACGACGATGATGCGCTCGGCCTGAACCTTGGTGGTCCAGGTAAAGACGACCTGGCCGTGCAGCAGACGGTAGTCAAGACGTGCGAGGACGATCTTGGCGGGACCGGAGCTGTGACGGGACGCCTTGGCCTTCTTGGCGGGAGCCGCGGCGGCCTCGACCGGTGCGTTGGGGTTGGTCAGACCGGTGCGGGCCTCGTTGATGAGGGCCGCGAGCTCGGCGCCCTTGACGGGGACGGGGCTCATAGCGAGCGTGAGCGCCAGCGGGATGTTGAAACCGCTGACAACCGTGAACTTCGTGCCGTTCTTGGAAAGCTCGACCATGTTGTTGTTGACCGAGCTGCCGAGCATATCGGTCAGCACATAGACGCTGTCGTCCGCGTTGAACGTGGCGATCATGGCGTCCACCTTATTGGTGATGGGCTCCTTGTCGTCACGAGCAAGCGACACGACGTGGACGTTCGACACGTCGCCGAGAACCATCTCGAGCGTGTCTTTGGCGCCTGCGGCCAGGCCGCCATGAGATGCGAGAATGATCTGATTCATCTTGCCTCCTCCTTTTCGTTATGGTCATTATAACGTCTTATACGTTGCTTATATTGCTAATTAGTATAAAGACCGTTCGCGGGTGAAAATCGACCGTTGACGGGTTTAACGTAATCGAAACGTTGGTGCAGGGTAGGTCGGCGCTGTCCTGGCGACGCCCGATCAGACGCCTCCCCAATCCCCTATCGCACGAAGTACCAGGGGCTTTCCTGCACGGTGGGCTCCAGCGCGATGCCAGTGCGTTCCTTAAACAGATCCATGTCCTGCGATTTCTCCGTCCACCACGCGTTGGGCTTAAAGGTCATGCTCTCAACGACATGACCGACAAACACGCTGTTGCGCAGCTTGGAGAAGTCGGTATTCATGATCAGGATGGACGCGAGCACCAGCACAATGCCCAGAACCTTGATCGCGCCGGCGGGCTCGGCATAGACACCAATGCCCACCAGTACGGTGACGACCGTCTCGAAAGACATTACGACGGGAACTTTCGATGTCTCGAGCCCCATGGACAGACCCTGCATATATAAGATGTAAGCCACGGCTGTGGGGATGAGTCCAAAGCCAAGGAACAGCAGCAGCAGCTGTGGCGACATTGCCGCGGCGACATCCGGCCACGGAGCCGCGATAGCTGCCATAACCGCACCGCCAAAAACAAAGCCCCAAAACGTGACAGCCAGCGGGTGGACCGTCTTGGTTGCTATCCGGCTAAACACCGCGAGCGACGCACCACAAAAGCCCGCAATCACGCCCGACGTGACGCCCCAAACCGAAAAATGAAAACCAGAAAGGTCGCCATTGGTCACTGCAAGCACGCAGCCAACGATGTTGAAGACAATGGCAACGAGCTTGTTGGGGGTCACGTCCTCGCGATAAAGCACGCGACCGAGCACGACGCCAAACACCGGCGAGGTATAGAGCAGCACCGAGGCCGTGGACATGCCGACCTCGCCCATGCACTCGTAATAGCAGGTGTTGGCGGCGGCCAGACCAACGATACCGACAAGTGCGCAGGGAACAAGCTCTTTAGGGCTTGCCTTGAACAGGGCCAGGGGACCCTGAGCCACGGTAGACCCCTCACCCGGACGGCAGCCCATAAACATCAGGACCGGCGCCAAGATAAGCGCTCCGACCAACAAGCGAAAGGCAGCCATGCTCTGGGACGAAACGCCCATGGCCGAGATGCCGTTTACAAAAATTCCGATGCTGCCCCACATAAGCGCGGCGACCAGCACCAGCACGTAGCCCAGATTGCTTTTCTTCAACGCAGCCTCCTCGATATTGTTTCCAATATGTTTCACACTACGTTATAGTCGTTATATACATTTTTCAAGACACAAATCGCCGAACGGAAAAATCTGCTTCCCCACATACTCATTGGGGACGTTCCCAAATGACTAGTCATTTAAGAACGTCCCCAACGTCTAAGGCACCGCTGGTTGAGCATAAGTCAGCGAGCGGGCCGCATTTGAGGCAAGGTGGCGTGAAACGAAAGGGCGCTGACCTTCTGGTCGCGCCCTTGAAGTTGAACGTCAGATTGTCCAAATGCGGTCCGCGCAGCGTCGAGCCGTTACGCGGTTTGGTAAAACCGCGTAACTCTTAGTAGTCCAGCTTCCACATGTAGCGTCGCGTCATGTAGTCCTTGTGGGTGACGGCAGAGAGCGCGCGCATGTACACGTTGTTGAGAATCGGGGCAAAGATCAGGTGGTTGAAGTATTCGCTCACGCTGTCCTTGATGTCATTGAGGCCGAGCTCCTTGGCGTCGAGCTGATAGACGCGCTCGCCACCGTACTGGTTGACGAAGCGGATGCCGCGCTCGTCGTTGCAGCGGCTGCGGCCGACGCTGATGAGCTGGAACAGCGAGGTGCGCTTGTCCAGAATCTCGAAGGGGCCGTGGAAGAAGTCGCAGGTGTTGATGGTGCAGGAGTCGATCTGCAGCATCTCCTGCACGTTGCAGATGCTAAAGACGTAGGCGGCACCAAAGAGCGGACCCTGAGCCATCACGTTGATGCAGGGCTTGTCGGCGTTTTGCTCGGCCCACTTGGCGGCGAGCGGACGAGTGTACTCGACGGCCTTGCGATAGATAGGGTCGACCAAGTCGAAGGCGGCCATGGCGGTCTCGTACTCGGCATAGCCCTCGGTCTGCTGCGTAAGCTCCATGGCGATCATGGTCACGACGGCGGAGTTGGTGCGGCCCATGCAGGACTCGTCGACGGCCAGGCTGTCATACTGGATCTTGTAGTCGCAGACCTCGGTGAGGCCGGACTCATCGACATAGATGGCGATGGTGCTGGCGCCGTGGTCCTTGGCGACCTGTGCGGCGACGATGGTCTCCTTGGTGCCGCGCATGGACACGACGACGGCCAGGGTGTTCTCGTTAACGTAGGCAGGGGTTGCGTGCACGAACTCGTTGCTGGTATAGCTGGAGCTCACGACCTGCGTGGCCTCGTGCTCCATAAAGTACTGGGCAGGATAGTTGCCGCCGTTGGATCCGCCGGCGCCAATCCACACGACGCGCTTGATGCCGCCCTTGTCTGCCTTGTCAGCCAAAACCTGGGAGACGACGTCCTTAACCTGTTCCT
Organism: Collinsella sp.; assembly: GCA_036313175.1. Taxonomy (GTDB): domain Bacteria; phylum Actinomycetota; class Coriobacteriia; order Coriobacteriales; family Coriobacteriaceae; genus Collinsella. Next base: position 19,969 of record JAXJMO010000057.1, on the reverse strand, counting down.
GAGTAGTCATCGTGCATCAGCCTTTCTTCTCGTTTGATGCTCATCACAGGCATACAAGTTACATACATGTTTTGGTTATGTCGACTAGTTGTATGCTATATTTGTCTTAGAAATTTTGCTGATGCGGTTTTTGATAATTGGCTACCAGCGGTTTTGTTGTCGTATTGAATACATGCCTGATTAGATATTCATACAAGTTAGATACAGGTTGATCGCATGAACGCTTCATCTAAAAAGAAACTGAGCCAGTACGAGCGCTTGGCGGGCATGTTGCGCGACCGCATCGCCGCCGGCACCTACGCGCGCGGAGACAAGCTGCCGTCCGAGATGGAACTCATGGACGAATCGGGGCTGTCGCGCAGCACCGTACGCCATGCCCTTAAGGTGCTCGTTGATGAGGGTCTGGTTCGAACCGAGCGCGGGCGCGGCGCCTTTGTGGCCGACACGCCGGCGCTCCACGAGAACAACCTGGTGTTTTCGAGCTATACGGCGCAGGTCCAGGGTCAGGGCATGAAGCCCACCACGCGCACGGTGGACTCGGGCTTTACCAAGGCGGGCGGCAGCATAGCCAAGTTCTTTGATGCCGCCGTGGGCAGCAAGCTCGTCAAACTTGTCCGTCTGCGTTATCTGGACGATGCGCCACTGTGCCTGGAGACCACCTATCTACCACCGAGCTTTGAAGCACTCATCGACCGCGATATCAACGGTTCGCTCTACGCCACGCTGCGCCAGGAATTCCATCGCGCGCCGGCACAGGGACATAAGACCTTTGAGGTGTGCTATGCCTCGCAAAACGAGGCGTTTTTGCTCAACGTCGAGCGCGGGCAGGCGCTGATCCTGATCACCGACTACGTCTACGACACCGATGGCCGCCCGCTCCATGTCTCCAAGCGCATCCAGCGCACCGACCGCGCCAAATACACCGAGCCCATCGGCTAACCTGCCAAAACCACCACAAAGGGGACAGGCACCTTCGAACCACCACAAAGGGGACAGGCACCTTCGTGGTGGTTTTAGGCGAGGAGATCGGGGAACCAGGTTGGCTTAGGCTGGTTGGGCGTGCGCTCGGCAAGGACCAGCTCCATCCAGCACATGTCGTACCAGCGGCCGAACTTTTGGGCGCAGCGGTCAAAGGCGCCCACCAGGCGATATCCCATATGGGCATGGAAATCCTGACTGTTGTGCGTTAGATACTCGTCGTCCTTGTCGTGCGGCACGGCAATGAGCGCGCACATGTTGGTGATGCCCATCGCGATCAGGCATTGCTTGAGCGCATCGTGCAGCTTGCGGCCCAGCCCGCCGTGGCGCACGTCGCGCGCCAGGTAGATCGATGTCTCGACCGACCAGTCGTATGCCTCGCGGCTGTTGAGCGGACTCACATAGGCATAGCCCACCGGACGCCCGTCCAACTCCATCACCAAATACGGATAGCGCTTGAGCGTACGCTCGATGCGCCCGGCGAACTCCTCAACGCCCGGCACCTCGTATTCGCAGGTAATCGCCGTCTGGCGCACATACGGCTCATAGATGGCAAGCAACGCCGGCGCATCATCGGGCGTCGCCAGACGAATCGTCGGATCGGACATCTCGGTCATACAACCCTTCTCCCTCAAAAACAAAGGCCGCCTTGCGCCAAACCCAAGCGCAAGGCGGCCCCTCGTCATTACATCAGGCTACAGAACCGCCGCCAACGCGTCGATATCCTCCTGCGTCGTGGCCCAGCTGGTGCAAAAGCGCACCACCGTGTGGGTCTCGTCGTACTTTTCCCAGTACTCGATCGCCGCATGCTCGCGAATGCGCGCCATGTCCTCGTTGGGCAGAATCACGAACTGCTGGTTAGTCGGCGTCTCCAAGAAGAACCGGTAGCCGTGCTCGTGCAGCACGCGACGAAGCGTCTGCGCGGTTTCGATCGCCTGTCGACCAATCTCAAAATACAAGCCATCGGTAAAGAGTGCCTCAAACTGCACGCCCGTCAGGCGGCCCTTGGCCAACAGCGCGCCGTGCTGCTTAATGCGCGGAATGGGATGTGCCGGAGCGTGCATGCCGCAGAACACCACAGCCTCGCCGCAGAGCGCGCCGCACTTGGTGCCGCCGATGTAGAACACGTCGCACAGCTGCGCCAGCTCGGGCAGGGTAATGTCGCACTCATCGGCCGCCAGTGCATAGGCCAGGCGAGCGCCGTCCACAAATAGCGGAATCTCGCGCTTCTGGCACACCGCGTGAATCGCCGCGAGCTCGGCCCTGGAATACAGCGTGCCGTACTCGGTCGATAGACTCACGTACACGGCGCCCGGGAACACCATGTGCTCATGGCTCTCGTTTTCGTAGAACACCTGGAAATAGTTTTCGAGATCCTCGACGTGCATCTTGCCCTCGTAGCCGGGGATAGTGAGCACCTTGTGACCACCAAACTCGATAGCGCCCGCCTCGTGCCCGGCGACGTGGCCGGTCTCGGCGGCAACGACGCCCTCGTAGGGCGCAAGCAGCATGTCGATCACCGTCGCGTTGGCCTGCGTGCCGCCCACCAGAAAAAACACGTCGGCATCGGGGGCCTGACAGGCCTCGCGGATAAGCTGCTTGGCACGCTCGGTGTGCGCATCGGTACCGTAGCCGGGCTGCGGCTCCATGTTGGTGTCGACGAGCGCCTGCAGCACTGCCGGATGTGCGCCGTGGGAATAGTCGTTGTTAAACGCGAGCATGGCAATCCTCTCTTACCGGGTATCGGCCAGATGATTCAAACGGAGCTATTGTACGCCGTTGGGATAGGCAATGCGCGCGGCAAGGCACTCAAGCGCCAGCACCAGGGCAAAGCCGCAGCTCACGTCACTCAAAAAATGCGCTCCGATCACGATGCGGCCAAAGGCGACGAGCGCCGCGACCACAGCCGCCGTCCAAAAGACCACCCGACGGCGCGAGGGCTTTTCCTTAAAGGCCACCGCGGGAAGTCCGGCGAGCATAAGACCCATCGCCGCATGCGCGGTGTGCCCGCTCGCGAACGACTTAAAGCCGTCCTTGATTACGCCGGCGGCGATATAGGTCCACTTGTCGGGATTGCCGATCACCCACCACGGCTGAAAATTGAGCCCCGGCGTGACCTCGATCACGCGCATGCGCGGGCGCGACCACAGCGGCTTGACGATCACGTTGAGGATGATGGCCTGAGCGACCCACACGGCAAGCACCATCAACGCCCAGCGTGTGAGCTCGTCGGGCTCGGTCGTGCGCGTGAGGCGATAGACGATAAGGTTGGCGACGATGACCAGCACAAACGTCAGCACCAACTGAGCCGCGATGAGTTTGCCGCCAACCCTCAGGGACGAAACGATCTCGTAGCCGGTCAGGCCAACGTTGACGAGGATGCCGAGCACAGCGAGCCATTTGCTCCCCCTGGAGTCGGGACGCACCGCGCGCACGAGCATAACGCCCGCGATGCTCGCCGTCAGCTCGAACGGCAGCTCGCCGGCGGCCTCGATAAAGCGACCGTACATGCTGCCGATATTGAACAGCGCGCTCGAGATCTGATAATCGAAGAAACTGCCCACGCCCAGACAAAGACACAGGACAACCGCGATAATGGCGGCATCTTTCTTATAGATGTATCCGAACATGCTTTCCTTTCGATGGGGCTGGAATCAACCTGCGAGGTGGCGGGGCAAAGAACAACTGGTAGCTCTGCCCCGCCACGCCCCCCTACTTGTTAGTCATCATCACTAGCGCCCAGCTGCTGCAGCAGCATGAGCGCGGCCGCCACCGGGCCGGTGCCGTCGTTGGCGTCGAGGCCACGACCCAGGCCGCTGCCCGCACCGGCGCCCGCCTTGTAGGGCACCGACAGCTTGCGGCTCTTAGGGAAGTTCACCGCGCCATAGCGGGTCTTAAGCTCAAAGGCCACCTTCTTGGGCACGTCGACGCCCAAAAACGTGATGCGGCCGCCACTGAGCGTGACGCTCTCGAGCCCCAGGCGCTCGCCGCGAATGCGGATTCGTGCGCGATTGAACAGGTTGAGCCCCGCCAACGGAAGCTCACCGTGCGCAGCCTCGGTCTCCTCCTGCACCTCGTCGATACTCTCCAGGTCCTCAGCCGCCGCGAGCTTGCGGTACACGAGCACGCGCTGGTCCACCGCCGGCATGTACTCCTCGGACAAGAAGTAGTCGGCCGGCAGGTTAATGCCCACGCTCGCCGCCTCCACGCCGGCATCATCATCGCCGCGCGCCTCGGCCACGGCCTGTCCCAGCATCTGCGTAAACAGATCAAAGCCCACGCTCGACAGGTTGCCGTGCTGCTCGGCTCCCATAAGCGAACCGGCGCCACGGATCTCTAGGTCGCGCATGGCGATGCGCATGCCGCTGCCCAGGTCCTGGAACTCGGAAAGTGCGGTCAGGCGCGCCGTTGCCTCCTCGGTGAGCGGCAGCTCGCCGGGGAACATAAAGTACGCGTAGGCCTGCGTGGCAGAGCGGCCCACACGGCCCTTGAGCTGGTAGAGCTGCGCCAGGCCAAGGCGCTGCGAGTCCTCGATGATCAGCGTGTTGGCCGTTGCGTTGTCGATGCCGCTCTCCACGATGGTCGTGGCGATGAGCACATCGATCTTTTTGGTCGCGAACTCAATCATCACGTCCTCGACCTCGCGCGGGCTCATCTTGCCGTGTGCCACGCCCACGCGCGCCTCGGGCGCGGCCTCATGCACGCGCGCCACGGCGTCATCGATGGTCTTAACGCGGTTGGACACGTAGTACACCTGGCCGCCGCGGCCCACCTCCAGGCGAATCGCCGCACTCACCACATCGGGGTCGTACTCCCCCACGTGCACGATCACGGGACGACGCCCGGTCGGCGGTGTGGTGATCAGGCTCATGTCGCGCACGCCGCTCGTGGCCATCTGCATGGTTCGCGGAATAGGCGTTGCCGAGAGCGTGAGCACGTCGATTTGCTCGCGCAGATTTTTGAGCTGCTCCTTGTGCTGCACGCCAAAGCGCTGCTCCTCGTCGATGATCACCATGCCCAGGTTCTTGGGGTTCACGTCGGCCGAAAGCAGACGGTGCGTGCCGATGAGCACATCAATCGTGCCCTCGGCAAACGCCTTAAGCGCGCGCTTTTGCTGCGCCGGGGTACGGAAGCGGCTGAGCACCTCGACCTCCAGGCCAAACGGGGCAAAGCGCTCAAAGAATGTCTCGTAGTGCTGCTGGGCCAGAATGGTGGTGGGGCAGAGCACCATGACCTGGCGACCGGAGTCCACGCACTTAAAGGCCGCGCGCAGGGCGACCTCGGTCTTGCCAAAGCCTACGTCTCCGCACAGCAGGCGGTCCATGGGCTTGGGCGCCTCCATGTCGGCCTTGATGTCGGCGATAGCCTCCAGCTGATCGCGTGTCTCGTCGTAGGGGAAGCTCTGCTCCATCTCGATCTGCTCGGGCGTATCGGGCGGACAGGCGATACCGGTAATCGACGAGCGGCGCGTATACAGGTCGACCAGGTCAAACGCCAGCTTTTTGGCATTCTTGCGCGCCTTGTTGGTAGCCCGCGTCCAGTCGGCGGTGTTGAGCCTGGTCAAGCGCGGTTTATCGCCGTCGGGACCAACGTAGCGCGTAATGCGGTCGACCTGCTCCAGCGGCACGTAGAGCTTGTCGCCATCGGCGTATTCCAGCAAAAAGTAGTCGCGTTCCTTGCCGCCCACTTCCTGGCGCGCGATCTCGCTAAAGAGTGCGATGCCGTGGGTAGCGTGCACCACGTAGTCGCCCGGCTTAAACGGGAAGGTGATCTGCGTAATGTCAACCTTGCGGCGGCTGCGCGCGCGGTTGGCATCCATGCGAGCGTTGAGGTCGGCGATCGAGAACACGGCCAAATTGGCGTCGGGCACCACTACGCCCTGCGGCAGGGCAGCGTCCACAAAGGTCACGCGCCCGCGCGAGATCGTGGGCACGGCGGCGCCGGCGGCAGCCTGGGCGGCACCCGCCTCGAGCGAGCGGGCGTTGAGCGCGTCGGCGCGACGCTCGCGAATGGAAGCATGGGCCTCCTGGCGTGCAGCACGGTCGGCGGAATCCGCCGCTGCCACGCGCACACGGTCGCCGATTGCGCCGGCATTTTCGGGCGCCGCGGTCAGCGATTCCTCAAAGGTAATGCCCTCGTCGCCAAAGGTAAGCTCCATCGACTCGCGCGCACCGCGGTCGGGGATGGCAAACACGCAGGCATAGCGCTTGCCCACGACCTCCTGGATGCGCGTCATGAAACGGTTGTCCGAGCCCGCGATGGCAGGCTGCTCAATCTTGAGCTCGGCCGTCACCGCACCGCCGGCACGGATGAGGCTCACATAGTTCAGGCGTTGCTGGGAACCAAAGTCGAGTTGCTGGGCACGCACGTACAGGCCGTCCAGACGGTCGACCCCCGCCTCGCCGGCACGTGCCTCGATATCCTCGTAGGCGTGCAGGCAATCGTCGAACAGCGAGCGCGGCTCGGACAGCACCACGAGCGCCTTGCCGCTCACATGCGACAGCGGGCTCACGGTCTGGCCGTACATCACCGGCAAAAAGCGGTCGAGCTCAGGCGTGACGATGCGCGCATCCACCATCTCGAGCAGCGCCGCCAACTTGCTGTCGTCCTGGCTGGCGCGGTAGAGCGCCACGTGCATGTTGTGGACGGCCTCGTCGGTGAGTGCGAGCTCGCGACAGGGGAAGATCTCGATGCTGTCCTCGTTGCCGATGGTCTGGCCCGTTGAGCTCACCATGCGGCGGATGCGGTCGATCTCGTCGCCAAAGAACTCGATGCGCACGGGCGCCTTCTCCTGCGCGGGGAATACCTCGACGGTGTCGCCGTGCACGCGGAACAGGCCGGGCGCGTCGGCGGCGCCGGCATTGGTGTAGCCCATGCCCACCAGACGCTGCGGCACCTCGTCAAAGGGAATCTCCTCGCCCACCGCAAAGGTCGTCGACTCCCAGTAGCGGCTCTCGACCGGCGGCACACAACGCAACAGCGCGCGGGCCGAGGCGACCATGATGCAGTTGTCCCCGCGCACGATGCGCCCCAGAGCCTCGCAGCGCTGCGCCACCACGGCGTCGTCGGGCGCCTGCTCGCGCCACGGATAGTCCTTGCGCTCGGGAAAGCGGCACACGTGCGCCAGGCCCACATAGGCGGCAAGGCTACGCGCGGCGCGATCGGCCGCATCCTCGCCACTCACGATGTAGACCGTGGGGCGCGGACGACGCGCAAACTGGGCGGCGGCCATAAGCGTTCGGCCCGACTGAGACACGGCCAGCGTCACGTCCTCGCCAGAATCGAGCCCGGCCTCGACGGTCTGCAGTGCCTCGGCAGTGTAGAGCTGCGCGGCTATACGGTGAATGAGCATGCTGTTCCTCCGGCATTGCAACGCCAAAAGCCCGCCGGGGCAAGCTCGGCGGGTCGTTCGTCAAATTCATTGCTTGTCATGGTAGCGCATGGAGAGGACTCCAGCTCAAGCGTACGCCCAGCCCCGCAACAAAAACGCCAGACGGGCAAGTCGCCTGGCGTTATCAGAGTGAGCTGTCCGCCGATCCTAATCGTAGACGCCCATTTTAAGCAGTGTGAAGGTCGGGGCGCCGTCACCCTGCGCGACGCAGACCGTGCAAGTCTCGGTACGGCCCCTGGATGCGTCCGCTTGAATTGCGGCGATGAACTGGTCCTTTGGCAGGCCATAGGTGCTCTCGGGGATGTCGGAAGGAAGTAACATGCCGCCAGCACTGTAGACCTCATAGGTGAGCTCGTAGATGTTGTCGCCAAGGTCAGTCGCGCCCGTAACGATGGCACACGATGGGTTGTAATTTCCCTGGCCGTATTCCTGTTTCAGATACAGGTACCCGTCATGCGCTTCGGCCGAATCAGGAATCGCCTGCCCCTCCGGCGTTCTGTCATAAGTCATATCGGCATCGGAAAGCGTCAGGCCCGTCAAGCGGTTGAGTTCCCTATTGACCGCATCAGTCGCCACGCGCTGGCGATTGCCGTTGTCATAGTCACCCTTCTCGATTCGATACGGCGCGTTGTCAATAAAATGGCACCAGATAAACTTGACCAGCTTGTATTTCTCGTCATCGGAAAGTCCGTCAGTCGAATCGAAGCCGCCCGCCTGATACCAGTCCCGATCGAAGTGTTCCTCCGTAAAGTTCGACAGGAACAGGTTTGCGGCGGCATAAGTTGCCTGGTCGTTGAGGTCGACTTTTACGCTGCTGCCTATCTGCTCGGGCTCTTCCGGCTCTTCTTGCTCTTCAGCAGGCTTCTCCTTGGCGCTTCCCTTGTCCTTGTGCTCGGCCGAACCCTCGTCGGACCCAAGCACCGTAATCTGCGATGAGTCACCCTGCCCAAGCGGACCCAGCACGCCGGTCAGCGCCAGCGCAGCGCCACCGGCCACCAGCACGCCCGCCACACATATGCCGATAATCACCGCGCGCTTATGCGACCTCTTCCGCACGGGAGGCATCCCTGCCGCCGGCATCGATGCGGGCTCAGCAGGCGCGGCCGCCGGAGAAGCGGTGCCCATGCGCGCCCCACAGTTCGTGCAAAAATCGGTTCCGTCGGGCATCTCGGAGCCACACTTGGTGCAAAACATATTCGGGCATCCTCTCACAACAAACGGCATCTGTCGCCATCATATTGAGCCTTCGCGGCCCAAATGTGTTGCGCAACATTGGCCACAGCCTTCGGACGCTGGCAAAACGCGGTAGCCCCTACCCCGTCACGCGCACGCTGGGGCACAAATCTGCTAGCGGACACTCGTCGCACTTAGGCTTACGGGCATCGCGCAAACTGCACGGCGGCCATCAGCACCCGCTCCGCTCACCCAAAACGCGCATGCCCAACGCCCTCAGCACAAACCAGCCTGATCGAACAGTATCAATTATCAGCTGCCACCTGCACTACTTTGTAATTATGGCAATTCCTACTTTATAGTTGTGGTAACTTCTAGTTAGTAATTATGGTTATTTTGCCTTGACAATGTGACAAATCCCAAAGACCTGCCACGAAACCCGGCGGATACCGACAAACTCGTCACGAGACTTTCGAACCAAAAGCATGCCTACGAGCATGCGATGCAAGACACGGAGGGCGTTAAAAATGATTGAGCGAACCATGGCCCAAAAGCTACGCGACATGTCAGAATGGTTCCCCGTCGTCTCGCTTACGGGGCCACGCCAAAGCGGCAAGTCAACTCTCATCAAGGCCGTCTTTCCTGAATATGAATATCTCAACCTCGAGAACCCAGAAGTCCGTCGCGCCGCACTCGATGACCCCGTCGGCTTTATCAGCAGGCGCCCCGATCATCTGATCATCGACGAAGCCCAATATGCACCGGAGCTGTTCAGCATGATTCAGGTCGCCTCCGACGAGCGCGGAAGGACCGGCCAGTATGTATTGTCCGGCTCGCAAAACTTTTTGCTCATGCACAACATCCAGCAATCGCTTGCCGGGCGCGTCGGCATGCTCAAACTCCTGCCTCTCTCCTACCAGGAGCTCAGCGATACGCAGATCTCGCTTGACACCTACCTGATTCGCGGGGGATACCCGCGCATATATGATGCGGGCATCCCCACCGATATGTTCTACCAAAATTACCTTATGACCTATGTGGAACGCGACGCGGGCGGCCTTCTCGACGTGCGCAACCTGAGCTCCTTTAGAAAAATGATCGGGCTGTGCGCGGCTTGCGCGGGAGGGCTGCTCAACCTATCAAGACTCGCCGCTGATGTGGGAGTCGCCACGGCGACGATCAGCTCGTGGCTTTCGATCCTGCAATCAAGCTATTTGGTGTTCCTGCTTCAGCCATATGCTGGAAACATGCGCAAGCGGCTTACCAAAGCGCCAAAACTGTACTTCTACGACACGGGACTACTTTGCCATCTGCTTGGCATTCACGACGAGCGCAGTCTCATGAACCACCCCCTAAGTGGGGAAATATTCGAAAACCTCGTTGTCTCGGAACGCCAAAAGGTATATCTCAACAGAGGCATCGAGCCCACGCTTGTCTTTTATCGCGACGACAGCAAACGAGAGATCGACCTTATCGACCTAACAGAGCCGACTCGCCCACAGGCGTTCGAAATCAAATCGGGCGCTACCTATCGCGACACATTCGCTCGACACCTACGCTCTGTTGGTTCCGAACTGGGCATTCCCGCAAAGGACCGAGCCGTCGTATATCACGGCTCCGAGCGCTACGATACCGAGGGCGCATCGGTTGTACCGGCAGAAGAGTTCTTGCTTCGGGAGTCGTAGCGAGCGCCGTGGGCACCGGCTGCGCCTCGATTTGTGCCGCCCGGGGATACGCAAGAGCGGCGGGACTCTGCCCTTGCAACCTAGCCCACCCGTACGCTGGGGCAAAGGTCTGCCAGCGGACACTCGTCGCACTTAGGCTTGCGGGCGTCGCAGACCTCGCGGCCAAAGGTGATCCACTGGTGGTTGACCGACTCCCAATACTCGTGCGGCAAAATCTTGAGCAGATCTTGCTCGGTCTTGAGCGGCTCCTTGGCATGCGTCTTGGGGCTCAGCATCAGGCGGTGCGCGATGCGGTTGACGTGCGTGTCGACCGCGATGCCCTCGACAATGCCAAACCCCACGTTGAGCACGATGTTCGCCGTCTTGCGGCCAACGCCCGGCAGCTTGACGAGCTCCTTCATGTCGGCCGGTACCTCGCCGCCGTAATCGGCGACAATCATCTGCGCGGCCTCCACGGCGTGCTTGGCCTTACTCTTATAAAAGCCGAGCGACTTAATGGTATCGGCCACATCGGCCACGCTCGCCCCCGCCATGGCCTCGGGCGTGGGCCACTGGGAAAACAGCTTCGGCGTCACCTTGTTGACCTGCGCGTCGGTCGTCTGCGCCGAGAGCAGCACCGCGATGAGCAGCCTAAAGGGATTCTCGTGGTCCAAAAAGCACTCAACCGGGCCATAGCGACGGTTGAGGCGCTCGCACACCTCAACGGCGCGCTCGCGTTTGGCGGCATTGGTCTCGCGTGGCATAACAACTCCTCGGCTCGGCGGCGTAACAAACCTATGGGCACGATTGTCCCACGTATGGGGTTTTTACGCCTCCAAAAATGCGCCGGTCTGGCGGCCCCACAGGCTTGCGTACTCGCCGCCCGCCTCGACAAGCTGCGCATGCGTACCATCCTCGACAATCTCGCCGTCCGCCAGCACCACGATGCGGTCGAGCGCCGCCACGGTAGACAGGCGATGCGCCACCACAATGGAGGTGCGACCGCGCATTAGGTTCTCGAACGCCTCCTGCACCAGCGCCTCGGACTCGCTATCCAAGGCAGACGTCGCCTCGTCGAGCACCAGAATCGGCGCGTCGGTCAGGATAGCGCGGGCGATGGCCACGCGCTGGCGTTGACCGCCCGAGAGCTTGACGCCGCGCTCGCCCACCATGGTGTCAAAGCCATGGGGCAGACGGTCGATAAACTCCAGGGCATTTGCCAGGCGCGCGGCCTCTCGGATCTGCTTGTCGGTGGCGTCGGGGCGTCCGTAGGCGATATTCTCGCGAATGGAGCGATGGAACAGCAGCGCCTCCTGCGGCACGTAGGCAACCTGGCGGCGCAGGCTCTGCTGCGTGCAGCGCGAGACGTCTTGGCCGTCCACGAGCACGCGGCCGCCCTGTACGTCGTCCAGGCGCAGCAACAGCTTGGTGAGCGTCGTCTTGCCCGAGCCCGATTTGCCCACCAGGCCCACGCGCTGGCCCGCCGCCACATGGAGCGTCAGGTCGTCGAACACGCTCTCGCCCGCCGCGGCATCACGGTATGCGAAGCTCAAGTGCTCAAAATCAATCGCACCTTCGGTCACTTTAAGCTCGGGGGCGTTCTCGTCGTCCGCCACCAGGCGCGGTTCATCCAGCACACGCGTCATCTCGGCCGCATCGCCCAGCGCACGGTTGATGCGCTGCATCATGGAGCTTACGTAGTTCAGACGCATGGTGAGGTTGTACGTATAGGTAAAGATCATGACGAGCGCGCCGGCCGAAATGCCAAACCACGCGTTGCCGCCTGCGACGAACACACTCACCACGGCCATGGTGATGACGATAAGGCCCGAGGTCGTAAAGTTGCGTTGCATCATGGCGTGCATCGAAACCGTCTCGGCGTCGCGCGCGGCGCGGTCGGCGCTATCGAATAGGTCGCGCTCAAAGTCTTCGCGTCCACAGGTCTTGACGGCCAGGATATTCGTGACCGCGTCGGACAGCACGCCCGACAATTTGTTCTGCGCGGCAGACGTCGCGGCCGAAAGCGGCATGATGCGCTTGTACATAAGCCAGACAAACGCGATGTAGACGACCATAATGCCCACCAGGATCACGGTAAACGTCGGCACCACCGGAGCGAGCGCCGCTACCGTGCAGACAACCGAGGTGATGGTGGGAATGAGCGAATACACCGTTACGTCCACCAGACCCGTGTAGCCGCTCATAAAACGACTCGTCTGGCTCACAAGCGATCCGCCAAAACGGCTGGTGTGGAATGTCATGGATTGATTGGAGAGCGTGTCGAAGCACAGGCGCGCCAAGTGATAATTACCCGCAATCTCGAGCTTGTAGACGGTGTAGTCCTGCAGCTTGGAGAGGATCTGGCCCACTAGGTTAACGAGCACGAGCGCCAGAATGTAGGGACCAAAGACCTCGAATACTTGATTGCCCGCCACGGAACCCGCTTGGACGCGGTCGACGATAAGGGCCATCACGTAGGTGTTGGCAAACGTGAGCAAAAAGATGTAGCCCGCCGACGAGAACACCGAGAGAAAGACGATCAGCGGTTGTGTGCGCGTGACGCCCCAAAAACGCCGCAGCGTGCGGCGCACGGTGGAACGTTTGAGCGGACTGGTGCTTCTCTGAGACATGGGCTTCCTTTCGCGTCTGATAGGGCGAGACGCCATTGTTGCACACTAAAGCGCACTTCAGGCAAGCACAATGCGAGAAGCAGCGGGGCGCCCGCGTCTTTACGCCGGCGCCCCGCCGTCAGATGCAGCTAGTCCTCATCTTTTTGGTCTGCGAGCAGGCCTGCGGACTCCAAGCCCAAAATCGCGTCGGCCTCCCGCGCGTCTTCCAGCGCATCGATGTCCTTGAGCTTGCGCTCCATAACGTTGGTGCGCGTGGTGATAATGCCCTCGACCGTCTTGCCCGCGGTCTCGATCTGCTGCTGCGCGCGACGCAGCGCCGCCTGATAGCGCGGCAGCTCAGCCTTGACGGCGGAAAGCACGCGCAGCACGTCGTCGGTACGTTTTTGCAGCCTAAACGTCTGATAGCTCATCTGCAGGCTGTTGAGGATGGCAGCCATGGTGCTGGGGCCGGCAACGTTGACGTGATAGTCGCGGCCCAGGGTCTCGATAAGCCCGGGGCGGCTGACGACCTCAGCATACAGGCCCTCAAACGGCACAAACATAATGCCAAAGTTGGTGGTCGCGGGCACGCTCAGATACTTTTCGCAGATGTCCTTTGCCTCGCGCTTCACCATCGCATCGAGCATCTTGCGCGCAGCGGCAACAGCCTCAGCGTCACCCGACTCTTGTGCGTCAAGCAGATGCTCGTACGCGTCGCCCGGGAATTTGGAGTCGATTGGCAGCAGCACGGGATCGCCCTCGTCTACCGGCAGCTTGACGGCAAACTCAACACGCTCCGAGGCGCCAGGCTTGGTGGCAACGTTTTCCAGATACTGGTCGGGCGTAAGGATGTCCGCCAGGATCGCGCCCAACTGCACCTCGCCCAAAATGCCGCGCGCCTTAACATTGCCCAGCACGCGCTTAAGGTCGCCCACGCCGGTGGCGATAGATTGCATGTCACCCAGGCCCTTGTACACGGCCTCGAGCTGGTCGCTCACCTGCTTAAACGATGCAGACAGGCGATCGTTGAGCGTACGGGAGAGCTTCTCGTCCACCGTCGCGCGCATCTGATCGAGCTGCACGTTGTTGTCCTTGCGGATGGCGCCCAGTTGGGCATCGACCGTCTCGCGCACCTTGTCCAGGCGGTGCTCGATGCCCTCGCGGTTGGCACCAAGCTGTTGGGCCGTCTCACGGCGCAGGTCATCCATACGGTCGCCAGCCTGCGAGAACTCACGCGCGATGGTCAGGTAGCGCTGCTGCTCCACGGCGGCGTCGGTCGTCTGCTGCTGTGCGATGGCGTTTGCCGTGCGGCGGGTTTCTGCCAGCGCGACGTTGAGGGCATCGAGCGCGCTGTTGGCCTGCTCGAGCGCAGCCAGCATCTCTACCCCGCTATCGCCGCGCTCCCGCAGCTCGGCGCGAAGGCTCTTAAGCTGCAGGGCACAAGCCACGGCAACCCCCACCGCCACCAAGGCAATCACAATAAGCGCAATATCAATAGCAGGCATAGACTCCGCCCAACAAACCCAATCGATTATCAATCAAAACCGCGATCAATCTTACCCCGCCACACGCACCGGGCGCCCGGCCCCTTCTTGGGTGCTTCTCTCTTCCGCATATTCCATAATGCGGCGCGCCGTCTCCCTGCTCACCTTTGAGTCATCGCCGGCTAAGTATGCGTACACGTTTCCCTTATTCAGATTCAAATCGCGGCAGAGACCGTAGCGCGTTACGCCCGATTCCCCTAGCGCTCCCAATGTTCTTTTTCGCATCAGGGCGTTGATCCTTCTGTCCGCCACTGGCTTTTCCTTCACCGCTCTATACGCACGCCAAACGTTGGCATAACGGTTAGGGAGCTCACTTTTGGCGCACAGAGACGCCATGCCACCCGCTTGATCGTACAAGGACAAAACGCCTCGGTAATCCTCTTCCATCCACGAGCCCTCGGATAAACCCAGAACGTATTCGGCTTTTCCTTGCGCCAAAGCGAGCAAAAACAGAGGTTCCGCCACGCGCGGCGCAACCGTCGTCGCCTGCTTAACCAGTTTTCTAAAACTGAGCGACTGCTGTCCGGATAGCTCTCGGCAATAGCCTTTTAAGAATCCCTCAAAAGTCAGATTCAACCGAGCACCTCCTTTTTGTATTGCCTGTATGCGCAGACCATCTCTTGATAACTCCGCTCCGAAGGCGAAGACGCCAGCGCCTCGCCCTCGTCGAATATAAGCCGTTCGAGCAGATCCCAATCAAGTCGGTCGATAAACGCTCGACTATGGAGGTCGACGATGTCGTTCGGACGGTAGGCATAGAGCTTCATTACCGCCAGGTCCTCCAAGGATGGCGTAAAGTACCTGATAAAACGCGCGCCAATATCCAAGGGAATCAAACGATCTTCGTAATTGAATGGCATCTGATTACAATATGCCACCGCCATACCATTCACCTCGGGATATCGAGCTATGATCTCGCGGAGGCACCTGTCTGCCTCAAACACATCAATGTCATGTGTAACCGACCGATTCGTTACATCGTTTAGCATGAAGGCGCTTCCTCCCACCAATACAACGCTCGGCCTGTCGTCTCTTGGACCTATTTCCAGCTCCGCCTCTTCGTCAATGCCCAAAAGAGTCCGCTCTAAATCCTGCTTATACATAGCAAATCCTATTATTATTCATCTTCAATAATACTATTCAGTCGCACGACAGGACCTACAGATTGCAAGAATTCTACTCGTGGCGATAATCCCTACACCCTAGAAGCCCTAATGTGACAAACGCTAACTCTCCCAGCCGGCGCGGACGGTTGTTGCGACATCGCCTAGGCGCTGGCCCAGGGCCGCTAGATGCTGAAGCACCTCACTAGGCGAGGCGCCGTTGAGAATGCACGTGAGGGCATATGAGGCCAAGAAGATTGCCGCGAGTCCCAACGGGATCAGCGCAATCATCGCTAACGTGCGCAGGCGCTGGCCCACGCGGCGGTGACGTGTGCGGCGCTTGTCGAACGCAAGCTCCTGCGCATATGAATCTTGTTGTACGGAATAGTTCTCTGGCGCCGATCCGCCCGCAGGCGAAACCGCGGGCGTGGCATTTTGCACAGGGGGCTGGGCGGTTACCCCTTGCATTTGCATCTCCATGAGCCGTTGCTGCTGACGCAACATGCGCTCAGCTTGTTGCTGCGGAGTCTCAAGAAACAGATCCATGCTGACCTCCAAAATCGGAGCATTCGACGCTTACGCCCAGCATCCCGCACTGCCAAGGCCACGGCAACGCAATCCGTAGCAATAGCTGCAAAGTTTCTTGCTGACAAAAGCTGTCGAAAACCTCAACAACTCCCCTACCAGCACTTTCTCTGAGCTATTTTATGGAATGATCTTTTGCCCTTCCACCAACCCGCCAACTAACCAAAAGCTGACCAAAAGCTTGACGGAAATTGTGTAGACAGGGACCCCACACAAAAACGTGCCGCCCCAAAAGGGGGGCGGCACACAAACTTCTTATCAGCTTTTCTGTAACGAGCACGCGGCCTCCCGCCACGCGCTCCGCAGCTGGTGAAGACAGGCTACATGCCCGCAAGGCCCCGAGAGGCAGTAGCACACATAACTGCCAGGGCCAGGATCACGAGCGAACCGGCAATATCTGCCAACACGCCCGCAACACGGCGCTCAAACAGCCAGCTCTCAAAGTGCGGGGCGACGTTGCGCCAAACACGCCACAGCAAGATGCCCATACCGATGACGCCCGGGATATTGAGCAGTAGGATCTCGGAGCACAAAAGACCGATCAGGTTGCCGGCGGCAAAGCCCGCATCGCCCTCGCAGTATTTGCGATAAATCATGTACAGCATGTACGCCACAAACGGCTGCAGACACGCCGAGATAAACGTAACCACCATCGAGGGGTCCTGAGAAAAGACATCGGTGAGCTTATCCACGCTCGTGGCATCCTTAGAGGCCAGGAACAGGCCAATGACCACAACGGGCACCACGCCCAAGATAACCTCGACCAGAGTAAACAACTTAGCAGTCAGATCCTCGCTAGCCGTATTGAGGTGAGGCGCCCACTCAGGATGAGCATGTGCACCGACCTTCTTGTCCTTCTCGGCACGATCGGCCTTTTTGCCCTCGGCAACCCGACGACCAGGATCCTTGCGAGTCCCCGCCGCAGCAACCCGAGCCCGAGACTTCTTACCCATAACCAACACCTCACAAGAGGAAACGAATAGCCAACGCTACCCAGTGTACCCTCTAAGCAACGTCACCGCCCCAACCGGCCCCCACAAAAACGTGCCGCCCCATAAGGGGCGGCACACAAACTTTTTTATCAGCTTTTCTGTAGCGAGCACACGACGACCCAAAGCGGGCCGGGAGGGCCGGACTACCTTCCCTCAACGCGACCCTGCGAAGCCGTGAGCGAGGAGGGAAGGTAGTCCGGCCCTCCCGGCCCAGCTCACGCTAGCGCCAAGCGCTAGTAGTTCACCACCTGCTCCTCAAAGTACGCCTTCGGGTGGTTACACACCGGGCACACCTCGGGCGCCTCGGCACCAACATGCAGGTGCCCGCAGTTCAGGCACTTCCACACCTTCACGCCCTCGCGCTCAAACACCTCGCCCGACTCAATGCGCTCGACAAGCTTGTTGTAGCGCTCCTCGTGAGCCTGCTCGACAGCACCGACGCCACGGAACTTTGCGGCGATCTCGGTAAAGCCCTCCTCCTCGGCGGTCTTGGCGAACTCGTCGTACATCGTTGTCCACTCGTAGTTCTCGCCCGCAGCGGCATCACGCAAGTTGTCCAGGGTATCGGGAACGGCGCCGTCGTGCAGATACTTAAACCACAGCTTGGCGTGCTCGGACTCGTTGCCTGCGGTCTCGGCAAAGATATTCGAGATCTGAACGTAGCCATCCTTCTTGGCCTTAGATGCGTAGTAGCGATACTTGGTATGCGCCTGGGACTCACCGGCAAAAGCGGTCTCGAGGTTCTTCTTGGTTTGAGAGTTCTCAAAATCCATAGGTGTACTTCCCTTCAACATGCCGCCCGTAGGCTTCGAGCGGCCTTGTCTTTAGGATGCCCTCAAGCCGAGAATTTAAACCTTACAATCCTCTTCTTCAGATTCGGGTTGGCTACACGCTTAGCCAGCGATCACCCTCGGAGCGGCAAAAGCCCTCGCGCTCCAAGTCGGCCAAAATGTCTGCGACAAGATCGTGATCGACCGGCTCGCGGCCTGCCGCCGCCTCCATTTCGTTGACACCCGCCACGGCCTCGGCGAGTGTGATACCCGCCGGCCGCCCATCGCGCGCAGCCAGCAGCATGCGCACAATATGGGCACGCTTTTGGCGACGCGAGCCCTCAAACTTGGACTGACGACTATAGCCCGCCGAGCGCCTGGACGGATTGGGCAGCGTCTTCTTAAGATACGCGCCATAATCCAGCAACGCGTAATACCATGCGCGCGGTGTGTCGGCATCGTCTTGAGGCACGGCAAAGGGCGCGATCTCATCCGCCACCGCACCGGGGGCCGCCGGACAGGCGGCTTGAATCAGCGGCACCAGCTCGCGATCGGGAACAGCCGGTACATCGGGAAAGAAGTGATGCAGAAAGACCGTGCGCACATTGGTCTCCAGATACACGCCCGGAAGATCAAACGCAAACGACCGGATACCCTGCGCCGTTGCCGGGCCAATACCAGGCAGGGCGACCAAGTCACGCGTCTCGTGTGGAAACTCCCCGTCCCAGTCCTCTACAACGCGCTGAGCGGCCTTGTGGAGCGCCAGAGCGCGTCGGTTGTAGCCCATCCCCTGCCAAGCGTCCAAAACATCGGAAGGCGCGGCCTGGGCAAGCGCCTGCACGGTCGGAAAACGATCGAGCCACACCGGCATGCGCGCCTCCACACGCGGAACCTGCGTTTGCTGCAGCATGACCTCAGAAAGCCAAATGATGTACGGATCGCGTGTGCGGCGCCACGGAAGGTCGCGATAACGCAGGACCCCTTCCGAACGAATCATCGAACGAAAGGGGTCCTGAATCATGGCTATGCTCCTTATGCGGCGCTATTCCTCCCGGTAAGCGCACGCGCAGGTGGCGTACTCGGGAAACGCTTCGCGGTCGGCGAACTTGGGATCGACGGCCGGGAACTGGCGATGAGCGACGATGTCGCCGAGCGAAACGGAATCGAGGTAGTCGCGCATCAACGCCTGAGCTCCGGCCCACAGGGGATGATAGCAGCACGCGCCCATGCGCGCACAGTCACCATCGGGCGCGGTGCAATCGTTCATAACCATAGGACCCTGAACGGCCTCGACGACCTGGCGGATAGTGACGTCGTCCGGACTAACCTTGAGACGCATGCCACCGTGGACGCCACGCAGGCTCTCCACAATACCGGCCTGGACCAAACCGTGCTGAATCGAGCGGGCAAACGAATACGGGACATTGACCTCTTCGGCAGCGGTGCGAACAGAAAGCAAACGCTCCGGATCCTCGGCAAGCATCGCCAGCATGCGAAGGGCGTAATCAGTCTTCCTCGATATGTCCATTTTTCCCCTTTCAAGGAATACGAACAGCTCGAACGAGCTCCGGGGCCGAGCTTGTGTCGAGACGCTAAATGACCGCCAGGACATCCAAATGGTAAATCGGATATCCCCTGAGTGCCGCGCTTGGAGCGAAATGCATCAGATGCGGCCTATAGTGCAATTTAGTATAACCTAACCCCCTGTCTCGTTGAACAGGTGTTGCGCAACAAAACCGTTGTTCAGACAAATATACTTATTAGATTTTATTTGCGTTCCCGAAGGCGCGAGGATTCTGGGCGAAGATGCACCGGGGCGATCGTTCTATCGAAACAAAGTGCATCAAACGCAAAAAGCCACGTCCGAAGACGTGGCTTTAATTGCGTTGGCGGGAAGTACGGGGCTCGAACCCGCGACCTCCGACGTGACAGGCCGGCGCTCTAACCAAACTGAGCTAACTCCCCAGGCAGTCGTTCGCGTTTGTTTCCGCTCGCGTGCGCTGCGGGAATTAGTATACACAGAAGTCTGTCCGGCGCGCAACAACTTTTTTGAAAAAATTTTTGGGGCCATCCGGGAGGGTCTCCGGGGCTGGGGCGGGGGTTAAGTTTGCTGCTCTACAGTCCTGCGCAAGACGGAAAGCACATTAAGTGCTTTCCTTT